>DFJD01000055.1:11879-13050 GCA_002372875.1 Clostridiales bacterium UBA3680
AATATGCGAATGATTAATTAATCAATGGTTCCTTAAGTACCCTTTCGGAAAGAGAATATCTGTGGTGCTTTTCAAACCCGCCTTTTATAGAATCGGAAGAAGATATCCCCATAGCCGTATTTGAAGGCGAGCTCGGTTACAAGACGGAATACCGTAACTATCTTGCCTCCGTTTACGGACGCAAAAAAATGACATTCTGCGGAATACATGTAAACTATTCCTTCTCAGATGAGCTTTTAAGAGCCGATTTTGAACTTTCGGGCGAAAAGGATTTTCGGGAATACAAAAACAAGCTCTATCTTTCCCTTGCCGCAAACTCACTTGAAAACGGCTGGATAATAAACGTTCTTTTTTCCGCCTCCCCTCTTGTTGACAGCTCGCTTTACAACGAGGGAAAAACGGGCGGTGCTCTCTTTTACGGAGATGCCTCTGTAAGATGCGGCAAAAACGGCTACTGGAACAACTTCGTTCCCATACTTGATTACACCGACCTTTCCGCCTATACCGAAAGCGTAAAAAAATACATTTCCGACGGTGCCATATCAAGTGCTTCCGAGCTCTACTATCCCATACGTATAAAACCAAAGGGAGAAAACGATCTTGACAGGCTCAAAAACGAAGGAGCTAACCATATAGAGCTGAGAAACATAGATCTAAATCCTTTTTCTTTTGCGGGAATAACCGCCGAAGATCTTACTTTTTTACAGCTTTTTTTGATATACAACGCCTGTCTGCCCACAAATGAATTTACGGAGGAAAAACAGTTCACCGCCGTGCAACGCTTTAAAGACTCCGCTCGTTACGATATAGATGCCACAAAAATATCTGTGGGCAACGAAACAAAAAGCTTAAGGGTCGCAGCATCGGAGCTTCTTTCCCGTATGGGTGACTTTTTTGAGAACATCGATCCTTCCCTTACAAAAATAACAGACCTTCAAAAACAAAAAATCGCAAAGCCCGGCAACAGATACGCAGAAAGAGTATTTAACACCTTTTCCGATAACTTTGTAAAAAAAGGACTCGAGTATTGCATAGCAAGGGATAAAGCGTAAAACGAACACAAAATCGATATGTATTCGGCATCTCAATTACCTTTAAGCCGAACAAACGGATGCTTCTTTTTTTACAGGGGCATCCGTTCTTTATGGAAGCACTGATTAATTCACTTGAA
>DFJD01000063.1:0-4365 GCA_002372875.1 Clostridiales bacterium UBA3680
CACTGAATTTTAAGTAAGCACCCCCACTTTAGAAGCGGGGGACTTCCTTAGTTTGTTAAATATAGGGACTGATAAAAATGAATGACAGCTTGATACAAAATCTTAAAGATGCAGGTTGCAGCGATGATTTTATAAAAAATTTTACCGATCATATTTGTGATAAAAAGGAATGCGAAAAATTGCTATCCTCACACAGACGAAAATTACTTGATGAAATTCATAAAAAAGAGGAAAACATAAGCTGTCTTGATTATCTTATCTTTATGATGAAAAAAGAAAACTTAGGAGGAATTTAACATGTTAGGAAACTTTATTTATTCAAACCCCACAAAGCTTTATTTCGGTGATGATTCTTTAAAATATCTTGCCGATGAGTTGAAAAAATACGGCAAAAAAGTTCTGCTTACCTACGGCGGGGGTTCCATAAAGAAGAACGGTATATATGATGACGTAATTAAAATATTAAATGACTGCGGTAAAGATGTGTATGAAGTGCCCGGTGTTATGTCAAACCCTACTGTTGAAAAACTGTACGAAGGGTGCAAAGTTGCAAAAGAAAATGATGTTGACCTTATTCTTGCGGTAGGCGGAGGTTCTGTTATAGATTATGCTAAGGGTGTTTCCGTATCGGCACATTGTGAAAGCGATCCTTGGGAAAAATATTATCTAAAAATGGAAGAACCGAACAACAAAATTATACCCGTGGGAACCGTATTGACAATGGTAGGCACCGGTTCCGAAATGAACGGCGGCTCGGTAATCACAAACCACGAGCAAAAACTTAAGATCGGTCACGTTTTTGGCGATGATGTAATGCCGAAATTTTCCGTATTAAACCCCAAATATACTCTTACCGTACCCAAATATCAGATGACCGCAGGTTTATTTGATATAATGTCTCACATTATGGAGCAGTATTTTTCAAACACAGACGATAACACCAGCGATTATATTGCCGAGGGACTAATGAGATCTCTTATCCACTCATCAAGGATCGCAGTTAAAGATCCTCAGGATTACGAAGCTCGCAGTAATATCATGTGGACGGCAACATGGGCTCTTAACACTCTTATTGCAATGGGTAAATCCACCGATTGGGAAGTGCACATGATAGGTCAGGCAATAGGCGCATATACCGATGCTACACACGGCATGACACTTTCGGCCGTATCTCTGCCCTACTATCGTTATATAATGAAAAACGGACTTGAAAAGTTCAAACGCTTTGCAATAAATGTATGGAACGTTGATCCAAAAGGCAAAACGGACGAAGAAACAGCTTCTTCGGGACTTGATGAATTGGAAAAATGGATGAATGATATAGGCGTTGTTATGAATATAACCGATTTGGGAGTAAAAGATAATATGCTTGATGGCATTGCGGATGCAACTTTCCTGCTTGACGGCGGTTATAAGACACTCACTAAAAAAGAAGTTATTGAAATTCTTAAAAATAGTAAGAAAGGCTGATTTATATGAAAAAATTTTTGGCTGTAATTCTTTCCGGAATACTTTTAACAGGTGTTTCGGCATACGGTAAAACCACATCATCAAACATCAGGAATATAACAACGGCTGCAACACAGAATAACCCCAATTCCGCTACAAGAGTTAAAGCCTCGGAAGAACATTATATTTTCAAGCTTTCCGAAAATGTAAAAAGAGAACATGTTTATTACAAAAATCGTTACGGTATTGAAATCGCGGCTGATTTGTATACTTCAAAAGATATTAACAAAAACAAGCAATATCCCGCAATCGTTATCGGTCCTCCGTTTGGCGGTGTAAAAGAACAGGGTCCCGGTGTATATGCAAATGAACTTGCACAAAGAGGGTTTGTGGTTATTGCTTTCGATCCCTCTTACCACGGTTACAGCGGCGGTCAGCCGAGAATGACCGGTTCAACCGATATTTACGCGGAAGATTTCAGTGCAGGCGTTGACTATTTGGGCACACTTAAATATGTTGACCGAGAAAAGATAGGTGCAATAGGTATCTGTGGCAGCGGCGGCTTTGCATTATCCGCTGCGGCAGCGGATGCAAGAATAAAAGCAATAGCTACATCCGTAATGTATGATATAAGCAGTTTCGGAAACGGAGTAACCGGAGAGGCAAGACAGCAGCAGCTTAACGAACTTGCAAAACAGCGTTGGGAAGATGTGGATAACGGTTATCCTAAATACAACGACGGTTATCCCTCGGCTCCCGTTGAAAAAATACCCGAAAATTTGGACCCCGTAACAGCAGAATTTTTCAGTTTTTACGGCACAAAGCGAGGCTGGCATCAAAATGCCCTTGGAAATATTACAGCAACATCAAATATGTCGCTTATGAATTTCCCTTCACTTACACATATAAGCGAAATAACACCTCGCCCCATACTTTTTGTTGTGGGTGAAAACGCACATTCAAAAGGTTTTAGTGAAACCGCATATGCAAATGCCTCCGAACCAAAAGAAATATACGAAGTTCCTAATGCAAACCATGTCGATCTCTATGATGATACGACCAAAATCCCCTTTGATAAGTTTGAAGAATTTTTCAAAGATGCATTAAAAGACCAATAACCATCGGCTCGTCCGAAAAACGATACGATTACTGCGAATGGGTGTGGTTCCTATGAAAAAACTTATTATTTTCATCGTTTTTATGGCAGTGTTGCTTACCTTATCCTCAAATGCCTATGCCGAGGATAAAATAAAAATAGAAGTTGGCGATTATACGCTTACGGCTACACTATCCGATAATTCTTCTGCAAAAGCATTCGTACAACTGCTTTCAAAAGGCAAATTAACGGTAGAAATGTCCGATTACGGCGATTTTGAGAAAGTCGGTCCTCTCGGAACAACTTTGCCGAGAAACGATACATATATTACAACAGAACCAGGAGACCTTATATTGTATCAAGGAAACAATATAACCATATACTACGATGTAAATTCCTGGACTTTTACAAAACTCGGAAAAATAGATGGTATATCCTCTTCCGAATTAAGGGATATTCTGGGCAAAGGTGACATTACGGCTGTATTTTCGCTGCTTGAAGAAAAAAATTTTTCTTACGGTGATGCCGACTGTAACGGCTCACTTACCGCAAATGATGCCGCTTTGGTTCTGAAAAAAATACTTAATGCCAATTACAAACTGCCCATAGAAGACAAGACGAATGATTATATCAAATATATGGATGTTGACGGAGATTCAAATATAAGTGCGACAGATTGCGCACATATACTTCAAAAGGTACTTATGGGAACTTATCTTTTCCCATGTGAAAAGTAAAAACGCTCCTCACCGCCGATACATTTGTCGGTAGTGAGGAGCTTTAGTCTCGTTTAGAAAATCTGTCCCGGTAGTTTCAACTTCTTCTTTGCGGGGAATCCCTTGTCGAATTTCTCCACATCTGAATCATCCACATAATATCCCTGCGGTGTCCGGTATACACCGGTAACGCCATCGAGGTATCCCGGAATCAGTTCCTTGCAGAGGAAAAAGGAGTCATCCGCGCCTTCCGGCAGGTCATGATAGCGGATACCAAACTCACGGGCATAAGTAAAACCGCACTTGCCGTAGAATCCGATATTGCCTTCAAACAGAACAGCGCCATAGCCGAGTCCGGTCGCCTTCTCCAGAGAGTAAGCAAGCAGCACCTTTCCATAACCCTTGCGTTTGAGTTCCGGAGTGATGCCAATCGGCCCCATTGTCAGGACAGGGATCACCTTGCCGTCATCCGCTTCGATAATCGTCTTCATAAACATATTCTGTCCGATCAGTCTGTCATCCTGCTCCATGACGAAATCAAGTTCCTTGATGAAAGCCGGATCATCACGCAGCACATGGAGCACATAATGCTCACTGCATCCCGGACGGTACACGTTCCAAAACGATTCTCTGACGAGATTCTCAACTTCTCTATAGTCTTCAGTTCTTTCTAAACGAATGATGTAGTCATTTGTATTCATTGTTTTTCCTCCTGAAAATTGTTGACTGCAATTGCCTTTCAGCGGGAGGTTTGTTTTGATCGTCTGCAAACCTCCCGGTCAGCCGACAATCTCCGGTGTGTTGTACTTTTTCAAACAGTACTCTCCTTAAAATGATATTTATAATTAAGCCGGCAGGCTTAACTATCCAATTTGTTTTTGAGCCAGTTATCGAGGAACTGCATCTGCTCCTCCGTGTGGAACCAGTGCTCACCGTTCTCCATAACGGTAATACTCACATGATGCGCCTGAGCAAAATCCATAATTGTATCAACGGATGTCAGATTGTCTGCGCTTCCGTAGAGAATATCGGTCGGAACGTTCCAGTCCACAGGATGCTCTCTCACATAGGAAAGGCACTCCCATGACAGGTCTTCACCAAAAT
>DFJD01000063.1:4524-5711 GCA_002372875.1 Clostridiales bacterium UBA3680
GCGTGAGTGACATATCTTTCGATATCTGCGTTCATAGAGAAATACGCACCGATGCTGTTGGCAATCAGAATAATCCTGTCATATTCTGCATTCAGTTCTGCAACAGCAGCATGTATTTCCATTCCTGCTTCCCACGGTGTAAAGCTCTTGTACTCAAGTCCGATCACATTACAGGAAGAAAACAGCAAATTGTAATGCTCCGCCTCAGCCGCGTTGCCTCCTTTGCCGTGGATATATATAACAGCGTCCATTATTTTCACTTCTTTTCCGCTCCACGCCGCTGAAAGAGGTGTGGGAGCCTTGGTGTGTGCTTACTTCTTTTTCTTCGGAGCAGGCAGTTCCTCATACATTGCTTCCAGCAGTTTTATAAGAAACTCCTTACTGTCTACATCATCAACGAGCAACATTTCCTTTGCTCCTTCATACGGCAATTCTCTATTTGTGTCCGGCATCATAGCCACGGCGGACTTTGTGGGCTTTACAAGAAAGCGGTCATCGTAAATGCCGCCGACTACCTTGCCCCGATAATAGATGATGTATTCTCCCATCATCGCACGATAGGATACCTCATCCAAATCTGACAGCTGCTCTAATATGAAATCCAAATATTCTTTGCTTGATGCCATATAACAATTCCTCCAACATCTATCTCGAACACTCAACACCCCTGACATCTAATCCACAGCTTCAACTATGTGACGTCTATTTCGGCTACTCAACTCTCACACTTTTTGAACTGATTTGCCCTTGAATAAGTTACCGAGAAGCGTTCGTACTACCCGACGCCTAATTTACACGATTACCCAAAAGCTGCAGTATTAGTGGTTTTCGCGGTTATTTTCCTTCAACCCGTGACATCAATACTACCGTCTCAACGTGCCTCGGAGCACGTCTATGGATTAGTGGGCTCCAACTAAACTGTTCGACCATAGTTTCTCCAATCAAATAAGCTATCCCATCTGCTGTTCAATCTTCTCAATAAGTGTCATATCTGCCGGAAGCCACTGAACGCTGTATAGCGTATCCTTCGATAGCCACTTAGCGCCTTCTGCCTCCAGGAGCTTTAACTCTCCATCTACCACTTCGCACCAGAAGCAATCCACCATTCAGCGGATTCATCTGTATATGGGTATGGCAATCGATCAGACAGATATTTCCTGTCCACAGCATTGCAGACAGCCTTTAAT
>DFJD01000067.1 GCA_002372875.1 Clostridiales bacterium UBA3680
ACATAAATTTCTGCTACATACTCATAACCAACGGAATTGCAAGCAATTCCAAATTCAGAGGAAGTCTAAGCTCCCACTGAATTTTAAGTAAGCACCCCCGCTTTAGAAGCGGGGGTGCTTACTTAGTTTGTTAAAAAGCATCCCCTCGGGGATGCCAAACATATCATACGATCCCTATTGTATTTTCACAATCGGGAAAATACTCCCTTTTATTATGCGGTAACTCCGCTCATCAATATCGCCTCGGCATCGCTTCTTTCAATGCCGTTTGATAAAATAATTTCGCTCAGTATTATTTGCTTTGCGGTTCCTAAAAGTTTTTTCTCAACGCTTGAAAGGCTTTTTTCTCTTTCCTTGAAAATAAGGGTCTTGAATATCTCCATTATTTTGTAAAGGTCACCGGTTTTCAAAACTGCTGTGTTCTCTTTGTTTCTCAAATTCCAGTCACTTGACATATTTACCGTGCCCGCATCCATAACTATGGTTTTAATCTCTTCCGGTGAATTGATATACCTTAAGCCGAGCCTTTCTGCCTTGCTGACGGAAACAGTGATTTTGAGGTTTCCTGTTGGTACATTTAACACATAAAAATCTTTTGCCTCGCCGTCAATCACTTTGTTTTCGATAGCCTCTATCACCCCTGCGCCGTACATGGGGTACACTACTCTGTCTCCGACATTATACACCAAAATTCCTCCTTTCTTGAAAATAAATAAAACTACTGCAAATATATTATATCATTTTTCGGAGGAAAATATAAGTCAAAAAATCAAACAATTTTTGTCTGTTTTATTGGTAATAATTACCTATTCTTGTTCTTTTCGATGTCGCTGTTTATTTTTTTAATAAGCTTATCAATGCCAAACAGTTCCTTATTGTTAGAAACAAATTCACAGGCTTTCCTGATATTTTCGGCTGTAAACATTTTTTCAAAGGAAACATTGCCGTTTGCGTTAACGGATGCCTTTAAATAGTTTTCAATAAGATAGGATATCGCCACACCTAATGTTGCGGTAATCGGCACAGCTACGGCGGTGTTAACAACAAGTTTTGCCACCTGACCTCCTGGTGCTAAAGAGGCAAGATTACCCGCAAGCGCCTTTCCCAAATTGGCAACGAAGGTGCTGCCTATTATGGGGCCTAAAATGTCTTTAAGTTCATTTTTCATGGAGTAGGCATGCATAATATTCATAGTCATAGACACCTGTATAGGTGTAAGAAGCATGGAATCGGCAAAAGGGAGGGGTATTAATACGGCTGCCGCAGCGGCGGCACAATATTTGGGTATTATAACGTTACGACAGTATTTGTTTTTAAGCTCAAGGGCAGAATTAAGACCGCATACAAGCCCTCCTTGCAAAGCAATTTCAAGGTTGAAAAGCGACCAGTTTGCAAGAGCCTCCTTTTGTACGTATTCTTTTCTGTCGTTTTCGGGAAGGTGTCCGAGCATTACCGAATAGTTGAAAATATCGATAGTCGAGAAATTTTTTGATATTTCCTCGCGAAGCTGAGCAAGTTCATCGGTATCAAGTTTATCCACCTTTGTAATTACCACGGCAACGGGTATGTGTTTTTTTTGAAGGCGGTTTATAATTTCTTTATCAAGGTCAAAAAATCTTTTTTTACCGCCGTCCACAACATACCACGCCTCGTGGATATAGTGTTCGGGTTCTCCGCTTGCGGAACGTTTATCGATAAAATCGAAAACTCGCTGTTTAAATTCGTTCTCGGCTCCCACTTCATAGCCCTCAGAATCGTAAAGTGTGACGGTGGAATCGTGAGGCGAATATTTTTTAATACCCCTTGTGGTGGAAGAACCGTCTTTTCCCACCTCGGCAAGTTCGAAGGAGAACATATCGTTAATAAGAGTGCTTTTGCCCGATTGAGTTGCACCGATAACAAGTATGTTGGGCTTTTTCACACTTGAGAGCACTTCATAGGCAAGAGCCTTAACATCAACATCTTTTATATTAATTTTAGACAGATCGATACCCATATTATACCTCCTTATTTAAGTGATGCGATAGCATCAAGAATGTCGGTCTTGCCGTCGCAGTTTATATCGCAGCTTGCATTTATCTGCGCATCGGCAGTATCATTGTTTTTAAGGATCAGAGATGAATCCGCGGCATCAAATGTTCCGTTTTCGTCAACATCACCTATATATTTGACGGTCATGGAGTTGTTTACGGCAAATTCCTCGGCAGAAGAATCTTTGAAACAGTAAACAGCGGTTTTCTTGTACGAAAAAGCATCCGTGGCTATATTCGTTACGGTGTCGGGAACAGAGATCAGTTTAAGGTAATAGCAATAAGAAAAGGCTCTTGAACCGATGCTTGTAACAGAGGTGGGTATGGTTACGGCCTTAATTCCCGATGACCAGAAGGCAGCATAACCAACGGAAGTTATACCGTATGGAATTTCTATGGTATCAAGAGAGGAAGTTCCATAAAAAGTCATAGAATTGATTGTTTTAATATTTTTTGAAAGCCTGACGGTCTTAAGCTTTTTACACTGTCCGAAGCAGGAGCTTCCAAGGCTCGTTACAGAATCGGGCAAAATAGCCGCCTGCAAGGAAGAACATTGATCAAAAGCGGAAGAACCGAGGCTTGTTAAGTTTTCGGGAAATTCAAATGTTTCAAGAGCTGTGCAGCCCGCAAAAGCAGATGACTCTATGGAAGAAATACTCTTTGCCTTCACCGTTTTAAGGGATGTGCAACCGTTAAAGGCAGATGAACCGACGCTGCCGAGTTTTGAACCTAAAGAAAGCGTTTCCAAAGCCGTATATTCTTTAAAGGCAGACGAAGCTATCCCCGTTATATTGTCACCTATAATAATTTTTTTAATGTTTTCTTTGTTCGTACTCCAAGGCCCATCGGCGGGAACAGCTCCTACTCCGTTTATTGAAAGAGTGCCCGTTGTGCTGTCAAAGGTGTATGCCTCAAGAGGGGAAGGCGTGCTTTCAAGGTTGGATAATTTTATGCTGTAAAAGCAAGGTTCACTGTTTGAAGCTGTGTACCACCACAAAGTCCCGTTAATACAGACAGGTTTACAATCGGATAAAACGGTGTGATTTTCACCGCTTTTTATGACCGTTCCGTTTTGGTCGATAATTTTTATTTTAACGGTAAAGCTTGAGCCGTTATACTCCTCCCACAAAACGGAGAAATTTCCGTCGCCATTGGCAATTATGTAAGGCGTGTAGGGCTTTATGCCGTCATCTGCCGTGTAATCGGTAAGTTGAACGGTATTTACTTTTGAAAGGGTCTTATCGGCAATGGCCACATAAATATTTCTCTGTCCGCTTGCACTGTAGTTATCTCCCATTTCAACACTGTTGTATACCACAAAGCACTTATCCGATGAAAGCACCATATCTGAAACCGAAACACCCGTGGAATTGGCTCCCGTTTCCCCTGAAATGGCAAGAATATCTTTACTTGTAACAGATGTTGCCGCCAAAGTGCTTCTGCTCAGCTTAAGGGAACGAGGGTAGGCATCACCGTGGTCAAGAGCGAAAAGATAGGTCCCGTCTGTTTCAATACTCTGTCTGAAGGAATGTGATGAATAAAATGCAGAGCTGCTCTTTGAAAGGGACATATCCTCTTCGTTGAAAATACACAGCATATTTGATTGATGATTGTACCCGTCGGAAGATTTAAACATGGTATGACAAGTAAACACGTAAAGAGTACCGTCATATTCCGTTACGGAACAGTTCCCCGCATCAAACGGAATATAGGTATTAAGTCCGTAACCCGACCCCGATGAAATGTATTGCCAGTTTTTGGTATATTTTTCAACTCTTATGACTTCGGCCTGAGTGCTTTCTTCTTTATTATGTTCTCCGAAAACGAGATAATTGTACTCCGAACCCGAGTAAAAGGCACCAAAAAGTGACAAAGGCGGAGTTATCTGTTTAACAAGGGATACATATTCTCCGTTTAAAGTATATTTTTCAACCCAAACAGAACCTGAAATGTACTCTACTCTGTAGAAAAATCCGTCCTGTTCGTAAAGGTATGATTTTGTTGTACTGCCGTAGGTCGTGTAATTATTTTTATGAGCGTTGTTCGAAATAACGGCTGCCTGTATATGTGCGGTAAGGATAAAAAGATTCGCACACAGCACAAAAAACAAAAATATTCTTTTCATCATTTTCTCTCCCTCGTCTTTATAAAACACAATGGTCGGTCTGTTACGCAATAACTTATTACATTATACCAATACTTTTAATAAAAATCAATATTCTTTTATCGCTACGAAAACAAACACAAAAAAAGAGGATGCCGAAGCATCCTCCAAAAATCGTTACAATTTTTAATTATTTCTTAGCAAGATAGATAGCTGTTCTTGTAGCCTCATCCCACTCAACCTTAACGCCTAAAGCGTTGCCAAGTGCTCTGAAAGGTACATACATTCTATCGTTTGTGATCTCGGCAACAACGCCGTTATCCATAACTCTTGTGTCTGTACCAACTACCATGATGTCGCTACCTGCTGTGAACTTAACAACCTTGCCCATAGCCTTGATCGTAGCTGTCTTTGTATCAGCATCCCAGGAAACGATTTCACTGGAGTCAGCCTGCTGAACAGACTCTACGCTACCTTCTGTGATAGCTATTGCTACGAAACGAAGAGGTACTAATGTGGAGTCGCTCTCTTCCTGAATGTAAGCAGCGGCATCCATCTCAACCTCAGCATCGCCTATAAGAACGATGTTGCTGTCGATAGTAACCTTGATATCCTTTGTGAAACCTGTTGCATTGCCATCAGCCTTATCAACAACAGAAGATGTTGTAGCCTCTGTGGAAGCCTCTGTTGTTGCAACTGAAGATCTGCCGTTTACAACGATTCTACCTGAGGAAGAACCGCCGCCACCGCCACCTGAAGAACGTCTTCTGGAGGTTGTTGTCTCTGTATTGGATGTTGTAGCCTGAGACTTAGTTGTTGCCTGGCTTGAAGACTCAACTGCCTGAGTTGTTGCCTGGCTTGTAGGCTCTACCTTAGATGTTGTAGCCTCTGTAGAAGCCTGTGTAGAAGCCTCTGTGGATACTTCTGTACCCTCAACTGTGATAACACCGCCTACGAAACCAACTGTAAGCTGGTTGTATAATGCATCGAAAGCACCCTCAACACTTGCGTTACCTGTATAAACGGGAGCAATGTTGAACTTTGTGCCTGCTGCTGCGTTAGCGGGAATTGTTACATAAAGTGAGAAGAGCTTAGCAGCTGCTGCGCTGGGAGCATCTTCGGGTGTTACTGAAGAATACATAACGGGGTTGCCGTCAGCATTGATCGTTACGCCTGCACCTGCTGCCTGGAATAATTCCTTAGCATCGGATGCTGCTGTCTTAGCCTGATCTAATGTAAGAGCAGGATCATAAGCAACGTATACGCCTAATGTTGCAAGACCGGGCTGCTTTGTAACTCTTACGGGAACTTCAACAGTATCGCCTGCCTTAGCGGAGATGCTGTCAACTGCTACTACAACGTCACAAGCCTGTGCGTCTGTTGTAGACTCTGTGGAAACTTCCTCAGCTGTTGTTGTCTCTGTGGAAGCATCTGTAGAAACGTCGCTTGACTCGGAAGCGTCGAAATCTGCTGCAAAGAATACAGGGTTTGTACCCTTACCTGCAAAGTAAACTGTCTCGCCTGCCTTAACAGTTGCTGTAAGTGTTCCGAACTCGGAAGAAGAACCTGTGTTCTCATACTTATCAAGAACTGTAGCTGTAGCTGCAGCTTCATCATAGTTACCTATAAGGTAGTTGATCTTTTTGGAACCGATCTTGTTGTCAACCTTGAGTGTCATATCCTTCTTTGCTGTGATAGCAATAGCGATACGAATCTTGGTTACAGCATCCTCACCTGCGAAGGTTACGGATGTATAATCTTCAGCCTCTGACTGTAAGTACTTAACGTAAGCATTCTCACCGATGCTAACAGCATTGCCGTCATCGGGGCTCTTTAAAACTATAGGTAAGTTAGCCTTAACCTCAGCTTCATCACTTGTGAATAAAACATCACCAACATTGCTTACATCACCGATAGCTTCGTTGTCAACAACGAAATCATAACCTGCTACTACGGGAGCAGCCTCTGTTGTAGCCTCTGAAGACTCTTCAGCTGCTGTTGTAGCCTCTGTAGACTCTTCAGCTGCTGTTGTTTCCTCTGTAGAAGTTTCTACAGCAGAACCGGACTCAACATCGTCCTCACCTGCTACGGAAGCATCTACGCCATAAACGTATGCATTTGTACCAAGACCTGCAAAGTAAACTGTCTCGCCTGCCTTAACGTTTGCCTTTAATGTTGTCTGCTGTGTAGCACCGCCTTCAGTTGCTTTAGGTGTAGCGATAGTTGCAACAGAGTTAGCAGAACCGGTATCGGAATTAAGAAGGTATACTGTCTTACCGGGGTCAACCTTAACATCGACCTTAACGGTAACGTCCTTTTTAGCGGTAACGCCAAAAGCAATTCTGTATTTTTCTTGAGTTTCGCCGCCGTCTACGGAAAGCGCAGTGTTGTCACCTACGGATGCGATAGCATGGTCATAGGTATTATCACCGATTGTAACGGGGTTTGCTGTGATATCTCTTAACTTGAGATCCTGGTGTACCGTTGCAACTGCATCATCATCGGAGAATAATACATCGCCTGCGTGATACTTAACTGTTTCGTCAGCTTCTGTTCCTGCCGCAACAAACTTATAGCCAGAAGCCGCTAAAGTCACTGCGGAAGAATTCTTAGCAAAAGAAATAGTGTTGAATGCGGATACAAGCATTGTACCTGCAAGAACACTTGCTAAGACTTTCTTGAATGTCATAAAATCACTCCTTTTAAAATTTTAAAATTTTCCGAGCCTGTGATATAACTCGGCAAAGCATTGCGTCTTACGACGCCCCGAGACTGTCTCCCTTTGCCTTTGCAAAGCAAAACAGCGCCATCACGGCACAGCTTCTATGCCCCGTAACGGCATAAATGCGTATTTGTAACAGATCTCAAAAAGAAAAAAGCATAAGCCGGACGTGCAAACGCAAATTTCTATTGTCGATCGGTGATAAATATGCATCGTACTCGTTACTCCTTACTATGCATCATGAATACATTTCTTCGTAAAGAGCAGAGTACACACCCGCATTTTTCAATGCGCAGTAAGGAAGATGTGTACTCTGCCTTTTACTTTTGGAGAAAACTCCGCAGTCTTGACGAAGGTTCCTTAAGGGATGTTCCGAAGCGATAAGGCAGAAAAATCGAAGCTTGATCAAATGCGATCGAAGCTTTATTAACAACACTTACACATTGTTAATAAACTATTCAATGCAATCATCAATATAACAAATTTTACGAACCGTAAACTTCAAGAATTTCCCTAAAAACAGCCGTCAAAGCTATCCGTATTTATGACGCATACCTTCGTGCCTATGCATAATGATTCCCCCTTTTTTTTATTTTTCGGAGTGACGCCCTAAGGCTATATAAAGCACGGACACCGCCGTGTAATTAACATTTAACAGATTGATTTTAAATGTTTTTTTATAAAAAGTCAATAGTATTATTTAAAATAACTTGATGTTATGAGACATTTTAGCATTTTTATTTGATTAAGTCAATATTTAGGTTTCTTTGCAATATAATTGTAAACTTATAACGTTGTGTTTTCTCGTTGTACCGATCTTTTTACTAAAAAAGGCTCTTCACCTTCTTTCCTTAGGTAAAAAGCCTTTTTATATCAGTTCAATATTCTTCTTGCGCCGTAGTAGTGAGCCGCCTGATACTCTCTGTCGAGGGAAGTTATGGAAACTCCGTCGTCGGCAGCCTCTATAAAGGAATTATCTCCCACATATATACCCACGTGAGAAGGTCCTGCCGCATAAGTTTGGAAAAACACAAGGTCACCGGGCATAAGGTCTTCTTTATTTACGGGTGTGCCTTGATTATACATATCAAATGTTGTTCTGTAAAGGTCAACACCGAAGTTTTTATAAACGCTCATTACAAAGCCCGAACAGTCAACTCCGCTTGTAAGGCTTGTTCCGCCCCAAACGTAGGGTGTGCCGAGAAATTGCTTTGCATAGTCGATAACAGCCTGTGCCTTTGTATCTCTGACAACATTTTTAAGGTCATCGTTTGAGGGCTTTTTGCCGTTGTGGAAGGTCACATAAGACCCTCTTATATATCCGACTCCGCCCGCATCGTCGATAACATTTACCCAGCCGTGCTCTGCACCCAAAACAGTGAGTGAATAGCCGTTAACGAGCTTTTTGATAGTTCTTGAGGATTCATCGGAATCGGCCTTGACCTCGGCCATGCCCTTAGGTCCGGATACGGTCACATATACATCAAAGTCGGAATTTTTAACAGGCTCCGCATCACAAAGAGCCGCGGTATAAAGAGCGGAGGGAACTTCGTTTTCGTTGAAGAGTTCCTCTTTGTAGGTGGTGCCGTCAAAAGTTTCGGGGGAAGCAAATACGCTAAGGCTTGTCATAATACTGCAAACGAAAGCACCTAACGCGACAACGGTTACTTTATTGAATAACTTCATGAAAAAACTCCTTACTTGTTTCGCCCTTTTCTTTGGACGATTTATGTTACATTTTCATTACAAAAAGTATTCTACTACAAGTTGTTACAAATGTCAAGGATATTTTTAAGAAATTGTTTCTTCCCGTAACACTTTCTTAACATTTTGCAATTTTTTCGTAGTTTTTATTGGATATATTGCGAAAAACAAAGAGTATTTTTTATTGCAATATTACCTATAGGGTCATAACACAACAAAAAAATCGACACGGCAGATTTTCTACCATGTCGATCATTATATATTTTATCTTACCGGGGGATGTTCGTTAAACAACTCGACCACAGAATCGTATATAGCCTTGGCTACTCCGTCTTTACCCTCTTCAGATGCCATAATACGTGCATCATCGGCATTTGTTATAAAGCCTATTTCAATAAGGGTTGCAGGTATGTCGCTTTGTCTTAAAACGATCCAGTTCTCACTCTTAACTTGACGGTCGACTGTACCGAGATTGTTAAGAAGTTTATTTAATATTCTTTCTGCAAGCATGTAGCTTGTAAGTCCGTTACCCTGATCGTTGGGATAAAGTGAATAGGTCTCCGTACCGGATGCTGCGGAGTTCGTAGCGGCATTTATATGTACGGATATGAATGCATCGCCTACTTCATTTGCAAGGTCGGTTCTGTCATCAAAGGAAGGATAACTGTCATCCGTTCTTGATACATAGCACTTTATGGTATCGTCCTTGTCAAACAATGCTCTTGCTTTGTTTGTCATTGCAACGGTCAATTCCTTTTCGATAAGTCCCATTCCGCTTGCACCGGGGTCTTCTCCGCCATGACCTGCGTCAAGAACTATTATCTTGGAATATTTTTCCTTGGGAAGAACGGGTTTACAGTATACATAACCGTTCTCCTTTGTAACAACCATTGCCATTATCTGCTTTTCATCCATTGTTATTGTTGTCTTATCCGCCTCAACGGTAACAACAAAGCTGTTTACATATTCAGAATCCACAGAATATGTTGCGGAGGTGAAAAGCTGAGAATAATCTCCCTGAAGAATAAGGGAATATTTAAGGTTATTATAATTGTCGCTGTGTGTTATATAGTTTACATCGATCCTGTTGTTCGGGTCTGCAAAGAAGAATGCACCAACCTGTGAGTTGTAGCCGACAGTGCCGTCGGGAATAACATTTATCGTTTCTTCCTTTACAACGGTCGTAGTTTCGGTCTTATCTTCTTTTATAACGGTAGTCTGTTCAACAACGGATTCTTTTGTCTGTGCCTCATTGGCAACTGTTGCCGCTTCGGTAGGCTTTTCGTTATCTTCGGATATCGTTTCCTCCACTATAACATCTTCTTGAGTTTGTGCCTGTGTTACCTCGCCGTGAGGATTATATACGGCAGGATCGTATATAAAGGCTTCTCTTGTGGTGTTATCCCACTCTATGTTATAATTCAGCGATTCGGATGCAAAGCGGAGAGGTATCATTGTTTTATTGTTTATTATCTTTGCGGGGGTAGCCATTTCTTTGGCATTGCCGTTAAGATAGCCCACTTCCGTATTGATAGGGATAATAACAAGGTCCTCACCCTTTGTAATATATACCTGTTCCACATCAGCCTTCCATTCAACCGTTGCACCGGCTGCCTCAAAAACTTCCCTTGCGGGAACAAGGGTAGAATTGTTTAAGATAATGGGAGGCATTGTCAAGTCGGTAAGTCTGTTACCGTTAACATTTACAAACACCTCTTCGGCATTGTAATAATGGTCCTTATAGTCGTATTTTAAATTCATGGTAATATATCGGTTCGCAGCAAATGCGCCTATGGTATTACTTAAGAGCATAATACCGCACAGTCCCGCTCCGATAAGCTTTTTAAATGCCACTTTTTAACACGTCCTTTCAGTAAAGCTAAATTGATTTGTGTATGTAATCACTCATCAATTCTACAAAAGCCGATTGTAGTATAACACAACAAAAAAAATATTTCACTACTTTAATCGAATTGTAATATTTTCGTAACAACTTTTCATATTCTTTTCCGCAGAAGATCGAGAACTTTTTCAAAATATTCGGGCAAGGGAGATGAAAACTCCATATATTCTCCCGTTCGAGGATGAATAAACCCAAGTATCCCCGCATGAAGCACCTGCCCTTGCAAATCAAAGGGGGGCTTTGCACTCGAATAAACGGTGTCTCCAAGAAGTGGATGCCCTATATGCGACATGTGCACCCTTATTTGATGAGTTCTTCCTGTTTCAAGCTGAAGCTTTATAAAGGTGAATTTTCCGAGACTTTCAAGTACGGTATAATGCGTGACCGCCCTTCTTCCTCCCACGGGAACAACAGCCATTTTTTTTCTGTCGTTTTTCGCCCTTTCTATGTTGGCATTCACGGTGCCCTCTTGTTCATTGAAGCCGTTATAAACCACGGCGTAATATATTCTTTTCATGGAATGAGCGGAAAGCTGCTCACTCAATGCTCTGTGCGCATTGTCATTTTTGGCAATAACGAGCACTCCCGAGGTATCTTTGTCTATTCGGTGGACTATGCCCGGACGAAGCTCTCCGTTAATGCCCGAAAGAGAATCTTTACATCTGTACAAAAGCGCATTCACAAGGGTATCGTCGTAATGTCCCGGAGCAGGATGAACTACCATTCCCTGTTCTTTGTTCACCACTATTACATCTTCATCTTCATAAAGCACTTCGATGGGAATATTTTTCGGCTCAACGGTTATTTCTTTTGCCTCGGGAATTTCCACCCTTATAACATCCCCCGTCTTTATTTTAAGGCTTTTGTTGAAAGACTTGTCATTGACGGTAATAAGTGACGCTTTTATAAGCTTTTGAAGAGCGGACCGAGACAGTTCGTCCAAAAGCTCGTTAAGGTATATATCTATTCTCTTTCCTTCGTCCTCTGCCTCAACGGTATAAAGCTGTATCATTTTTTCTTCCTTATTTCGGAGGCAAAGCCCCATAACAAATACAAAAAGGCTCCCACACAAACGCAGATATCGGCAAAATTGAAAACGGGAAAATCGTAGCCGAATATTATAAAATCAAGCATATCCACAACATATCCCTTTGTAAGCCTGTCTATAAGATTGCCGATCGCACCGGATATAACAAGCAACACTCCGACTTTTGCCAAAAAAGAATTTTCTTCTTTTTGGAGCTTTAAATAATACCAAACGCACAGCGCAAGCATAGCAACGGTAATTCCGACAAAAAACCACCTTGCACCCTGCAAACTGCCAAAGGCAGCTCCCGTATTTTCTACGTATGTGAAATTAAAAAAACCGTTTATTATCGGTATTCTGCCCTTTCCCAAAAGATTTGAAACGGCAATTCTTTTTGTTATAAAATCAACAGCCACCAAAAGGGCCACAAAAATAAATTGAATCATTTTGTAATATAATCCGTTGCTTCTTTAATGGCAGCTATGGGAGCATTTTTTTCAATAGCTGCTTTACCTATACTTTCAAGTGAGATAACGGTTATTTTTCCCGATGCGGTCTTCTTGTCGTACTGCATCTGTTCGATTATATCTTCCGATGAATTATCACAAAGGATAGGAAGCTCCATTTTTGTGAGCAATTCTTTCAGAAGATCCAAATCTTCTTTTTGAACATTTCCTTTTTTTAAAGAATAGTAAACTGCGGCAACCATACCGATCGCAACACATTCCCCATGTAAGAGCTTAAATTCGTTCAGTGTTTCAACGGAATGACCGAAGGTATGTCCGAAGTTGAGAATGGCTCTTAAACCGTTTTCCTTTTCATCTTCTCCCACAACAAAAGCCTTTGCATCGCAGGATTCGAAAATTATATGCTCTATGCAGGATTTATCAAGAGCGATTATTTTGTCGATATTTTCTTTAAAATAGTTTACAAGTTCTTTTTTTATAATGTAGCCGTACTTCAAAGCCTCGGCCAAACCAGCCGCAACCTGCCTGTAGGGAAGTGTTTTAAGTGTGGAAGAGTTTATATATACAAACTCGGGCTGATAGAAGGCACCTATCATATTTTTATTGCCCTTGAAATCAACACCTGTTTTTCCGCCCACGGAACTGTCTACCTGAGCTAAAAGTGTTGTGGGTATCTGAACAAACGGAATGCCCCTCATGTATACCGATGCGGCAAAACCTGCCATATCTCCGACAACTCCGCCTCCAAGGGCAACAATTAGCGACTTTCTGTCAAGTCTTTCATCACAAAGTGTTCCCAAAAGCTCTCTTATAACATCAAGATTTTTACTGTTTTCTCCCGCTTCAAAAACGAAAGAGCAAACATTGTATTTTTTTGAAAGTATCGTCTTTATATTTTCAAGGTATATTTTTTCTACATTTGTGTCGGTAACAATGCACACCTTGCTTGCCGAAATATTTTCAAACGCTGCCTCAAGAGCCGAAAAACTATCGTTTATGTATATAGGATAACTTTTGTCGGGGGTCGTAATGTGAAGTGTTCTCATATTTTTCTGTGTCAGTTGTCCTTTCTGTCTTCTCCCGATGCCTCAAGCTCAAAGCTTTGCAACATTCCGAGCTGTCCTTCAAGGAGCATTTTAAGCTTTGTTCTTGTTGCCTCGTACTCGGCTTTCAGCTTAAGAATTCTTGTTTCAAGGCGATAAAGCTGTTTGTTTGCATCCTGCAAGATATCCTTTGCCTGCTGTTCGGCTGCCTTTACGATTTGACTTGCCTCAATTTCGGAATTTTTCTTTGTTTCCTCGGCATTTTTTTCGGATCTGACTATTGAATTTCTTATGGTGTCTTCAAGGTCTTTGTAATATTTTATAAGCTCATCCTGAGTTCTTGACTTTTCAAGCATTTTTGAATTATCTTTGTATAATCGTTCAAAATCCGCTATTACCTTGTCAAGGAATTTATCGACCTCATCACAGGAATAGCCAAGCGCAACTTTTTTAAATTCGGCCTTTTCAATATCAGCAGGTGTAAGCATAATAAGCCCCCTTCCAAATCAGTAGACGGTAATTGCAATTACCGTATTATCTTTTTTTGTTTTCCCTTCAAGAGCATTTATTTTTACTCTTCCGTAGCCTCTCAGCGTGATAATATCGCCCGGGGAGAGCGTAACGGAATTGTTTTTGGGTATGCCCCAGTTAACAAATGCCTTTTGTGCATGTATAAGCTCTGCCGCCTTTCCTCTTGATATGCCGAAAGCTTTGCTTAGGAACAGATCGAGCCGTAAGGAGGCAACAGTAATTTTTTTTACTTTTTCATTTAACTTATCGGGTATGAAGCCTTCAAGAAGCTTTACCTTAACACTTGTTCTTGAAGCCCTAGTAAGGCTTGTAAGTATATAATCCGATACATCATCGGTACAGTATATTACAGCCCTTCCCTCTTGTATAATAATATCTCCTATTTTTTCTCTTGTAATACCTAGACCTAATACGGAGCCGAGTATTTCCCTGTGGGTAAGAGTGGAGGAGAATTTTGTGCTGTAAGCAATTTCAAGAATTTTTATGGGAAAATCTGTTTCATTTGCTTCGGTAAATTCAGGGAAAAAGCCCATCATCACCCTTTCAGCCTCTTTGTAACCTCCGTAAAGCATTATTTGAGTGTTTGTGCTTTTAAGAAGGTCGGCTGCCTTATGGGCAACAAAAGGATTTATAAACACAGAAAAGGTCGGTGAAAATGTCCTTTCGGCTGCACCGACCTTATCAAAAAGCTTTGCAAAGATCAATTTTTCATCATCGTCCGAAGCAAAGGAAAGTAAATTATTTTTAGTAATCATCAGCCTGCTCCCGTAAAGGATAACAGTATATTAGCAATCAAATTGTATGCCGCCTCAAGCATCAAAAATGCAAACACCGGTGAAAAATCAACAGGCATACCCCCTCCTAAGGGAGATGCGGCAACCATTTTGCGAACCGGTGCATACAGCGGTTCGGTAAGTCTGTATACCAAGGCATACAGCGGGTTATTTCTGCTCATTAGCGGCATCCATGAAAACAAGCACCTTATCATCATAGCTCCCGAAATAACATGAACAAAAACACCCAACGCATTAACGATAAGATTTATCGCATCATTCATGAAATCATCTCCAACCGGATGCATTAGGACCTAATTTAAGGCCGCTTGCTTCTTCAAGCTGCTGCTTAAACTGTCCGGTAATGTTTACTCCGTAAGGTCCGATGATTATTATTCTGTTGGATACAGGCTGAACAGAGCCGTTCAATGCATAGCTTGCACCACAGAAGAAATCTGTAATTCTTTGAGCCATTTCCTTTTCAACACCCTCAAGATTAACTATAACGGTGTGTCTGTCTTTAAGCTCCTCGCAAACCTCCGCTGCCTCTTCAAGTGTGGCGGGAGTTGTAACAACGACCTGAATGTTAACATTTGCGTTAAGGCTTACCACCTTTGACGAACTGTTGTTGTTCGAAGAAAATCTGGAGGCCGAAAATGAAGGAGTGGACGGTGCAACATAACCGTCTGCAGTTTTTTGTCTGCTGAAATTTGCAAAGGATCTTACCTTGGCAAAACCCATGCTCTGTCTGCTCTCCTGCTCCTCGTTATAAGAGGCCTGTTCTTCCTCATACTCATTTTCGTTCTCGTACTCGTTTTCGTACTCCTCTTCTTCACCGAGAATAGCATTCTTAGCCTTTTCAAACCAATCCTTTATCATTTTTTTACCTCCGTTTTTTATATTCAACCGATTTTGGTATAATCTCTTTGTCCAAAAATCCCCGTTCCTATTCGTACAATATTTGCCCCTTCTTCTATGGCAACGATATAATCATTGGTCATGCCCATAGACAAATATTCCATTGATACATTATCGTATTTTTTTGCTCCGATGTCAATATATAATTTGTACATTTCCCTGAAATATTTACGATTTTCTTCGGGGTCGGGAGTGTACGGAGCCACTGTCATTAAGCCTTTCACGCATATCGAGGGTAATTTTGACAATTGTGTTACAATTGTTACGGTTTCATTGGGATCGACTCCGTGTTTAGCTTCATCACGGGCAATGTTGACCTCAACGAGAACATTTGATACTATTCCCAAAGCCTGTGCTCTTTTGCTTATTTCGTTTCCGAGCTTAAGGGAATCCAC
This sequence comes from Clostridiales bacterium UBA3680, assembly GCA_002372875.1. GTDB lineage: Bacteria > Bacillota > Clostridia > Lachnospirales > CAG-274 > UBA3680. Next base: position 15,618 of record DFJD01000067.1, read on the forward strand.
CGAATGTATAAGGCAAACCTTGTCTATGACATTTTTTACCTTGTTTGTTTGCAAATGGCCTATCTGATGCCATTTTACTCCGTCTATAAGAGGATACTTTCTGCTTATTTCCTGGGGCTTGTTTTCTCCGAATTGAGTCAACCCAAGTTGTTTTGCTTCCTCCATTCTTTCAATTTCAACGGTTTTTGTTACCGCAAGAAGGAGAATATCCTCTCTTTTTCTTCCGCTTTTTTGAGCGGCAAGTGTTATATTTTTTTCTATTTTTTCAATATTTTCTTTTATTGACATAGACATCTATCCTTATTCATACACATTTTCATCTTTGTGAACGTCATCGGTGCTTGTCATTATTCTGTCGTAAACGTAAATATTAGTGTTAAGGCTGTCATCAAGCACGGTATGAGTGGAGTTTGAAACCGAATTTTCAAGATTTACCGTTTTAAATTTGGCAATACCCGAATTGACCACATATATTCCTTTAGTGTTTTTTACTTCGGTTATTTTATAGGTGTCATCCGAACCCGGTTTTTTGATGGTGTCCTCCACATTTATGGAATCCATCTGCATGGGAATGTAGGAAAAGCCCTCTTCCTGTCCCGATACAACTATGGGTATTTCCTTTACTTCCTCTCCGTTTACTTTAAGCACACTTGAATCATCACTAATGTAATCGGTGGGAATTTTAAGGAGGGTTTCCTCAACAATTGCCGAATTGGGAACCTTATATCCCCTCAAGCCTTTATTTGTTTCTATCGTAATTCTTCTTGTGTTAATAAAATCAAGTACATCTCTGGTGCAGGTAAAGACAATATATCTTTCGTTTCCGTTATCTTCACCGCCTATGTGCTTTATTTGCACTATCATTTCACGTTGCTTGCCCGAATCGTTTACAATGTATATCTTTTTATACTCTCCGACCTTCCAATCGGCACACTCTCCCGAGGGAAGATAGGTGGCAATATACCACTCATTTGAGTTTACCACCTTAAATATCGGTGTATCGGCTTGAACATTTGTCCTGAATGAACTTTTGAAAACAGATTTGGGATTTAATTGTTTTGGAGTAAGACTTTGCAAATTCTGCACACTGTATGTTTCTTCAAGACCGTCGAGGTTGTATGAAACTATTCCTCCGCTTGCGGCGGTTATTTTAAGAATTGAATCATCAATTTTTGTCTGCTGCTGTTTTCTTTGGTTTACAAGTTCGGCAACATCGCCTTTACTTTCCGAAAGAAGAAGATTATTTCTTCCGTCTATCTTACCGTTTATTTCATTTATAAAATCGTAAAGAGAGGTAACATCAAACTTTGCACTCTTCATAGCATAGGCATCAACAACATTTTTTATTTCCATGTTATCTCTGTTTACATTTTCGGAATATACGGAAAGTCCGCCTCTGTTGTTTTGAAGCTGCATTATGCTCTCATCTATTTTTTCAAGTTCTTTTTCAAGGGCTGCGACCTCTTTTTCATTTTTTATTGAACAGATAACTTCATTTTTCTTTACTCTCTGATTATCGAGAACGTTGAAATCAACCACTCCCGCCGCCGTCGTATTATATACACTTTCGTTTCTTATTATAACGGCAGAGACAGTATTCGGAGAATCTATGGTGCCGTAGGCTATGGTATCGTATTGAACATTCTTTTTGGTAAGAAATACAACCACGGAACCGACTATATATATAAATATAATACCCACAACAAAGGCAAACACCGGCAAGGCAAGTTTGTTTTTGCTTTTCACCTTTATCGGCTTTTTATCGGCCTTTCTTGAAGAATTACTTCCTCTGTCACGGATATAACCGTTGTTAGAGCCTACAGGCCTGATATTTGACCCGAAACTTGTTCTCCCGTAGCCGCCGTCATAGTTGTAACCTGCGTTGTTGGGATAGCCTCCTCTTATGTTTTCGGGAGTATTCTTATTTACTTTTTTGCCGGAGCTTTTTTTTCGCTTTTTACCAAACAAAACCCTTTCCTCCCGTAGTCATAGATGATACATTTTCGACCAATAGGTTGATAAATGAACGTATATATGACCGTATTATAACAAATTCAATACTGTTTTTCAATATTTTTTTACAAATTCATTATTTTTTGAAGCAAAAAAAGGAACAACGCTTTTGCGGTTCCTTTTCTTAATCGGTGTTTCCTTTCATTTCCGCTTCGTTAAGCAGTTTAGCAATATACTTCTTATCGCTTTTTGAAAGTTTTGCTTTTGCAAGCAGGTCGGGACGTTTTTCCAGAGTCCTTTTTAACGCCTGCTCTCTTCGCCATTTATCCACATTTTTATGATTTCCGCTTATAAGTACACTTGGCACGCTCTTTCCGTTAAACTGAGGGGGACGGGTATATTGAGGGTATTCAAGCAGACCGTCCTCAAAGGTATCCGTTTGATGACTTTCTTCTTTATTAAGTACACCTTCAATCATCCTTGAAGTGGCATCAACAACAATCATTGCTCCGAGTTCTCCGCCTGTAAGCACATAATCTCCCACGGATATCTCTTCGGTTACAATTTCCTCAATTATTCTTTCATCCACGCCTTCATAGTGTCCGCAAAGAATGACCATTTCATCAAGCTTTGAATATTTTTTTGCAATTTCATTGTTAAAAGGCTTCCCCTGAGGAGACATATATATGACGGGGCAGGGAGCTTTAAGTCTTTTTTTTATATTGTTGTAGGCGTCAAAAATGGGTTTTGCCTGCATAACCATTCCCGCTCCTCCGCCGTAGGGATAGTCGTCAACATGGTTGTGCTTATTTCCCGCAAAATCTCTTATATTCACAAGGTCAAGCTGAATCTTTTTTTCATCAAGGGCTCTTTTTATAACACTGTGTCCAAGTCCCTGCTCTATCATTTCGGGAAACAGTGTGAGTATATGGTAAATCAAGGCTCCAGCCCCTCCGGCACAACGGCAAGCATCACATTATTTTCCACATCCACATTTGTTATGCATGATTTAATTGCGGGAAGAAGAAGATCTTTTTTGCCTTCTCTTTTCACAACGTACACATCGTTTGCTCCTGTTTCTATGACATCGGAAAGAGTACCTATTACTTCGTTTTCGGGAGTTTTTACGGTCATTCCCAAAAGATCTCTTATATAATATTCATTTTCGGCACAAGGGATCGCCATATCTTCGGTCACCTTTAAATAGGCACCCTTAAAGCCTTCGGCGGCAGTCATATCGTTTACGCCTTCAAGCTTTATAAGCACAAACTGTTTATGATACCTTACGGAGGTAATGTTCATTTTGGCAAGTTCGCCCCTTCTTTCAACGTACACATAGTCAAGTCTTTCAAACCTTGTTATGTCGTCTGTTGAAGGAACGACCCTCATTTCTCCCTTTATGCCCTGTGTATTTACTATTTGTCCAATCACAAAATATTTTTCCATTTTGTTACTCATCCTTGAATTTAAAGTCAAATTTCAGCTCCAAGCATCATCCTTAGCGGGAAGCTTTATATCCGAAAGGAAGCTTATTTGCCAAAGATACCATTTGTCCCCTTTTTGCCTAAGTGTTATCGGGCGAGGGGAATCGGCCCCGTTACTTTTCAAATACACTGTGGCATAGCCTTCATTTGTATATGAATAGGGATTGTCGGAAACAGATATTCTGTAAGGTTTATCCGGCGTATAATTATTTGAGGGTGTTGCTCCTTCAAAAAAAGAGAAGGGTTTGTATTCCTTGCCTTTCAAACGTTCGTTTAAGAACTGTTTATCGAAGTTGCTTAACGGGGCAGGTCCTTTCAGACGATCTATCATTTCAAAAGTTTCTTCGGCATTCTTTTCATAGTGGCAAAAAACAAGAACGGACAGTGCCGCCGTTTCGAACGGTGTTGAAAGTTGCAACATTCCCTCAAGTTGAGTTGAATTATCGGGTATCGTATCGAAAGTAAAGCTTTCTGTCATAATTATCCCCCTTACATTACATCATCGGTGTTTCCTTAATAAGGTTACCACACAAAAAAAAGATTGTCAACCATAGGGGCAAACAATCTTTTTTTGATATGGTCAAGGTAATTCTATCACCGGTTTTTTATTATTTCTTTTATAGAGTACTATTTTTCTGCCTATAACCTGCACAAGTTCACTGCGGCTTCTCTGACTGACCGTTTCGGCGACATCTTTTATAGGTTCAAGGCAATTTTCCTGAACATTTATTTTGATCAATTCCCTTGCTTCAATGGCCTCATCAATGGAGGAAATTATTTCGGGGGTCGGTCCGTTTTTTCCTATCTGTACAACGGCTGACAGATTGGAAGCCAAGCTTCTCAGGTATGCCCTTTGTTTACTGGTCATTATTTTCCCTCCTTATCTGTAGAACTCAAATTCCAAATCGTATATTTTAACCGTATCTCCGTCGGCTATGCCTTTATTTTCGAGAGCTTCGATTATACCCTTATCTTTTAGATATTTTTGGAAGAAAGCGAAACCTTTTTCGGTATCTATATTGGTATAACCTACCATTTTTTCAACACCCGTACCCTCAACAACAAAGTAATGCTCGTCGATTTTTTCGATGGTGAAAGGCTCATTTTCCGTAGGTACGATCTCGCTGAATTCATCGTAATCCTCTTCAAAGACAATATTTTCGGGATAATTCTTCAGTATCTCCGCTACAGCGCCCAAAAGTTCGTCAAGACCTTTGTTTGTGGCGGCAGATATGGGAAAGACAAGAAAACCTTTCTTTCCGTAAATATCTTTTATTTTTTTGAAATTTTCCTCCGCCTCGGGAATATCCATCTTATTTACGGCTATTACCGTAGGTCTGTCCGCAAGCTCCGCTTTATATTTTATAAGCTCTTCTCGTATTTTCTCGATACTTTCTATCGGCTCGCCCTCAAAACCCGAGCCGTCAACTACTTGTATAAAAACTTTCGTTCTTTCAACATGACGCAAGAATTCATAACCTAACCCCACTCCCTCACTTGCACCCTCTATAAGGCCGGGAATGTCCG
>DFJD01000122.1 GCA_002372875.1 Clostridiales bacterium UBA3680
CCGCATACTGTGTCAAAGCCCCTCAACATAGCTATGGCTATGCCCTCGGGACTTTTCCTTGTCTGCGAAAACATTACCTCAAATCTGCTTCAAGTGAATTAATCAGTGGTTCCCTAAAAAATAAATAAAAAATTACTTGATTTTTTTGTAACAATATCTTAAAATATATACAAGAATTAATGTATTTATTATACATACCTTTTTGAAAAAAAGTTTTAATAATATTGTAAACATATTTTTCTCTAAACAGTTCAAAAAGCTATTTATTTTTAATTGATTATGGTGTATAATAAAGTCAATAATAATATGGCACATTGTTTGCCAATAAGAAACGAGCAGGGGGTAATGAAATGAAAGTTGTAGTTACTAGAGGAAAACCCGAGTACAGCATTGATGTTATCAAAAGCGATAAAGATAGGGCGCTTATGCAGGTAAGCGGTAATGTGACCTGTCCAAACGGACAAGAACCCAGTATCTTTGTAACGGGTTGTATGGACTCTACCGTTTACGTTGAAGGAGAGCATTTTGATGTGTTCATCGAAACCGACGGAAGCGATCCGGTCGTTGACATATCAACTCCTTCCGCACAGTTTGAGGTAAGACTCAAAATTTATGAGACAAAGAGTTCCGGAAAGAAGGAAAACTACCTTGCCTCAGCCTTAAAAGGTGGCGGCTTGGGAGCTCTTTTTAACAAAAATCAGCGTAATCTTATGATGAGCACGCTCAATAATATGAATGACAATGAGGTTTATGATATCAGGTACGCCTATCAAAGATACCGCAAGTCAAAGCCCGCACTAAGACTCAGCGATTATCAGGAAGAGATGAAAAAGCTTCCCTACAAGCCTCGTATATCCATAATTATGGCTGTACACAACACTCAACAGCAGTGGCTTGATAAGTGTATCGACTCAATAAAGGCTCAGATTTATACAAACTGGGAGCTTTGTATTGCCGATGACGGCTCTACCGACCCTTATATCCCCGAATATCTCAAATGGCTTCAAAATAATGATGCCAGAGTTAAAACAGCCTACGATGCAGGCTCGGGAAGAGGAGTTCGTGCTTGCAATGCTGCTTTGGAAATGGCCACGGGTGAATATGTTGTTAAAATAGATCCCGAAGATATGATTCGTGCCGATGCTATCTATCAAATAGTTAAGGTTCTTAACGATCGTCCCGATGTTGACCTTGTATACTCTGACGAGGATCAGATAGACGGAAAAGATAAGACCACCTATCCCGATTTCAAGAGCGGATGGGCTCCCGAACTTTTATATTCTCAAAATTATATAGGTAATCTTGCCGCTTTCAGAAAATCTATAATAGATGAGATCGGCGGATACAGAATAGGTTTTGAAAAGGCATATGAATACGATCTTGTTCTTCGTTTTACCGAAAGAACGGATATTGTATATCATATTCCCGAGGTTCTTTATTCAAAGAGAGTTTTAGGAAATTACAACGACTACGCCGAGGAAAAGAGAAAAAGCCTTTCTACTTCAGGTGTCAATGCACTCTCTTCATCTTTGCAACGCAGGGGAATAGATGCAAAGGCGGATTTTGACCTTAAGCTCAATATGTGTACGGTTGATATTAAGCCTTTGCCCGAGACAACAAAATTTACCGTACTTACATACGGCTCGGGCAATCCTTCCGTGAAATTTCCGAAGAATGCACAGGTTATCGGCATCAAGAATGCCAGTTGTTCCGAAATAAACAAGGTATTCTCTTCCGTAAACGGCGAGTATATAATAATATGGGATAAGTCCGTTGAGTTATCTTCATTTGAAGATTTCCTTAAAATGGCGGCATGGGCAGCTCAGCCGGGAGTCGGCTCCGTAGGACCGAAGCTTTTTGATAATGATGTATGCTACTCTGCAGGTCTTGCATTGAGCTATAACAGAGTCAGAAGCAACATTGGCCACGGAGAATTCAACACCGACGGCTACAAGGGTAAATATTCCGCCCTTACCGATGTTTCTGCCGTTTCTTCCAAATGTATAGTTATGTCAAGAAAGGCATTTGAAACCGTTACGCCTCTTCCCGACGAAATAGCTCACTATACCGGCGTTGAGATAGGTTTAAGACTTATGCAGGCAGGTTACAGATCTATATCAGCACCGATAAAAGCACAAATGAAGGCACCTATGGGTCAGCCCGAAAGTTCCGAAGAAATAAGATTCATGCAGTCTAAATGGAACGGAGCTCTCGCCGACAAATACTACAGTGATGTATTTGAGGTTGGCGGTAACTACAGAATAAAGATGAAGTGATGGTAAAAGTATAAAAGGGACACTGCCGTGTCCCTTTATGTTTTTAAGGGGGCGAGTAAATGGGGGTACTTGGTATTTTTAAGGGAATAACCGGAAAAATTGATAATGGTATGGATGACGAAAAATTTATTAACAAAGAGTTTAAAAAATATTTCGGAAAAACTCCGGATCTTTTCTCGCCCTCCACTATCAATGAAAAAATACAGTGGCTTAAAATTAACGATATAGCAAGCGACCTTTATGTCACCTTGCTCGATAAATACAAAGTTAAGGAATACGCCTCGAAAAAAATAGGAGGGGAGCATGTCATTCCCTTGTACAACGTATATAACGATATTTCGGAGTACAGACAGGAGGAGTTTTTGCATCCTTATGTGTTAAAATGTACACACGGAGAGGATTATCGCTATATATGCAAGGATACCTACAACTTGAATATATCCGATCTGAAAAGTACGATAAATTCCTTTATGAATCGGGAATATTTTTATGTTGCAAGAGAATGGCCCTATAAAGAAATTAAGCACAGAATAATTGCTGAGGCTTTTATGGATGACGGAGAAAACCTTGAGCCTAATGATTATTGTGTGCTTACAATGAACTCTGAACCGGTTTATATGTTTATTTATACCGAAAAATACAGGGATAAGAAGAAATTTGATGCCTTTGATGTGAACGGACTTCATATTGATTTTACATGGGGCTATGAAAACAGTACCGAAAAGGTAGCACTCCCCAAAGGATTTGACGATATGCTCTCTTATGCGAAATCTCTCAGTGAGGGAACAAAGCTTGCAAGAGTTGATTTTTATCAGATAAAAAACGAGGTCTATTTTCATGCGATCTCGCTTTATCCCGAACACGGTTTTAAGCCGATATTACCCGAGGTTTATGATATAAAACTCGGAGAAATGCTGAAATTTTAAAGAACGGAGATAAAAAATGTCCGATGTAATAGCAATAGATGCAATGGGTGGAGATAACGCACCCGAAAGCATTGTACAAGGAGCTGTTGAAGCTCTTGAAAAGGTAAAATATAAAATAGCCCTTGTGGGTAAAAAAGAAATTATAGATAAAGAGCTTTCCAAATACACATACGATAAAGAAAGAATAACCGTTGTTAACGCCGATGAAGTAATAGAAAACTGTGAAACGCCCACAATTGCCATAAAAAAGAAGAAAAACTCCTCAATGGTTGTAGGTCTTAATATGGTCAAAAACAGTCAGGCGGCTGCCTTTATATCGGCAGGAAACACAGGGGCTCTTTTAACGGGTGCTACCCTCATTGTCGGAAGAATAAAAGGAATTGAGCGTCCTGCATTGGGAACATTGTTGCCTACCGAAAAGGGAAGAACTCTTCTTATAGATGCAGGAGCAAATGTGGATGCGAAGCCTTCATACTTTCCTCAGTTTGCTCTCATGGGTTCTATATATGTTGAAAACGTTCTCGGTATTTCATCTCCGAGGGTCGGACTTGTAAATATCGGTACCGAAGAGGAAAAGGGGAACACCGTTGTTAAAGAAGCATACGGACTTTTGAATCAGACGAAAAACATAAATTTTCAAGGAAATGCCGAAGCAAGAGATATCACAAAAGGTGATTTTGATGTTGTTGTATGTGATGCCTTTGTGGGAAATGTTATCCTGAAATTTATGGAGGGCTTTGCTCACAGTATATTCAGGATGATAAAAGAAGAAGTAATGAAAAAACTTATATACAAAGTCGGTATGTTGCTTGCAAAGGGAGCATTCAAAAAAATGCTCAAAATGGCGGATTATGATACAATAGGAGGAGCACCGTTTTTGGGACTTAAGGGGCTTGTTGTTAAGGCTCACGGAGCATCGGACAACAGAGCTGTTGTGGGTGCTGTTACCCAATGTGCGGCATTTATGGATGCCGATATTGTCGGAAAAATAGAACAGGCTGTAAAGCCCGAAGAAAACGAAAGTTTATAATTAATTTGCTATATAATTGTTAATTTAAAATATAACAAAAATTTTAAAAAGCTCTTGTATTTGTATCAATTATTTAGTATATTAAAGCTGTTAGATTCTAATACCCAAATGGGTAAAAAATTTTAGGAGGATTAAAAATGGAATTTGATAAGGTAAAAGAAATTATTGTAGAGCAGTTAGGTGTTGCGGAAGATCAGGTTACAATGCAAACAACATTCGAAGATCTTAATGCTGATTCACTTGACTTGTTCCAGATTATTTCCGAAATTGAAGAAGCATTTGAAATTGAGTTTGCAAACGATGATGCCGAAAAGATCAAGACTGTCGGTGACGCTGTGGAATACGTGCAAAACGCTACAGCCGAGTAATAACGCTACGGGCTGTGTGCTTTTGTGCACAGCCTTTTTTATATAAAAGA
>DFJD01000114.1:0-816 GCA_002372875.1 Clostridiales bacterium UBA3680
AAGATATCGGCACCTACAACGGCAACCATTTCATCTCCCGAATAAACAGGAACGGAAAATGTTATTTCCGGAGTGTTTTCTATGGGGTCGCTGCCTATTTTGGTAATATACAGTCCGCCTGTTTCCGCCGCACCCGTATACCAGGGGCGTTGTCTTGTGTCAAAAAAAACGCCGTCGTCGGCTTCCTCAAGCAGTGCGCCGTCGTTTGCGATAAGAAACATTCCGTCGGCTGTGCCTATGTAAATTGCATCTATAAATTCGGAGTGTCTTTGTATGGACTCAAGAATTTCCGCACTTTCCGCTATGCGAGGAAGAATACTCGAATTTTCGGGGTTTGTGCCTCTTTCATGATACAGATGTACAAAATCGGATCGTATCAGGCTTGATGGCGTATTGTCTTTATATTCCTTTTCGGTGAAATATCGCACCGTTTCGATATTGTCTATGGCAGTGTTAAAAATACTGTCGATGCTTTGCGCTTCGTTTACGGAATTTCTTGCAAGGGCATCGGAAGCTACCTGTTCCATGGTTCCGTTTGAAATGGCTTTTATGGTGTCGGAAAGCTCTGCATTGGAATTTTTCAAAGTTTTGGAAAGCTTGCCGGATTGATAATAAAGAGCGATAAAAACCAAGGTGACAATAAGCACGATCAAAAAAATGGAGTGTATAAATATTTTTTCTTGAAGAGTACCTGTTTTTTTTGCCGATTTATCTTTCAAAAAATCCCCTCCGTAAAACAATTTATATTGCTAAGGAAACACTGATTAATTAATCATTCGCATATTTGGCTAATGTTCCCGCATACTGTGTCAAAGC
>DFJD01000114.1:887-3306 GCA_002372875.1 Clostridiales bacterium UBA3680
GGCTATGCCCTCGGGTCTTTTCCTTGTCTGCGAAAACATTATCTCAAATCTGCTTCAAGTGAATTAATCAGTGTTTCCCTAATTATTACCGATTATAATATATTTTATTGGAAATTTCAATAAAAAGTGTTTTGCCCGGTAGATTTTTCCTTGACATTGCAAATAAGGGTGATATAATATTTTCATACTTGAACAAGTATTCAAATAAGATTCCCCAAGGAGGTTTCCTATGAATGATAATCAAAAAAAAGAGTTGCTCAAAATATCTGTCTCGGCTCTTCTTCTTATAATAGCTATACTTATTGAAAAGACGGCAGCCGAGGAATACAGGTTCGCCCTTTTTCTGCCCTCATACATTATTATAGGCGGTGAGGTGTTTTTAAAGGCTGTGCGTAACATAAAAAAGAGGCAGTTTTTTGACGAAAACCTGCTTATGCTCATCGCTTCTGTTGCAGCCTTTGTTATAAAAGAGTATCCCGAGGCGGTGGCGGTCATGCTCTTTTATGCGGTCGGTACCCTTTTTGAGAGCACAGCTGTGGACAAATCTCGTAAAAGTGTGACCGAACTTATGGATATATGCCCTGATTTTGCCGATATAGAGCTTGACGGAGAGCTGAAAAGAGTGGACCCCGAGCTTGTTGAGGTAGGGCAGATCATAACCGTTTTGCCCGGAGACAGAGTTCCTCTTGACGGAATTGTTGTCGACGGACAGTCGGAGGGAGATTTTTCCGCCCTTACCGGAGAAAGTATGCCCGTACACCTAAAAAAAGGAGATTATGTTCCGTCGGGATGTATAAATTCGGAAGCCGTGCTTAAAATAAAGGTCACAAAGCCCTATGAGGATTCGGCGGCATCGAGAATACTTGAACTTGTGGAAGATGCCGCCGCAAACAAAGCAAAGCACGAGAGTTTTATCACAAAATTTGCCTCTGTTTACACCCCTGCGGTTACTATGCTTGCTTTACTTATTGCCGTAATACCTCCCTTTTTCGGAGCCGATATAAAAAAGCAGATAGCCTCTGCCTGTGTTTTTCTCGTGGTTTCCTGTCCATGTGCTCTTGTGATAAGCGTTCCGCTGGCTTTTTTTGCCGCTGTGGGCTCCGCTTCAAAAAGAGGCATACTCATAAAGGGCGGAACATTTATCGAAATTGCCGCAAGGGCTAAAGCCGTTGCCTTTGATAAAACCGGTACTCTTACAAAAGGAGAGTTTGCCGTTGTAAACATAAACTCGGAAAAAGAAGATACCCTGCTTGAAATTGCGGCAAAGGCGGAAAGCTTTTCCACTCATCCTATCGCCCTTTCCATACTGAAAGCATACGGAAAAACTCCCGAACTTGAAAATGTGACCGATGCAAGGGTCATAAAGGGAAAGGGTGTGTTTGTGAATATAGATAACAGACCCGCTTATGTGGGAAATGCCGCATTGATGGGCGAAAACGGCGTTTCGGTATCGGACGAGGGCCTTACGGCGGTTCATGTACTGTATGACGGGAAATATATGGGATATCTGTCCGTTGCCGATGCCCCTAAAGAAAATGCAAAACAAACTGTAGCCGAGCTTAAGAAAAATGGAATACGGTGCGTAATGCTTACCGGAGATTCCGAGGCAACTGCTGCTCACATGGCAAAAGAGCTTGAAACAGACGAGTATCATGCCGCGCTTTTGCCCGAGGATAAGGTGAAATATATAGAAAAACTTTCTTCAAAGGATAATGCCGTAATATTTGTCGGAGACGGTATAAATGATGCTCCCGTGCTCACAAGAGCCGACCTGGGTGCGGCAATGGGGGCTATAGGCTCCGATGCGGCAATAGAGGCTGCCGATTGTGTAATAACCGATGATAACATTTCAAAAATATCGGAGCTTATCTCTCTTTCAAAGCGTACTCTTTCAATTGTGAGAGTAAACATTGTCTTTGCCCTTACCATAAAGCTTTTGGTGCTTATTGCAGGATCTTTCGGTATAGCGAATATGTGGCTTGCGGTGTTTTCTGATGTGGGTGTATCCATAATTGCCATACTAAATTCCATGAGGTTGATAAAGGGGTAATTAAATATATGGAACCACTGATTAATTAATCATTCGCATATTTGGCTAATGTTACCGCATACTGTGTCAAATCCCCTCGACATAGCTTACGGCTATGCCATCGGGTCTTTTCCTTGTCTGCGAAAACATTAACTCAAATCTGCTTCAAGTGAATTAATCAGTGTTTCCATAACATAGGCTTTATGCAGAGCTATGCAACACATACAAATTTTATAATACACAAAATTTCTTATTGCAATAGTTAAAGAAATATGATACTATCCTATTGTAAAGGAACTCATAAGAGTATAGGTGAAGAACAATATAACACTCTTGTATTAAATGTGAGTGAGTCAATGATATTCGTATTCCGCAGAAATATATTTCTGC
>DFJD01000036.1 GCA_002372875.1 Clostridiales bacterium UBA3680
CTACGTATAGCGGCTATTTTGCTTAGCAAAATAGTCCGTCCCTACGGGATTTGTAACTTTGCTTGCAAAGTTACAAACATGGGCTTTGATACAGTATGCGGTAATATTAGCCAAATATACGAATGATTAATTAACAAACTAAGGAAGTCCCCCGCTTCTAAAGCGGGGGTGCTTACTTAAAATTCAGTGGAAGACCAAGCTCCCACTGAATTTGGAATTGCTTGCAATTCCGTTGGTTATGAGTATGTAGCAGAAATTTATTTCTGCGGAATACGAATATCATTAACAGAAAACACCGATCGTTCGGATCGGTGTTTATTTGTATTGTTTCCCTATATATTTACAGAAGCTTTATTCTATAAATATTTTCAAATTCTATCCTATTACAACAAACGGTAATCACACAATTATAAACATCTATTTTTTCCACTTCTCCCGAAACAGCTCTGTAAACGCCCTCTCCGACACGAACATCATCGGGTACAAAATATACCACCTCTGCATTGACTGTTTGTTTTAAATCAAGCTTTTCTTCTATTTGCCTGAACACAAAGTTTATCTCATCTATAACGGTTTCCGAAAGATCGTATTTTTCCGTTGTAACTCTTTCTTGTGCATGTGTCTGCTCCGCATGGCCGTGCAAAGCTGCGAAGGGTGCAAATATTTTTGCCCTGTCTTCCCTTCTCATTTGCGGATATTTTTTTGCTATGGCATCATTCATATGCACGGGACAATTTTTATTTATAATATCATAAAAAGGGAACTCCATAGAACACACCTCCTATGCTCTGTGTCCGCCGACCTGCTCGTTTCTTTCTCTTGCGGTGGCATTTTCCAAAAAATTTATACCTTTCAAGATGGCATTTTTTCCGTACTTGCTTTTGATTTTCAACTGCGCAAGCTGCAATTTTTTCTCTCTTTCCGTTCGGTCATAGTCGGTAAAAAGATCAAGCTGCCGACATACACTGTTTTCATCCGTCACATTGTTAGCATTTATTGTAATTCGTCTCACCGTCAAGTCGGGGTCTGTGATCCTGTCATAAAGATCCAATACTCCCGTTGTAATATCCCGTGATAAATTGGTTTCTCTTGCAAGCCTTATTGTGCCGTGTGCATGGTTCGGAACAGCTCGTCCATAGCCGTCTAAGTGTGTGATACCTTTATAGATGCCCTTGTCAACATTTTCACGGTCGTAACCTATGTCCATTGTTAAGCTTCCCGTAACAAGCCCCTTACGCAAAAGGTCAAGCGCTAAACCATCGGCCATTTCAAAGGCGATTATCCTTGCATTTTCAGCAGAATACGGGCATTTTAACACCTGCCCCGTCGACAGGGAATTAACCGACGGACGGTAATTTTTTATATCTTCCATAAGGGTGGGTTCTTTGCCCCATGCATGATCTATAAGTATTTGTGCATTCACTCCGAAAGTCTTATAAAGCATAATTTCATTTGTCAGGCTTGCCCTTGCCAGTTCTCCCATATTTCGAATATAAAAGCTTTCAAGTTTTTTCGCCGTGCCTTTTCCTATTTGCCAAAAATCGGTTATAGGGGTATGCTGCCACATATAACGCTTATATTTATATTCGTCAAGGTAGCCGATGCGTACTCCGTCCTTATCGGCTTGCTTGTGTTTTGCGTAAATGTCCATGGCGATTTTGGCAAGATAAAGATTTGTACCGATTCCCGCGGTGGCTGTTATCCCCGTCTTTTTCAGAACTTCTTGTATGAGCATGACCGCTATTTCTCGGGCATTTTTCTTGTAAAGTCTCAAATATCCCGTAACATCGATAAAGACCTCGTCCACAGAATAAACATGTATATCCTCCGGAGAAATATATTTCAGATAAATGCTGTAAATATCCGATGATACCTGTATATATTTTCTCATTTGAGGCGGTGCGGTGATAAAATCTACGGTTTTTCCCGTCAAAGCCTTTACTTCATTTAATTTTTGATAAACCTCGAAAAGCCTGGCACGCCCCGATATACCATATGCCTTTAAAGCGGGGGTAACGGCAAGACAGATTGTCTTTTCGGTCCTACTGCCGTCGGCAACCACAAGACGAGCGGTAAGCGGATCAAGTCCACGCTCCACACACTCCACAGATGCGTAAAATGATTTCAGATCGATCGCAATGTAAATTCTATCCATATTCCCACCGCCTTTCGCATTTTTATTTGAGAAATATCGTTTATTTCACATTTTGTATCTATGTTGAGGTTATTATAATGGATAGTATGCTACTTTTCAATAGTAAATTCAAATTTTATTTCGATTTATACAGAATCAACAAATATCATCTCGAACTTTAATTTGAAATTTGTTAATTCTATCCATTTAAACAAATTATAATTTCGCCGACGAAAAGTTAAACTCAGCTATATCCGCATTATATCAAGGTTTACGCAACACTAATGTAAATATAGCCCTCGGCAAAGAATATATTTTTCGGAAATTAGAAAGAACACATTTATTAAACAGCATAAAACCCGATATAATCAAGAAATATTGTTCTTTTTAGTGTAGGATTTTCTGTAATTGTACACAATCGATGCCAAATCAGCAATATTGTAAATATGAAGTCCATAACCTAAAATATTTGACTTACTTTGTAATAAATATTATAATATCAGGGACACATTGAAATTGGATTTGTATACAATTTCGTTGTGACCAAACAACGATCGGAGGTTTATTTATGAAGAAATTTATTGCCGCATTGATGACAGCCGCAATGTTTTTTACATCTTTCGGAACAGTCTATGCTGCAGACAAAGAATATCTTACGGAGAATGAAGTATGTAATATGCTTTTGTCTGCCGCAGATGATTATAATGCAAATGTCACGGAAGAAGACATTTTGCAAGGGTACGACCTTGATGAAAACGAATATGTAACACGAGCACAAGCACTTGTTATGCTCAAACGCGCCTTTGGAGATATTCCCGAGTTAAAGGGCGGAAAGCTTTTGGCGGCATCGGGGCTTGACAGTTATTCGGATGTGACCGAAGGCGAAAATACAGAGCTTGATGCCGCATTATCCGCCGGAATAAGTGCCGGAACAGGCAACGACAATTTTTCACCGAATGCATATATTACAAAAGAACAGCTTGACAGATTCATACAACGAACCTATTCTGTTTTTGGTACAAACAAAAAGGACGATTTTTATTACACCATAAACAAAGATAGGCTCGAAAATGCCGCATTTCCTCCCGGTTATACTACCGTGGGCGGCGTATATGACATTAGAGTGGAGATGGATCAAAGGCTCAGCGACATGTTAAAAGAAATAGCTTCTTCCGAGGCTGAGAAAGGTTCGGATGAGGAAAAAATCAAAACCGTATATAACAATTTTTTGGATTTTAACGCTCGAAATGAGCAAGGATACGAGCCCATAAAGCCCTATCTTGACGAACTTGAGGCTGTAAGTAACATGGACGAGCTTACGGACTTTGTAATAAAGGTGTACAAAGAAACGGGATTTACCGATATATGCTTTTATCCCACAGTAGACACCCTGGACAGCACAAAATATATAACATATTTTGATTATCCCTGTGCAAATTTCGATGTATCTGTTTATAACGGCGGAAATGATAAGCTTAAGAACGCATATTTAAAATATGTTTCGCGTTTACTCGAATTGGTGGGAGAAGATGAGGCTTCCGCCGAAAAGAAGGCACAGATATGTTTTGAGGCGGAAAAACAGTATGCGGAAAGCGCCCTTAAACCCGAGGAATACTACGACCACGAAAAAACATACAATATCTACTCCTTGCAGGAATTGGACGATATATTTACAGAGATAGATCTGCAAAAATTATTTGATTGTTTCGATTTAAAATCAAGTGACAGAATACAGGTTCCCGACAAAGGACTGATGAATAAAAATGCCGAGCTTTTCAAAAACGAAAATATCGACACCGTCAAAACCCTTCTGAAAGTATCAATGTTGCAATACTTTGCCAACTATCTTAGCGAAGACTTTACACAAGCAAGTGACGAATTTACAAAAGAAAGTACAGGCACCGATGAGACGGTAAGCACCGATGTAAAGGCGGTGGAGATAGTAAATAGCATGCTTTCCGATTATGTGGGAAAGGTTTACGCCAAAAGATATGATTCTCCCGAAGCAAATGCGGATGTGAAAAATATCATAGAACAAATACGTGATGTATACAGACAGAGAATAGAAAGTCTTGACTGGATGAGCGACACCACCAAAGAAAAGGCAATAAAAAAGCTGAATAACATCAAGGTCAAAGTCGGTTCCCCTGAAAAATGGAAAGACATTCTTGCCGGATTTGAGTTGAAAAGCTTTGCAGACGGAGGAAGTTTCTTCCAAAACTTTACGGCAATTCAGAGAGCCGGATGGAAATATATTCTCTCAAGAGAAGGCACTACCGTGGATAATACGGAATGGATCTCTGAACCTTATATTGTGAATGCCTTTTATAATCCTACAGCAAACGATATAACCATAACAGCTGCCATACTGGCAGGCCCGATATATTCTTCCGACATGAGTTACGAGGAAAAATTGGGCGGTGTAGGTTATGTCTGCGCACACGAGATAAGCCATGCCTTTGACAGCAACGGCGCACAATACGACGAAAACGGAAACGTTAGCGACTGGTGGACAAAAGAGGATAAAGAAGCCTTTCAAAAGCTTTGCGGTGATGTGGTGGAGTTCTATCGAGGAAGTGAATGGGCTCCGGGTATACTTGTAAATCCCGAGCTTACACTTACCGAAAACATAGCCGATATGGGTGCGGCTTCCTGCCTGACTGCCATAGGCGAAAAACACGAAAATTTTGACTTCAAAAAAATGTATGAAAGCCTTGCAAGAGCCTGGGCGATTTCGATGACAAGAGAAACTATGTTGTACTATCACGAAGCCGACCCCCACAGCCCCTCTGTATTGCGTATAAACAAGGTGCTTCAAAGTGTGGATAAATTTTACGATGTGTACAACATTAACCCCGGTGACGGTATGTACATAGCAAAGGAAAACAGAGCAAGGATTTGGTAAGTTCAAACAGATATACGGGCAGAAATATCTGCCCGTTTTTTATACTTAAGAACAAAGTATAACGGTAAAGCGTAACGACATTTCGGAACATTTTCGTGTCAAGGCATACTTAAACGGTGAGTACAATGAAATTGCCGATTTGGTGATACTGTTCACAAAAGCGTATATTACCGAAAAGGCGTTAAGCGAAAACAAAAGCATTATAGGAAAAGATAACAGAGGAAGTACATTCTATGGAAAAGAGGTAAGTAAATGATAAAATGGGGAATTATGGCAACGGGGACCATTGCCGAAAAATTTGCAAAAACCCTGAATGATATGAACGACAACGAAAACATTTTGACCGCCGTAGCATCAAGAAGCACGGATAAGGCTAAGAACTTTGCGGAAAAATATAATGCTTCGGAGTATTACGGCTCCTATGAAGAAATGTGTCTGTCGGATAATGTAGATGCCGTCTATGTATGCACTCCGAACAATATGCATTATGAAAACTGTATGCTTGCATTATCAAAAGGAAAACATGTGCTTTGCGAAAAGCCCTTTACCACAAGTGCAAAAGAAGCGGAAAAATTATATC
The DNA here is from genome assembly GCA_002372875.1 of Clostridiales bacterium UBA3680. Classification (GTDB taxonomy): domain Bacteria; phylum Bacillota; class Clostridia; order Lachnospirales; family CAG-274; genus UBA3680. The sequence goes on from DFJD01000036.1 coordinate 5,620, forward strand.
GATCAGCCGAATCAAAGGGTCTGTTCATGATGGAGGGGCTTTGGATATATCATCTGCCGCTTTTGAAGAAAACCGTTGATATTGTCAAAAGCGGTGCTATAGGTGATGTTGTAAGCATAAGAGCGGATTACGGTTTTACGGCAAAAGGGGCAAGGCGCGAGCGGAAATTTTTATCGGAGCTTGGAGGCGGTGCTTTGCTTGATGTGGGAGTATATAATTTGGGCTTTGCCAATATGATATACGGTTCTTCACCTGCGGACGTACAAACGAAATGCATATTAAATGAATACGGCACGGATATGTACGGTATTGTGCTTGCGGAATACTCGGGGAACAGGTTTGCGACCCTTACTTCTTCTATCGGTGTAAAGATGGAAACGGAGGGAGTGATTTACGGTACTTTGGGCAGGATATATTTTCCCAACTACCAAAAAGCCGAAAAAATGTGTATTATCTATAATGACGGCAGGGAAGAAAAATATGAGATACCCTTTGAATACGGCGGCTTTGAATATCAAATAAGAGAAAGTCAAAAATGTATTCAAGAGGGTAAAACAGAAAGTAAATTTTATACCCATAAGCAAAGCATTGAAATAATGAGGACACTTAAAACTGTCAGAAATAAATGGGGTATGAAATTCAGTTTTGAATGAAACAACCTCACCCCTAACCCCTCCCCACCTTGGGGAGGGGAACAATCGCCGTTACACAGCATTTCTTCATTGTTGATATACTTTGAAGTGGTATACTAATATTGGA
>DFJD01000034.1 GCA_002372875.1 Clostridiales bacterium UBA3680
ATTGGTGCTATTTCTTCTGTAATACTTGATAAAATATTAAGGAAGCGCTGATTAATTCACTTGAAGCAGATTTGAGATAATGTTTTCGCAGACAAGGAAAAGACCCGATGGCATAGCCAGAAGCTACGTAGCGGCTATTTTGCTATGCAAAATAGTCCGTCCCTACGGGATTTGTAACTTTGCGTGCAAAGTTACAAACATGAGCTTTGACACAGTATGCGGGAACATTAACCAAATATGCGAATGATTAATTAATCAGTGTTTCCGTAATTCCGATTTTTGTATAGTTGATTTTATTGGGCAAAAGCATATTCTCCCGCAAACATTATTTCTTTTGTACCTTCATCTACGATGTAATATGAGAACGGCTTATCCGCAATAAAATCGATAATAGGCTCGGGTTCTGCATCTATTGCGGCACCTGTTTCCAATATTACGGCTGTCACTGCCGCAGCTTCGGTACCGCTTTCATCAACATCGATATATGTTTTGTGAAGGACCTTATCTATGTAAAATTGATTTATACCTCCTTGCAACATTTGGCCAAACTCAGCCGTTGAAGGAGAAAAAGCTTGTTTTATGCCTAACATGGACAGCATGTCATTAAGAGTAACACTGTATTCGGTTTTGAATTTCGGCATCTTAATGTGCACTTTTGAGTAGCCCATGTCATTGGTCGAAGTAATATAGGGCATTATATCGGCTCTGTCATCGTTTCCGAGAACTATGTACATTGAAGATGTAAAGCCCGAGTATGGCATTTTTACGATATGTATACCATCTTTTGAGTAATATTTAAAATCGTTTGTTTGATCCATAAAATCGATACTGCTTTCTTGACCGTTTCTGTCGGTGAAGGTATCTTTTGCGGTAAAATAATCATCAAACCGGTTTACCCATTCCGCTTTAAAGTAAACGGCATTTATAAGACATGCAAGAAAATCGGAACTGTCAATTATTTGAGGAATTTTATTGTTTGTTTTGTCCGAACACCAGTTGTTTACTTTTTCAACGGCATTACCGAAGTTTACGTTTTCAAGTGTGGCACCAAAGTATTCGTTCATTTTCATAACATATTCGGGATTAAATGTTATATCTCCCGCTTTGTCTTTATTGAGCCAAAGACTGTTTGCTATGGAAAGCTGTGTTTTTTCGTGGCTCGGTTCGTAGTAATTCTCAGCTGTAGGTGATTCTTCGGGTGAATAGGCATTTATTATTGCCATGGCTTCTTCATTATATTTGTCTATATCCGTAACATCTATCGCAGAAAGAATTTCCTTCTGAGTGTTGCCCGTTGCTCCGTTTGCAGCAAGTGCAAGTGCCATTTTTATGCTTAAAGGTGAGAACATATAATTTTCATCTGTGGGCATCATTTTATTTAACTTTGTAACCATATTTTCTCCCTCCGTGTTTTCAGATATGGAATTAATAAATGCTGTTTTGGTTTCTCCATCCCATTTTACATCAAGCCCCAATCCTTCCGATACCGCTCTTAAAGGTAAATATAATCGGTCATTTATAAGCATGGGTGATACATCGGAATATACATCATTGCCGTCAACGGTTATAGAGCCGCTTTCGGAGCTTATTTCAAGAGTGTGACCGTTCCCCGAAAAATTTGCAACTTTTTTGTCGGCGTTCCAGCTTACATCATAGCCGAGTTGTTCGTATACTCCTCTTAAAGGGATAAGAGTGCGGTTTTCATAAATAACACCGTTTATGTTCGTTTCTTGTTCGTTTACTTTTACTTTCACGGTTTCATCCGCAAAGCAAAATACCGATAGTGATGAGATGAATAAAACAGAACATAAGACTTTTAAATATTTCATATGTTTCCCTCCTTTATATTTTATTTTATTTATATTATACACCATAATGTAAAAGAAATAAAGATAATTTTTATAAAATTTACTTTATAATGAATATTATTTTACAATTTGTTGTCAAATCCGATAATTTGTTTACTTTTCGGAAAACAATACTTATAATCAATGTATAGAATTAAGGAAACAATGATTAATTAATCAGCACTTCATTAATATTGCCATGTAAAGGAGGTTTTTTTATGTTAAAAAAATGTTTAGCTGAGTTTCTCGGAACGGCGGTTCTTGTTATTACCGGTTGCGGGGTGGCTATGACCCACGCTTTTTCTGACAATCCCACAGGTTATGTTGGCATTGCCCTTGCTTTCGGACTTGCGATAGTTGCCCTTGCCTACAGTGTCGGAAACATTTCGGGTTGTCATGTAAACCCTGCGGTGTCTATTGCGATGCTTATAAATAAGAGCCTTACAGCAAAGGAATTCTTCGGATATGTGCTCAGTCAGGTTTTAGGCGCAATTGTCGGTTCGTTCGTACTTGTTGCTATGCTTGGCACGGATAAGGGTTTGGGTCTTAACTTCTACGGTGAACTTTCAAATGTAAATTCGTCCGTTGCATCTGCATTTGTGACCGAGGTCGTTCTTACATTTATATTTGTGTTTGCAATATGCGGCGTTACAAGTAAAGAAAGTTTCTCATCGGTTTCGGGTGTTGTTATAGGTTTAACACTTACCCTTGTGCATCTGCTCGGACTCCCCATAACAGGAACTTCTGTAAATCCCGCCAGAAGCTTTGGACCTGCTCTTACGGCAACAATGCTTGGTATAGAAAACGGGTCGGTTGCACTGTCTCAAATTTGGCTTTTCATAGTGGCACCGTTAATAGGCGGAGCACTTGCTGCAGTTTGCTATAAAGCATTACAAAATAATAAATAAATCTTTTTTAACGGAGAGAGGCGGATTTAAACAGATCCGCCTCTCTCCGTTAAGGACACACTGATTAATTGATCAGTGTTTACTTAAGGAACCACTGATTAATTAATCATTCGCATATTTGGCTAATGTTCCCGCATACTGTGTCAAAGCTCATGTTTGTAACTTTGCACGCAAAGTTACAAATCCCGTAGGGACGGACTATTTTGCATAGCAAAATAGCCGCTACGTAGCTTCTGGCTATGCCATCGGGTCTTTTCCTTGTCTGCGAAAACATTATCTCAAATCTGCTTCAAGTGAATTAATCAGCGCTTCCTTAATATTTTATCAAGTATTACAGAAGAAATAGCACCAAT
>DFJD01000111.1 GCA_002372875.1 Clostridiales bacterium UBA3680
CCTTAGTATAAAATCGTCAATTACAGTAATCAAAATTCGATCTTAGAAGCCAAAAAGTCTTTAAGTTCGCTTATTTTGATTCTTTCCTGTTCCATTGTGTCTCTGTCTCTTACGGTTACACAGCCATCGGTTTCCGAATCAAAATCGTAAGTGATGCAGTAGGGTGTTCCTATTTCATCCTCTCTTCTGTATCTTTTACCTATGCTTTGTGTATCGTCAAAGTCAATGTTGTAGTACTTGCTAAGCTCGTTGTAAACTTCTTCTGCCTTTTCGGAAAGCTTTTTTGAAAGAGGAAGTACGGCAGCTTTGAAAGGTGCAAGTGCGGGATGAAATCTTAAAACAACTCGCTTATCTTCTTTTCCGTCCTTGTCAGTAAGAATTTCTTCGTCATAAGCCTCGCATAGGAAGGCAAGAGTAACTCTGTCCGCACCTAATGAAGGTTCTATACAATAGGGAACATATTTTTCGTTTGTTATTGGATCGAAATATTCCATAGGTTCACCCGAATGTGAGGAATGTGCCTTTAAATCGAAGTCCGTTCTCGATGCAATACCCCATAACTCACCTTTTCCAAAGGGGAACATATATTCAATATCTGTTGTGGCATTTGAATAATGCGCAAGCTCTGCCTGCTCGTGATCTCTTAAAACGATGTTTTCTTTGTTTATATTAAGGCTTAAAAGCCAATTTACGCAATATTCCTTCCAATAGGAGAACCACTCAAGCTCAGTGCCGGGCTTACAGAAAAACTCAAGCTCCATCTGCTCAAATTCTCTTGTACGGAATGTAAAATTACCGGGTGTGATCTCATTTCTGAAGGATTTACCTATCTGACCTATACCAAACGGAACTTTTTTTCTTGTTGTTCTTTGAACATTCTTAAAGTTTACGAATATACCCTGAGCCGTTTCGGGTCTTAAGTACACAACATTCTTGCTCTCTTCGGTAACACCTGCATGAGTTTTGAACATAAGGTTAAACTGTCTTATGGAAGTGAAATCATGAGCACCACAGCTTGGACAGGGAATGTTTTTTTCTTCTATGTAGCTTTGCATTTGAGCATCGCTCATTCCATCGGCGGTGGCATCTATTCCGTTAGCTTTATTGTAATCATCAATAATATTGTCGGCTCTGAATCTTTCATGACAAGCCTTGCAGTCCATAAGAGGGTCGTTAAAGCCGCCAACATGTCCGCTTGCCACCCATACCTCGGGATTCATTAAAATAGCACAGTCAACACCTACATTATACTTGTTGCCCTGTACAAATTTATTCCACCAAGCTTTCTTAACGTTGTTCTTTAGCTCTACACCTAAAGGACCGTAATCCCATGTGTTTGCAAGCCCGCCGTATATTTCGGAGCCGGCATAAACAAAACCCCTGTTTTTTGCGAGGGCAACAACGTTTTCCATAGATTTTTTCATTTAAAGTATCCTCCTGTTTAAACAAACTAAGTAACATTATACAACGATATTTCAAATCAAGCAACTATATTCTTGTTTTTATGTTATTTAACCGAAGTATTCCCTATACCATACAAGGAATATGTACACCGTCCATATTTTTCTCCAATTATCGGATTTTCCGCCGATATATTCTTCAAATATATCATTAAGTACTTTTGTGTTAAAGAATTTTTCGGCTGTTTTGCCGGTAAGTAATTCTCTTACGTCTTTATTGTATCGCTCATCAGCCAGCCATATTCTTATGGGAACAATAAAACCGAGTTTTTTTCTGAATGCAATTTCTTTTGGAAGTACCTTTGAAGCTGCGGTTCTGAATGCCACCTTATTTTGTTCGGGATCCACCTTATATTTTGAAGGCATTTTAGCGGCAATATTAAATATTCTTCTGTCGGTAAGTGGCATTCTGATTTCAAGTCCCGCCGCACGGCTCATTTTATCAACATTCAAGTAAATATCACCCTCAAGCCAATATATTATATCAATGGCAGACATCTTTGTTAAAGGATCTTTTCCTTCAAGTGCGTCATAGGTGTTTTTTACAACATCAATGGGAAGCAAGCCGTCAACATAATTTTTCATTAACAGCTTTTTTTCTTCCTCTTTCATAATATTGGTGTTACCTATATAAAATGTTTTGAGATTTTCGCCGTAACGCTCTGCATTTCTGTACATGTTATAGCCGCCGAAAAATTCATCCGCACCCTCACCCGAGTAGCAAAGCTTTGTATGCTTTGCCGTTTCCTTGCAAGCAATGGCAAATACTACAGCTGATGCATCTGCAAGAGGTTGTTCCATACCTTTTACGACCTCGGGAACTGCATCAAAATACATCTGTGGAGTAATGAGACATTTTAAATGTTCTCTTCCCAATAATTTTGCTGTTTCCTCCGCTAAAACGGACTCGTCAAAACGCTCATCATCATAACTGCAGGAGTCAGCCGTTTTTGCATCACTTACAGCAAGCACATATGAGGAATCAACGCCGCTTGATAAGAAGCTTTCGGCTGTCTCATCATCTGTTTTTACTTCCTTCATGATAAGCTTTAATGTCTCATGTATTTCATCTGCCCATTGTTCAAGGCTCTTATTTGTATCGGGGGTGAATTCTTTTGCGGGATTAAAATATTCTTTTATTTCGATCTTGCCGTTTTTAAATGTCATATAATGTCCGGGCATAAGCTTTTTAACACCCTTGAAAAAAGTTTCTTCACCCGGGACATAGGTATATGTAAGGTAAAGCTGAAGCATTTTTTCATTCAGCTCTTTTTTGAAATCGGGATGATCTATAAAATCATTTATATTCTGTGAACATAAAAGTTCATTTTTATCGGTCACATAGTAATAAAAAGGCTTTGTGCCGAAATGATCCCTAACACAGAATATACTTCCGTCTTCATTTTCGATGGCAAAGGAAAACATACCGTAAAGATGGTCAGCTACATCTTCTCCCCATTTTTCATATGCCTTTAATATTATTTTTTCCTCTCTGCTTTTGGAAGAAATGGCGGAGTCTACATTAAGCTCCTTGCAAAGAGATGACCAATTTCTTATATGACCGATATAGTTTTTTAGCTTAAGCATATTTTTACCTCACTTTGTGATTTTAAGCTGGCAGAATGTTTTCTTTCCCTTTTGTATCATTATTATTCCGTCTTCATCGGCAGATTCTTTTGTTAACATAAAACCGATATCTGTGATTTTTTCGTCATTTACCTTTACTCCGCCTTGCTGAACAAGTCTTCTTCCCTCTCCTCTTGAAGGGATAAGAGAGCATTTTTCAAGAGCTTCTATTATAGTAAGTCCGTCACCGAAATCAGCCTCGCTTATTTCTGTTGTGGGAACAGAACCGCCTTTTGAACCGCCGCTAAAGAGAGCCTTAGCCGCCGTATCAGCTTTCTTTGCTTCTTCTTCTCCGTGAACAAGGCTTGTAAGCTCGTAGGCAAGTATTTCCTTCGCTTTGTTAAGCTGACTGCCTTCCCACTTATCCATTTCGTCTATCTGTTCAAGAGGAAGGAAAGTAAGCATTCTTATACACTTAAGCACATCTGCATCGGCAACATTTCTCCAATATTGATAAAAGTCGTAAGGACTTGTTTTATTGGGGTCAAGCCATACGGCACCTGATTGTGTCTTGCCCATCTTCTTTCCTTCGGAGTTAAGAAGAAGGGTAATGGTCATAGCATGTGCATCTTTGCCAAGCTTTCTTCTTATAAGTTCCGTACCGCCAAGCATATTGCTCCATTGATCGTCTCCGCCAAATTGCATATTACATCCATAATCTGTATACAGCTTATAGAAATCGTAGCTTTGCATTATCATATAGTTAAACTCAAGGAAGGAAAGACCTTTTTCCATTCTCTGCTTATAGCATTCTGCTCTGAGCATCTTATTAACACTGAAATGAGGGCCAATCTCTCTTAAAACCTCAATATAATTAAGGTTCATAAGCCAATCGGCATTGTTTACCATAAGAGCCTTACCATCGGAAAAATCGATAAAACGGGACATCTGTTTTTTGAAGCACTCTATATTGTGGTTTATTGTTTCAACGGTCATCATCTGACGCATATCCGTTCTTCCGGACGGATCGCCAATCATTCCCGTACCACCGCCTAAAAGAGCAATGGGCTTATTGCCTGCCATTTGCAGTCTTTTCATAAGGCAAAGAGCCATGAAATGCCCTACATGAAGACTTTCGGCAGTAGGGTCAAAACCTATATAAAATGTTGCCTTTCCGTTGTTGATTAATTCTCTTATTTCCTTTTCGTCTGTAAGCTGAGCCAAAAGTCCTCTGGCTTGTAATTCTTCAAAAATTTGCATGTTTTCCTCCAAAAAAATAAGGTATCCTCGCCTAAGGACGAGAATACCCGTGGTACCACCTTAATTTACACAAAAGTGCCTCTTTTGTCGTTTAAAGCACGACTGACTGTTCGCTCCGCGGCTGTAAGCAACTGTCGGTGCTTCTGTCATGCTTTCACCCACCGCACGACTCTCTGCTTTTGTAACACACCGTGTATATTGACCGTTTCACTGCGAATGAATAAATTCTATCAAAAACGATTTGTGTTGTCAATATCAAATTTTAGGACAATTTTTAAGGGAAGCGGCAATCTCTTCATCCGAAGGTACATAATTTGTCATCGTGCCGTCATTGAATTGCTTATAAGCATACATATCAAAATATCCTGTTCCCGTAAGTCCAAATACAATATTCTTTTCTTCTCCCGTCTCCTTGCACTTGATTGCTTCATCTATAGCAACTTTTATTGCGTGTGAGCTCTCGGGAGCGGGGAGGATACCCTCTGTTTTGGCAAATTGCTGAGCGGCCTCAAAAACTTCTGTCTGTTTTGCCGTTCTTGCATGTATAAGACCGTCATCATAAAGCTGAGATACAACAGAACTCATACCGTGATATCGTAATCCGCCCGCATGATTAGGTGCGGGGATAAATCCCGAGCCTAAGGTGTACATCTTTGCAAGAGGGCAAACCTTTCCGGTATCGCAGAAATCGTAAATATATTTTCCTCTTGTAAGTGAAGGACAGGAAGCAGGTTCAACGGCGATAATTTCATAGTCGGCCTCTCCTCTGAGCATTTCTCCGACAAAGGGAGAAATAAGACCTCCAAGGTTGGAGCCGCCACCGGCACAGCCTATTATCATATCGGCTTTTATACCGTACTTATCAAGTGCCGTCTTTGTTTCAAGTCCGATCACCGTCTGATGCAAAAGAACCTGAGAAAGAACCGAGCCTAAAACATATCTGTAACCATCTGTTGAAACAGCAGCCTCTACAGCCTCTGAAATAGCACATCCGAGGCTTCCCGTTGTGCCGGGAAATTCGGCGTTTATCTTTCTGCCAACCTCCGTCTCCATAGAAGGAGAGGGTGTGACCGAAGCTCCGTATGTTCTCATTACCTCTCTTCTGAAGGGTTTTTGCTCATAGGAGACCTTCACCATGAAAACCTTACAGTCAAGGCCAAAATATGCACATGCCATCGAAAGAGCCGTGCCCCATTGTCCCGCACCGGTTTCTGTCGTAACTCCTTTAAGTCCCTGCTTTTTTGCATAATAAGCCTGTGCTATTGCCGAGTTAAGTTTATGAGATCCTGAGGTGTTGTTACCTTCAAATTTGTAGTAAATATGAGCGGGAGTATCAAGTGCTTTTTCAAGGCAGTATGCTCTTACAAGAGGGGAAGGGCGATACATTTTGTAAAAGCTTGATATTTCCTCGGGTATTTCGATATAAGTATCCGTAACATTCAGCTCCTGCATTGCAAGCTCACGGCAAAACACACCCGAAAGCTCATCAAGAGTCATAGGCTTACCCGTTGCGGGATTTAAAAGAGGAGCCGGCTTGTTTTGCATATCCGCTCTTACATTGTACCAATAACGGGGTATTTCCTTTTCCTCAAGATATATTTTGTAGGGTATTTCTTTAGACATTTTAGTTCTCCTTTAATTCTTTAAATTTATTTATTGCAAACCTATCTGTCATACCGGATATAAAATCGGCAACTATTCTTTCTTTGTCGTCTTCAATAACCGTTTCACTGTAGCGATCCGTATATTCATCGGGGACCTCGTCAAAATGACTTATATAGTGATAATACAGTTCTCCGAGAATATGACCGTAGGTATGTCTTTCATGAGAGAGCTTTCCGGAAAAATAAACATTTTCAAAAAGGTATTCTCTTAAGTTATAAAGAGCCGTTTTTGTTTCCGGAGATATTATAATATCGTTTTTTTCAAGACTGTTGTAAATTATATCTTTAACGATATAATCTATTCTTTCCACACATGAATGTCCCAATATTTCGGTATCTTTTATGGGAAGTTCTATTTCACTTATTATTCCGGCTCTTATGGCATCGTCTATGTCATGATTTACGTAAGCGATCTTATCTGAAATCTGTACTACCTTTCCTTCAAGTGTTTTTGGGGAAAGAGCACCTCTGTGGTTTAATATTCCGTCAATTACCTCACGGGATAAATTAAGACCTTTACCTTTATTCTCAATTTTTTCGACTATTCTTACACTTTGTTCATTATGTCTGAAGCCGCCGGGAACAACTTTGTTAAGATCTGCCTCTCCAATGTGACCAAACGGAGTGTGTCCCAAATCATGTCCCAAAGCTATGGCTTCCGTTAAATTTTCATTCAACCTCAAAGCCGATGCAATAGTCCTTGAAATTTGATTAACTTCCAGAGTATGAGTAAGTCGCGTTCTGAAATGATCGCCTTCGGGTGATATAAAAACCTGTGTTTTATGCATTAGTCTCCTAAATGCTTTTGAATGTATTATTCTGTCTCTGTCTCTTTGGAAGCACATCCTTATGTCACATGGTGTTTCGGGTACTGCTCTGCCTAATGAGCGACTTGAGAGTACGGCAAATTCCGAAAGTGTTTTTTCTTCGGCAAGCTCTTTTTCTTCTCTTATTGTCATAAAATCACCTTCCTAAAAAAACAAATGTTCCGCAAGTGCTTTTATTCCAAGCATTATAAGTACTACCCCTCCGAGTGCCGAAAATCTGTCGGGCAGTATTTTTTTTAATTTACTGCCAAGTAATGTTCCGATAAACGACAATAAAAAGGCTATGATACCTATTACAAAAGAATTAAATAAAATTCTTTCACCTTGATTGGAAAAAGTTATTCCTACGGCAAAGGCATCTATACTTGTGGCTATGGCAAGCATTATTACAATTTTGAAAGAAATTTTTTTTATTGCTTCATCATCTGCTTTTTCACTGAAAGCTTCTCTTATCATGTTTATACCTACGCCCACAAGAAGGATGAAGGCAACATATGCCTGTACAGCCGTTATATATTTCATAAAAGTATAGCCGAGCAAAAAGCCCAAAATCGGCATTAAAAACTGAAATGTTCCGAAAAAAACACCAAAAAGTATAGCAAGTTTTATTTTATTGCCTCTGTTTATCGCACCGTTTATAACCGAAACAGTGAAGGCATCCATTGCAAGGCTAAGTGCAATCAATAATAGCTCTAAAAATGACATGATCAATAATAGCTCCTCGATTTTCCGTTATATCTGAATTGTACGCTTTCATTTTCGTTTGAAAGAGTAAATACACAGTTAGATATTTCAAGGTCTGCTTCTTTTGTGAAATTTGATACCACGGCAGAGAGGCCTTCAAGTCTTTCGCCGTTTTCAATTTTCCTCGATGATTTTAATGCTACAGAAGAATTAGTGGCTTTGTTTGTAAGCGTTACGGAGTAATCAACAAGAGTATATCCCGTATAATTACCTACGGTTGCCGTTAAAACTCTATAACCGTTCTTTTTGTCGGATACATCAAATGAAATAGGGAGTTTTTCAATGTCACCCTTTATCCCCGTTGACAGATCCTTCTTTTCTTCGGCCTTATTATCCTTTTCTTTAAATGTTGTAATTTTTGCTGTGTTCTTTTCGTTGTCGTATTCAACATCGGCTCCGAGAGCTTCGGCAACAGAACGTATGGGAACATATGTAATACCGTTGTAAAGCAGAGTTTCTTTATTAAGTTTATTACCGTTGACTTCGAGTTTTATCTTGTCAAATATAACGTCAATAGTTTTTCCTCCGCTTTGAGCATAGGAAACTGCTCCTACAGATACAAGCACACCCGTAAGAATGCCCGCAAAATAAAATCTGACTTTTTTTAACATTATTTTTACCTTCTTTTCTGTATGTTATGATAAATATTATATATTTTTTCTCAAAAAAAAGCAATAGCCAATAACTCCGTAAATAAATATTTCTTGAATTATTGCATTAAAGCAGCTATAATAATAAAAAAGAGGGGGTATGTATATGATAGACAGAATAATAGACCTTCGGGGCGTATTTAATGCCAGAGAGCTTGGAGGTTATAAGACTTTTGACGGAAAAACGGTAAAGGAGCACAGCTTGATAAGAACGGGAGCTCTTGTGAATATTTCCGAAGAATCCAAACTCAAGCTTATAAACAAATACAAGCTGAAATATATTGTTGATCTTCGTACTGACAGCGAGGTCGATATAGATCCCGACCCCGTTATAGGCGAAGCGGAGAATAAGCATTTTTCCGTCCTCGGAAATCTCCATATTGATAAAGAAAGCTATGAGATATACAAAAGAATGGCACTTACCGAAAATATCGGAAAAAGGTACCTTATAGCTTATTCATCGGGTTTGGATTTTAAGAAAACAGAGATATATCGTTCTTTTGTTTTTTCCGATTGCGGAAAGAAAGCGTATATGGATTATTTTGATGTGCTTCTTTCAAAGAAAGATGATGAAAGCGTTCTTTTCCATTGTACACAGGGAAAAGACAGAACAGGAATGGCGGCAATACTTACACTTTCTGCATTGAATGTTCCGAGGAAAACATATGTTGAAGATTATATGCTTACAAATGAAGCCTGTTCCGATATTATAAATGAAATAAAAAAAGAGGTACCGAAGCTCACCGATAACGAGGCTGTTCTTGAACTTGCACTTTTTTGTGAAAGTGTTGATTTATCCAGTATCCGACCTATATTAAAGGAAATGGATGAAAAATACGGAGGAGTAAATGGATATATCGCCAATGAGCTTAAGTTAAGCGATGCAGCATTTCAAAAGCTCAGAGTGTTATATACACAAGATTGAACCATAACGAAAAAAGCGACTGCGAAAATAATTCACAGCCGCTATTTTTTATGCAAGAATTTCGTCTACTTTTTTCATTATTGCATTTGAAGCATTTTCAATTTTCTTATCGGCTTGCTCAAGGCTTTCACCTTTGCTTCCGAAATATATTTTGATCTTAGGCTCGGTACCGCTTGGACGAACACAGAACCAAGTATCATCTTCAAGCTCAAAATAAAGAACATTGCTTTTAGGAAGACCTGTAGGGGTTGTTTTTCCCGATGTAACATCTACTATCTTATCAAGCTTGTAATCTCTTGTTTGAGTAACCTTTACTCCGCCTATTTCCTTTGGAGTATTATTTCTCAAGGTATCCATGATCTTACCCATGTTTTCGATACCTTCTATACCCTTGAGAGTGATAGACTTTATTGTTTCTCTGTAGTAACCGTATTTCTTGTACAGTTCCATAAGAGCATCATAAAGATTCATACCCTTTGTTTTGTAGTAAGCAGCAATTTCGCCCAAAAGCATCGAAGCAACAACGGCATCTTTATCTCTTGCGTATGTACCCGAAAGACAACCATAGCTCTCTTCGAAGCCGAATACATAAGTGTGGTCGTTATTTTGCTCAAAACCTTTTATTTTTTCACCTATATATTTAAAGCCTGTAAGAACATCATAATATGTTAATCCATATTCTTTGGCAATGGCTTTTGTAAGTTCTGTGGAAACTATCGTGGAAACAATAGCACCGTTTTTGGGAAGAGTTCCAAGCTCCTTCTTTCTGGAACAAATATATTCACAAAGAAGAGTTCCCGTGTTGTTTCCTGAAAGAACGGTATACTCACCGTTTTTCATTTTGCACATTGCACCAACTCTGTCCGAATCGGGGTCGGTACCGATAATGATGTCGGCTCCTTCTTTTTCGGCAAGCTGTATTGCAAGCTTGAACACATTGGGATCTTCGGGGTTGGGATAACCAACCGTTGTAAAATTACCGTCGGGATTTTCCTGTTCGGGAACAACATAAACATTCTTAAAGCCTGCTTTTTGGAGCACTCTTCTCACCGGTTTATTACCCGAACCGTGAATAGGTGTATATACAATTTTAATATCCGAGTTCTTTACAACATCGGGATCTACAAGCTGCTCAAGCACACAGTTGTCGTAAGCCTCGTCAACCTCGGGACCCATTACAACAAAAAGTCCTGCCTTTACGGCATCCTCCTTCTTCATTGTTTTGATGGAGGCGAAATCCGTTATTGCATTTACTTCTTCAATAATTGCTTCATCTCTGGGATAGGGAACCTGTCCACCGTCTTCCCAGTATACTTTATATCCGTTATATTCGGGGGGATTATGGCTTGCCGTTATAACGATACCACCTGTTGCACCCATGTGTCTTACAGCAAAACTAAGCATGGGGGTAGGGCGAAGTTCGTCGTAAATATATGTCTTTATACCGTTTGCATTTAAAACAAGAGCGGTTGCCTCAGCAAATTCGGGACTCATGTTTCGGCAGTCATATGCAATGGCAACTCCCTTTTTAACATGATCGTCACCCTGTTTTATGATATAGTTGGCAAAACCTTGTGTTGCCTTACTAACGGTATATATGTTCATTCTGTTTGTGCCTGCACCTATAATTCCTCGCAGACCTCCGGTTCCGAATTCAAGATTTTTGTAAAATCTTTCCTTGATTTCCTTATCATTACCCTCAATAGCTTTAAGCTCGGCTTTGGTGGCATCATCAAATATCGGATCTTCACACCATTTCTTATACGCATCCATGTAATCCATAAAAAGAACTCCTTTCTCGTTGACCCTATTTAATCCTATACGATTAAAGGCTTGATATAGTATATATTATACAAAAAACAGGCTGAAAAAACAAGTATTTTATTAAGAAAATAACAATTAATCTAATGCTTTGTTCAGAATTTTACGTGCATTTTCAATTCTTTCCGTAGTAGGAGGATCAATTCCTTCAAGTGAATACGGAATGCCCAACTCTTTCCACTTGAACACCCCAAGAGTATGGTAGGGCAGCACTTCGATTTTCTTTATGTTTTTCAAACCTTTAAGAAAATCCGCAAGTTCATTCAGATATTCATCTTTATCCGATATGCCCGGCACAAGTACATGTCTTATCCATACAGGTTTACCGATATCCGAAAGATATTTTGCACAATCAAGTATGTTTTTGTTTGTTTTTCCCGTAAGTTTTATATGCTCGTTTTCATTTATGTGTTTTATATCAAGTAAAACAAGATCCGTATTTTTCATCAGTTCTTTAAATTTTCCAAAGAAAGGTTCCTCTCTTGTAAAAGGCTGAGCCGATGTATCAAGGGCTGTATTTATTTTGTTTATTTTAGCCTTTTTGAAAAGCTCCAAAAGAAAATCTATTTGAACCAGAGGATCTCCTCCGCTTACGGTAATACCACCGTCCTCACCCCAGTATTCTTGGTATTTAAGTGCTTTTGTTATCAATTCATCGGCACTTTGCATATTTTCATCCGTTATTTTCCATGTATCGGGATTATGACAAAATTTACATCTCATCTCGCATCCTTTTAGAAAAATAACATATCTTATCCCGGGTCCGTCTACAGAACCAAAGGATTCGAGTGAGTGAACAGCACCTTTTATTTCCATTTTCGTTCCTCCGTGCTTCCTTAAATAATTTTCTAACATGTTTACGAAAAAAAAACAAGACCGAAGAACGGTCTTGCTGTTTTTTATCCTACACAACCCCTTATAATGAGTACAATTATTATTATAATAACAGCGATCGCAATATATGTAAATACATTTTTCTCAACGAGGGTCTGCATAAATGATTTGCTCTTGGGAGCCGGTCTTTGAGGTTTGTTTTCTTTGGGCTGCTCTGTGGGGGTAGGAGCTGTAAACTGAGACTGCATAGGCTTGCTTTCAAATGAACCGCCGCCTGCAGCTCTTGCCTCGGCCTCTCTTGCTTTTGCCGATGCGGAGGCATCTCTTGTACCTACGGCTCTGTTGCTTGTATTATCCGCCATTGTGAATCATCCTTTCATGTTTTTTTAGAAAACGACATATTTTCGTCTCCGAACAATACCTTTGAAAATTAAAGGTAATTATATGTCTATTATTATATATAATTATGTGTAAAAAGTCAAATCAAATTTGAATAATTTGTTGAATATGTACATTTTCTGTTAGGGGGCACCGATAATCAATTAACATTCATTTATGCTGTCTGCGACCGATTGTACAAATTCTTCTATTGCAGCTTCATTATCGGACTTTAATGCAGATTTTATTGTGAGTTTTTTATCAAGTATTGTTGTGTTTTTAAGCTCACTTAAACTGTCTGTCATTTTCTTTGCGGCAACAGGTCCCCAAGTTCCGTTTTCTATAAATGCAAATGTCCTGCCGGAAAGGTTGTGAGCCTTGATTTCACTTATAAGGGTTTCCGTTTTAATGAACAGGTCTGCGTTGTATGTTACACATGCAAGTATGATATGTGAATATTTGAAGGCCTCGGCAAGAATATACGAAGCATCGGTTTTTGAAACATCAAAAACTGAAATATTATCTATTCCTTTATCGGCAAGTCTGCCTGCAACCGCTTCAGCAGCATTTTCCGTGTTACCGTATATAGAAGCGTAGGCAATAACAACACCCTTATTTTCGGGAGCATATGTAGCCCATGTTTTATATTTTTCTATAATAAATGTAAGATTTTCTCTCCATATAGGTCCGTGAAGAGGGCATATTCTTTCAATATCGAGATTTGCGGCTTTTGTTAAAAGGGCATTTACCTGATTGCCGTATTTACCGACAATATTTGTGTAATATCTTCTCGCTTCATCAAGAAGTGTATGTTCAAAATCTACTTCATCGGCAAAAATATGTCCTGACAATGCACCGAAAGTACCGAAAGCATCAGCGGAAAAAAGTGTTTTACTCTTCTTTTCATATGTTACCATAACTTCGGGCCAATGTACAAATGGAGCCGATATGAATGAAAACGTATGTTCACCTGTAGATATTTCTTCGCCTTCTTTTACCGTTATAAATATCGAATCGGCATCAAAAGTGAAGAATTGCTTTATCATTCCCAGGGTTTTTGCATTACCTATGATCTTTGCTTCGGGATGCATTTGAACAACGGTCTCAAGTGTTGCACAGTGATCGGGTTCCATATGGTTTACAATGATATAATCAAGTTTTTTGTCGTTTAAGGCATACTCCAAATTTTCAATAAAAATAGGAGCAATTGCATGATCGACAGTGTCAAGCAATACGTTTTTCTCATCTTTTACAAGATATGAATTATAGCTTACTCCGTTGGGAATAGGATAAAGATTTTCAAAAAGTGAAAGTCTTCTGTCGTTACCGCCGAGATAATATATATTTTCTGTTACTTTTCTTACAGTATGCATAGTTCCTCCTTTTACAATTTCCTGAACATTTTTTCATGATTGTACAGCTTTTCGTTATCGTCAACTATCGCCGTTCCGATACCGTATATTGTGAACAGTTCAAGTAAGATACCGTGTTCTGTGGCACCGTTTATAATATGTGCTCTTCTTACTCCGCCTTTAACGGCATCTGTTGCATAAGCGAGCTTTTTTAAAGTTGAATTGGGTAAAACGGAAGATTCCACCATCTTTTCAACATCGCTTACTTTAAGCATTGCTTTCAGGTCAACTCCGTCATTTTCGCTTATTCCGTTTCCCTGCGTCAGATAAACTACTTTTTCGGCATTTAATGCTTTTGCTATTTCACCTGTCAGTTCATCTGCCTTGAGATTATAAGTTTGACCTTTTTCATCTGCACCAATGGTAGCAACAACGGGAGTGAAGCCATCGTTTAACAGTTCCGTGATCAATGATGTATCTACATTAATTATCTTACCGAAAAAACCTAAGTCTCCTCCGGAAACGGTTTTCTTGATACATTTTACCGTTTCCGCATCTTTTCCCGATATTCCCACAGCCTTTACGGAGCGCGCGCTAAATTGACTTACGATATTTTTGTTGATTTTACCGAGCACCATTTCGATAATTTCAGCCGATTCGCTGTCGGTAACTCTGTTATCGTCTATAAAGGCAATTTCCTTGTTGTTTATTTTAAGCCACCTGTTAATTTCATCACTACCGCTGTGTACAAGTACAATTTTTGCACCTATAAGCTTTAAAAGTGCTATATCATCTATTGCACTTAAAAGAAGTTCTTTTTTAGCCAAAACAGACCTGCCGAGCTTTATTACCATAATTTTCCCGGTAAAATCTCTTATGTAAGGCAAGGCTTCGGTCAGTATGTTCGCCTTTTCAACTATTTGCTTTATTTCTGTCAATTTGCGACCTCCTTTCTTGACTTATGGAAGTAAATATCCGTTTTGAACACATTCATCAAGGAGATTTCTTAAAAATGTATCGATTTTTTTATCAGCATTTTTTGCCGTACTTTCCCATCTGGAAAGTACATCTTTCTTTGTTACCTTGTTTACAAGCCATTTTTCACCTTTGGAAAGATAATTGAGCATTATGGGCTGAAGACGGTCAAGAGTATTGGCAAAGTTTGAAGAGGGCGTTTTATTCTCTTCAAATTCATCCCATAAAGATCTGATATACTTTGCCTGCTCATCATCAAGCAGTCCAAACAGTTTATCGGCTGCCTGTGTTTCTCTTTGTTTTTTGCTTAGATAACCTTTTTCATCATAAAGATAGGTATCACCTGCATATATTTCAACAAGGTCATGTACAAGCATTATTTTTATGCTCTGTAAAATATCGCAACCTTCGGGAGCATATTCCTCTAATATAAGAGCATACATACATATATGCCAGCTGTGTTCGGCATCGTTTTCTCTTCTGAGGTCTTGTGTCAAAAGTGAATGTCTTATAACATTTTTCAGTTTGTCTGTTTCATTTAAAAAATATATTTGTTTTTGCAGCTTATCCATTCTGTATCACTTCAAGTGTCTTTTGTGCGATGTTTTCGGGAGTAAAGCCGTAATGCTTAAAAAGTACCGAATAGGGAGCTGATTTTCCGAATTCACGCATTCCTACAGCCTTGCCTTCTATTCCCACAAATCTGTACCAGGAAAGGTCGGAAGAAGCTTCAACCGAAACTCTCTTCTTAACGGAAAGAGGAAGTACACTGTTTTTATATTCGGGACTTTGTTCTTCAAAAAGTTCCACGCAAGGCATACTTACAACTCTGACATCCACACCTTTTTCCAAAAGTATATCACGAGCATCGCAGGCTATTGAAACCTCGGAGCCGGTAGCAATAATAATAGCATCGGGCACTTCCTTTGTGGAATCTTTTAATATATATCCGCCTTTAAGAGCTTTTCTGCCGTCAACTCCCATGTTTTTGGTTGTTTGTCTTGTAAAGAGCATGGCGGTAGGGGTTGTCTTGCTTGAAAGTGCGGTATACCATGCTGCAGCTGTTTCGTTTATGTCGCAGGGTCTGAATACTCTGAAATTAGGCATACTTCTTAACACAGCGATCTGCTCAATGGGTTGATGTGTGGGACCGTCCTCACCTACACCTACAGAGTCATGAGAGAGTATACATGTTGTTGGAAGAGAGGATATGGATGCAACTCTTAATATAGGCTTCAGATAATCACTGAAAACGAAAAATGTTGCAATATACGACCTTACGCCACCGTGAAGAAGCATACCGTTTGCTATGGCCGTCATTGCCATTTCTCTTACACCAAAGTGAATGTTGTTTCCAAGTCTGTCATCAGCTGAAAAATACGAGCTGTTTTTCATTACGGATTTGTTTGAAGGTGACAAATCTGCCGACCCACCGAAAAGATTTGGCTGTATTTCGGCAATTTTGTTGAGAATTTTCTCCGATGCAGCTCTTGTAGCCATATCTCCTTCGTTATTCCAAAATGAGTCATCATCTTTAAGTGCGGATACAAAGTCATCTTCAAACCATGCTCTGAGCTCTTCGGCATCTTTGGGGAAATTTTTGGCATAATCGTTAAACATTTCATCCCAAGTTGCATGGTCATGTGAATGTGCATTTTGTATAGGAGCCATGGTCTCATATATATCTTCGGGAACTTCGAATTTATCATATTCCCAACCTAAGGCTTTCTTTGTGGCTATTATTTCGTCCTCACCCAAAGGAGCTCCGTGTGAAGCATTTGAGCCTGCCTTATTGGGAGAACCGTAACCTATTATTGTCTTTATTTCTATTAAAGAGGGCTTGTCTGTAACCGACTTTGCCTCTTTTATTGCTTTATCTATTGCTTCAAGATCGTTACCGTCTTCAACCAAAAGCGTATGCCAGCCAAAGGAATCAAAGCGAGCTCTTACATTTTCGGTAAATGCAATGTCTGTGCTTCCTTCTATGGAAATGTTGTTTGAATCATACAGCACAATAAGCTTACCAAGCTTAAGTGTACCGGCAAGAGATGCGGCTTCGGAGGAAATGCCCTCCATCATACATCCGTCGCCGCAAAGAGCGTAGGAATAATGATCTATAACATTGTAGCCGGGTTTGTTAAAGCGAGCGGCAAGATGTGCCTCCGCCATTGCCATACCAACCGCATTTGCAAACCCCTGACCCAATGGACCTGTACTGGCATCAACTCCGGGGGTTTTACCATATTCCGGGTGTCCGGGAGTGATCGAGTCAAACTGTCTGAATTGCTTTATATCATCTATGGATACTTTGTAACCGAAAAGATGTAAAATTGCATATAAAAGCATTGAACCGTGACCTGCCGAGAGGACAAAACGGTCTCTGTCTATCCAATCGGGACATAATGCATCGGCTTTCAAATGATCCTTAAAAAGCTTATAAGCCATCGGAGCAGCACCCATTGTTATGCCGGGATGCCCTGAATTAGCCTTTTGTATGGCATCCATACTCAATGCTCTGATACAGTTTATAATCTTTTCATCCATATTCTTACTCATTTTAAATTAACCTCCGGTTATTGTTTGTTTTTCAACAACTGTAAAAATTATACACCATTGACGGAATAATTACAAGCTAAAACTATTGCTATAAATTTAACAATCAAAAA
>DFJD01000093.1:0-11222 GCA_002372875.1 Clostridiales bacterium UBA3680
GTATTACTATCCGCAATATATACGAAGATCACAACAGATATGTTCTGATCGAAGGCAGCGAAAATCTGCAAGAAAGAATAAAAGAAGAAATTGAAAAATTTAACAAACTAAGGAAGTCCCCCGCTTCTAAAGCGGGGGTGCTTACTTAAAATTCAGTGGAAGTCCAAGCTCCCACTGAATTTGGAATCGCTTGCAATTCCGTTGGTTATGAGTATGTAGCAGAAATTTATTTCTGCGGAATACGAATATCATTGACTCTGACACAAGTATATCATTAAATTATATAAATTACAAATACCTATACCAAATAAAGATTTATGCTTGAAAGTAATAGACACTTATGGTACGATAACAAGAGGGGTGATTTTATGGATATCAGAGTTCTTAAATATTTTCTTGCGGTGGCAAGAGAACAGAGCTATTCGGTAGCAGCGGAAAGGTTGCATTTGTCACAGCCGACACTGTCAAGACAGCTGAAAGAGCTTGAAGAAGAGCTTGGCAAGACCTTGCTTATACGATCAAACAAAGGTGTTACACTTACAGAGGAGGGCATGATATTAAGAAAAAGAGCGGAAGAAATTTCGGAGTTGCTCGATAAAACAGAGCAGGAGGTAAAGCAAAGCAGTGATACGGTATCGGGAAAGGTGTATATCGGGGCAGGGGAGACCTATGCAATAAAACTTATTGCCGATACCTTACGAATACTTCAAAAGGATTATCCGAATATCAGTTACAACATTTACAGTGCAGACGGAGCGGATGTAACAGAGAGGCTTGATAAGGGACTTATTGATTTCGGTCTTATATTTCAATCCTATGATACAACAAAATATGAAAGCATAGAGATCCCGCTGAAAGACAAATTCGGCGTGCTTATGCGTCGTGATGCGGAGCTTGCAAAAAAAGACAGCATCCGTATATCCGACCTTGCAGGCAAGCCTCTTATTGTTCCCAGGCAGACAAATCATCATAATCTTCTTTCCGAAAAATTTGGTTTGGAAAAAGAAAAGTTGAATATAACAGCAGAGTATAACCTTGTATACAACGGTTCGGTCTTGGCAAAGGAAGGTATGGGATACTGCATCTGTTTTGATAAACTTATAAATGTAACGGGAGACTGTGATATGTGTTTTAAACCTCTTGTTCCCGAAATAGAAGTCGGTTGTAATTTTGTATGGAAAAAATATACCGTGTTTACAAAAGCGGCGGGATTGTTTTTATCACAATTTAAACAGGATATAGAAAGACTGAAAGAACACGAAGGTCAATAAGTATGTAGCGGAAATTTGTGAAATCATCAAATATTACGATATTTAACAATTTTATTACTATATTGCCATAGCACTATATTTATGTTATAATACAACTGAAGTTTAAAAAAGAATAAAAGGAGGAGTTTTTATGTTTGAACCTGCTACACTTAAGCAAAATGCCAAGGCTTTGCTTAAAACCTGCTATTGGCCTGCTGTGCTGGTTTCCTTGATTATGGCTTTCACCGGTGGTGGCGGCGGAGGAGGCGGTTCCTTCAACACAGGAAGAATGGGACAGAACGGAGGCTCGGAGAGTCTTTCAAGACTATCCGGAGATCAGATTGCAACCATAGCTATCATTGTGTTGATAGTATTTGTTGTTGTTCTTGCCATCTCTTGTGCCATTATGGCATTTGTATTCGGACCGCTGAATGTGGGCTGTACAAAGTTCTTTCTTAACTGTCGTTACAATACCGCTAAAGTTGCCGATGTTGCTTTTGTTTTCGGACATACGGGATACAAGAATGTTGCAAAAACCATGTTTTTAAGGTATCTCTACATTGTACTTTGGTCTTTGCTCTTTATTATTCCGGGTATCGTTAAGGCATATGAATATTTCCTTGTGCCCTATATTCTGGCAGATGATCCCAACACACCTTGTGAAGAAGCATTTGCAAAAAGCAAGGAAATAATGACGGGACAGAAAATGAATGTTTTTCTGCTTCATTTATCATTTATCGGTTGGTTTATTTTAGGAATTTTTACATTAGGACTTTTAAATCTTTTCTATGTAAACCCCTATGTGAATTTGACAAATTCCGAGCTTTATTATGCATTGAAGGCTAAAAATGAAGTTGTCTCGGGTTTTTACGAAAATAATCAGATGTGATAAACACTGAAAGTTTGTTTTATTAAAATTAAATGGGCTGTGAAGAGATAGAAAATATATTCATGGTCCATTTTTTTTATATATTACTACAGCCGTGTAAGTGTCACATAGTGGCATTTACACGGCTGCAAATCGGTAAATATCTATTTTGTGGGTAAATTTTTAAACCCTTTTTTATTCGGATATTTTTTTTGCATTCTTAACAAGTCCCATAAACAGAGGATGAGGTCTGTTTGGACGTGACTTAAATTCGGGATGGAATTGTACGCTGACGAAATAGGGGTGCTCCTCTTTGGAAAGCTCAACGATTTCCACCAATCTTCCGTCGGGGGATGTTCCGGCTATAACAAGGCCGGCTTTTTCCATCTCTTCTTTGAAATCGTTATTGAATTCATAGCGATGACGGTGTCTTTCGCTTATCTGCTCGGCTGAATAAAGCTCCCTTGACCAAGTGCCATCTGCAAGCACACAAGGATATGCACCAAGTCGCATGGTTCCGCCCAATATGTCGATATTTTTCTGTTCGGGCATAATGTCTATAACAGGATGCTCCGTGTTAGGCTGTATCTCCGCTGTATGGGCATCTTTATATCCAAGCACGTTTCTTGCAAATTCAACTACCGTACAATGCATTCCCAAGCAAATTCCAAGGAAAGGAATCTTATTTACTCTTGCATAATTAACGGCAGTTATTTTTCCTTCAACGCCTCTTGTGCCGAAACCGCCGGGAACTATCATTCCGTCAATTCCCTTTAGGTAAGCCTCGGGGCCGTTATTTTCTATTTCCTCTGAGTTGACCCAACGTATTTTTACCTTTGCCCCGCAGTGTATTCCCGCATGGTGAAGGGATTCCGCTATTGAAAGATAGGCATCGTGCAACTCTACGTATTTTCCTACAAGGGCAATTACAACCGAGCTTGTAAGGTTTTTCTCTTTTTTTACAACCTCTTCCCAATCTTCAAGGTTAGGCTCGGGACAGGGTTTTCCGAGTTTTCGACATACAATACCCGCAAGATTTTCTCTTTCCATCATAAAGGGAACCTCATAAAGGGAATCACAGTCTATGTTCTCAATTATGCAGTCTGTTGAAACACCGCAGAAAAGAGCAAGTTTTTCTTTTTCGCTTTGACCGATGGGATGCTCGGTACGACATACTATTATGTCAGGCTGTATTCCCACACCGAGAAGCTGTTTTACAGAGTGTTGAGTAGGTTTTGTTTTAAGCTCTCCACCCTTTGAAAGATAGGGAACAAGTGTTACATGAATGTAAATAACATTTTCCTTGCCCACATCTCTGCTTACCTGTCTTATAGCTTCAATAAAGGGTTCGCTCTCAATATCACCTACAGTACCGCCTATTTCGGTAATTACAAAGTCTGCGTTCGTATCTTCGCCTGCGGCATATACTCTTTTCTTTATTTCGTCTGTAATATGCGGAACTACCTGAACGGTTCTTCCGAGGTACTCGCCTTTTCTTTCTTTGTTGAGCACGGACCAATAGATCTTACCTGTGGTAACATTGCTGTTTACGGTAAGAGATTCATCTATAAATCTTTCGTAGTGGCCAAGGTCAAGGTCTGTTTCCGTGCCGTCATCTGTAACAAAAACCTCTCCGTGCTGGTAGGGGCTCATAGTACCCGGGTCTATGTTTATATAGGGGTCAAATTTCTGAATTGTGACCTTATAGCCTCTTGCCTTTAAAAGTCTGCCCAAGGAGGCTGCGGTTATACCTTTTCCCAAGCCGGAAACAACGCCTCCGGTAACAAAAATATACTTCATAATACACCTCATTTATTTTATTCTGTCTCACCTAACAGGTACATATATCCTGCGGTAAGAATACGGTCGCTTTGTAACAGTTCCGAATATATTTCAAGGTTAATGGCATTGACGGTTTTTGCATCAAGCTTGTATGTAACGGGCAATCCCTCTTCAACCTGAAATCTACCTATGTTTCTTTCGTTTGTGTTTTCCTTATCTACCTTAAAGCCTATATATTTAAGTGCCGCTGTAACTTTGTCATCGGTAACAGGCTCATTTT
Source organism: Clostridiales bacterium UBA3680 (assembly GCA_002372875.1). Lineage (GTDB taxonomy): Bacteria > Bacillota > Clostridia > Lachnospirales > CAG-274 > UBA3680. The sequence goes on from DFJD01000093.1 coordinate 4,181, forward strand.
CGTCAAGAAAAAGAATTTTATCCACACCTATATCGGGGGTGATACCCACACCGTTTATGGTTTTTCCCGACCTTGATGTATATTCAAGGGTGGTCATCTTAACAACACCGAGCCCCTCAAATTCCATGACCGATTGCATAACACCTTTTCCGAAGGTCTGCTCTCCCACTATTTTGGCGGCTTTGCTGTCTTGAAGAGCGGAAGCGACTATTTCCGAGGCGGATGCCGTCATTCCGTCTACAAGCACGGCACAGTAGTCAAAAGGGGGTTTTTGCAGGTTGGATGTATACTCAACGGTTTTTCCGGCTTTGTCTTTTGTGGTAATTATCTTACCCATGGGAACTATCAATCTTGCCACGGCTATCGCCTCATCCACATAGCCTCCGGTGTTGCCTCGTAAATCAAGTATTACACTTGTTATACCCTGTTGTTTAAGGGTCGCTATCGCTTTGGAAAACTCATTTGCCGTATCCGAAGAAAAGGATGATATTTTGATATAGCCTATTTTTTTTGATGAATAGGTATATTTATCCGTGTTGAATTCGCTTATAGCTCTTACCGTAACCGAGGCCTTCTTTTTTTGTGTAAGCAAAAGGTTATAGGTAAGGCCGCTGTATCCCCTTGCTATTGTCATCGTGACTTTTCCGTCTTTGTCTACATTAACAAGAGATTCATATTCTTCCTGACCTATACCGTAGGCTGAAAGACCGTTTATTTTTTGTATAGTGTCACCTTTTCTTATTCCCTGACCATAATTCTTTGAACCTTTTTCAATGGCAACGATCACGGGATAACCGTCTTCGTTGAAAGAACAGGAAAAATCCGGGGAAAACCATTCCGCTTTTTCCGCTGCTTTTATATCATCATAGTCCTTTTGCGGAAGGTAGGCACTGTAAGAATCAAGCTGTTGTGTGATACCGTTTACCGCACCGTTTACAAGGGTCTCTATGTCGACAGGTTCGCCCACATAGTTCTCGTTTACATATTTTATTATTTCCTGTAGATACACTCCTGCCGCCTGGGTCTTTTCTTCGTCGGTCATTCCGTCAAATACACTCTCCGCAAAAACGGATCGTCCCGAAATAAGAACAAATACCGCGGCGAAGGCAAGAAATTTGCGTTTCATAAAAACACCTTCTATTTGGTCTCGTCTTTGAGTACCTTCCAATTTTTTGAAAAATAATCAAGAGCAGAGAATATTGTCAAAAGCACGCTCACACATATCATGATTGTGCTTATCACTTCAAAAAACTTAACGTTGAAATTAAGCAGAAGCAAGATGATCATTATCATCTGGGAGACCGTTTTTGATTTGCCCCACCAGCTTGCGGCAATAACAACATTTTTTTCTGCGGCTATCGTTCTGAAACCTGTAATTGCGAACTCTCTTGCAATTATTATTATTACAACCACACTCGGCAGGGGAACAACAGCATCGGTCTTGCCTATAAGCGCTATCATTGCCGAACAGACAAGAAGTTTATCTGCAAGGGGGTCCATGAATTTACCGAAATTTGTTACAAGATCGTATTTTCTTGCGATAAAGCCGTCAAACCAGTCCGTAACAGAGGCAATGCAGAATATTGCCGTTGCTATGTATCTTACCGCTCTTTGATCCATCCCCATGGGATTTATCAAAAATATAAGAAATACCGGTATCAGCAACACTCTGAAAAGTGTCAGTTTATTGGGTAAATTCATGAAACAATCTCTCCTATCAAATCGTAATCCGTGGCATCGGTAATTTTTATGTTTACAAAATCACCTGCAATCAGTTCGTCATTGCTTTCAAAAAACACAAATCCATCTATTTCGTAACAATCTCGATAGCTCCTGCCACAATATACGTTATCCTTTTCGGCTTCATAGGCGTATTCGTCGTCTATTTTTCCTTCTATTATTACCTCAAGCGTTTTTCCTATAAATTGCTTGCCCTTTTTTGCGGATATATCCATCTGCTGACGCATTATCATATCCATTCTTTTTTGTTTTGTTTCTTCTTCTATCTGTTCGGGCATTTCCGCAGCAACGGTACCGTCCTCTTGAGAATAGGTAAATACTCCGACCCTGTCAAATTCAAGCTCTTTGAGATTTTCAAGCTCTAAGGCAACATCATCCTCGGTTTCTCCGGGGAAACCTGCTATAAGGGTGGTCCTTAAACATATATCGGGGATCCGTTCTCTTAAATGTGTGATGTTATCTCTTATTTTATCGAAGGTGGATCTTCTGCCCATAAGTTTCAATATCCTGTCGGTAGTGTGTTGAACGGGCATATCTATATAGTGAAGGATCTTCTTGTTTGTTGCCATTTCATCTATAAGCTCGGGATATATATTTTCCGGATAGCAATATAAAAGCCTTATCCAGTGTATATCTTCTATTTCGGAAAGCCTTTTTAAAAGAATGTGCAACTGCTGTTTTTTGTAGATGTCGATACCATACATGGAAGTATCCTGAGCTACCACTATAAGCTCCCTTACACCCTGAGCTGCAAGAACAGATGCTTCCTTTACAAGGGACTCGATACTTCTTGAACGATATTTCCCTCTTAATGAAGGAATTTTGCAATATGTACAGTTCATATTGCAGCCTTCCGCAATTTTTATGTATCCGAAACCGCCTGTGGTGGTAACAACTCTTTTGTAGGCATTTTCTTCGTTTATGTGATTGTTGATATCCGTTACTGTTTCAAAATGTTTTTTGCCGTTTAATACGGCATCTATGACCATACCGATTTTTTCAAAATCTCCCGTACCCACTACGGCATCTACCTCGGGAAGGGAAGAAAATATTTCATCTTTATAACGTTGAGCCATACAGCCTGTCACAATAAGAGCCTTGCATGATCCGTTAAGCTTATAATCCGCCATTTCAAGAATCTTATCTATTGCTTCCTGACTTGCACTCATAAGAAAGCCGCAGCTGTTTATAATTATAATGTCGGCTCTCTCCGGTTCGTTAACGATACCGTAACCTTTTTCGGCGATCAGTCCGAGCATGACTTCGCTGTCTACAAGGTTTTTATCACAGCCTAAGGATACAAAAGAAATTTTTTCGGTCATAGTATTCTCTCCGTAAATCATAATCTCTAATATTATACCACTTCAATAATAAAAAAGCAACTTAAAAAACGCCGTTGTTGATAACGGCGTTCAATGATATTCATATTACGCAGAAATAAATTTCTGCCGCATGCTCATAACCAACATAATTGCAAGCAATTCCGTTGGTTAGATTCTGTTGTATTTTTCAAGTATTCTTATAAGTTTTTTACCCATTGGCAACATATTAAGGTCAGCTCTTCTGAAGCCTTTTATAAGTGCCATCGCTATAAAGTAGACCAAAACCGCAACGATTATCGCAAAAAGTGTGGCGATGGTGTTTGAGGGCAGGATCATATAAAAAAGCTTATATGAAAGGAAACAGAACACTGCCATTATAACAGAGGCTATAGTGGGCTTTACAAGTATTCCGGCATAGTCGGGGCTGACTCCAGTTTCTTTTTTCAGAGATATCAAATTAAGTACGCTGCACATAAAATAACAGGCTGTAGTACTTATTATAGCACCGATTATGTTGATTTGAGGTATAGCTATAAGAACATAATTTATCGGTATCTTTATAAGAGCGCTCCACAGTGAATTTAATGCGGGAGCCTTTAAATTACCGATCCCTTGCAAAACTCCAGTCAAAATGAGTGACAGGGCAAGGAATATAATGCTCAGACCTCCTGCGGTAATAAGACTGCCACCTTCGGCATGTCTCGGAAAGAGCATTTTCAAAATAGGTGTACCAAGAACACCCAAGCCGAAAGCTGCAGGAATGGATAATATCATAGTTACCCTTAATGCGGTGTCAAGCTTTGATTTTACCTCGTTAAATTCTTTTCTTACAACGCTTGCCGCGATGCTCGGTATAACCGCTATTGCTATTGCCGTAGATATTGAAACGGGCATGGTTGTGATGGTTACATACTTTCCGTTTAACTGACCGTACAGTTTTACAACGGTGTCATGGTCGAAGCCCGCGGCAGCAAGCCTTGATTCTACCATTGCCATATCTACGAAATTGGTCATACTGAATATAGCCGTGCCGATAATCATGGGAACGGATATTTTTATAAGGTTTATGGAAATATCTTTTCCTCTTTCGAGGTCGTATTCTTTTGTGTCTTCTTTTAAAAGGCGTTTTCTTTGCTTAGATCCGGCAAGATAATATATAAATATTACTCCGAGACCTGCCGCAGCACCGACACCCGTGCCTGCGGTTCCTCCCGCCGCTCCGTATTCTATTCCGTATTTCATCCACAGCCAGGCAAGAAAAACACTGAAAACGGCGTTGAAGATCTGCTCTATTATTTGGGATACCGATGTGGGAACAGTGGTTTGCAAACCTTGAAAATATCCTCTGTAGACCGACATCACACCCACAATAAACACGGTAGGGGCAAGGGAGTAAAGACAGTATATACTTGAATACCATAGATACAGTCTTTGAGTGTGCCCTCCGATTTCGCAAAAACGCTGAAAAGCAAAGGTGCCACCTGCCATGATAAGAGCAAGAAAAAGGCTTATTCCGGCAGAGACCAGCATGGAATAATTAAATATTTTTTTTACGTTCCTGTACTGACCTATTGCCGCTTTTTCGGCTATCATTCTTGAAATTGCCGTAGGCAGCCCCGCAGAGCTCATTATCAGGAAAAAATTGTATACATTGTAGCCTGCGGCATAGATCCCGTTACCTTCATCTCCTATCATATTTGTAAGAGGTAAACGGTATAAAAAGCCTATAATTCTTGTCAGAATACCGGCAACAGCCAATATGGCTGCCATTTTAACAAAGGAGGCATTACTGCTTTTTTTTGCATCCATAAAAATAACCTATCAGCAACGAGCCGCTTTTCTTCTTGCCACGGGGTCAAGGTATCTCTTTCTTATTCTGAGACTTTCGGGAGTTACTTCCACAAGTTCATCATCGCTTATAAAATCTATACATTGTTCAAGGCTCATAACGATATGAGGAACAAGCTTAAGGGCTTCATCGGAGCCTGCGGAACGTGTATTTGTAAGTTGCTTTTTCTTGCAAACATTGACTTCCATATCACCCGAACGAGAATTTCTTCCCACTACCATACCCGAGTAAACTCTTGTACCTGCACCGATAAACAAATCGCCTCTGTCCTGGGCGTTAAAAAGACCGTATCCTACAGCCTCTCCCGTTTCAAAAGCAACAAGGGAACCTTGACTTCTTGATTGTATATCACCTTTGTATTCCTCGTAACCGTTAAATACGGTGTTTAGTATACCGTTTCCTCTTGTGTCGGTAAGGAATTCATTTCTGTATCCTATAAGACCTCTTGCGGGTATATTGAATTCAAGTCTGGTATAGCCTCCTTTTGAAGGCGCCATGTTCACCATTTCTCCCTTTCTTGTACCCAGCTTTTCTATTACGGTTCCCACAAATTCCTCGGGAACATCTATAGTAGCCATTTCCATGGGTTCAAGTCTTTTTCCGCTCTCGTCTGTTTTATAGAGAACTTCGGGACGGGAAACCTGAAATTCATATCCTTCTCGGCGCATTGTTTCTATCAGTATGGAAAGATGAAGCTCGCCTCTTCCGCTGACCTTAAATGCTTCAGCTCTGTCCGTATCTTCGACTCTCAAACTGACATCGGTGTTGAGCTCTCTTAAAAGACGTTCTCTTAAATGACGGCTTGTAACATATTTTCCCTCCTGACCTGCAAAAGGGGAGTCGTTTACACTGAAGGTCATGGAAAGGGTAGGTTCACTTATTTTGTTTACCTCAAGAGCAACGGGATTTTCCGCAACGGTTATGGTGTCGCCAATGTGTATTTCGGGCATTCCGCTTACCGCAATGATATCACCGACTTTTGCTTCTTTTACCTCTACTTTTTCAAGGCTTTCGAATTGGTAGAGTTTGGTAACACGCATTTTAATAAGTTTTTCGGGGTCGTGATAGTTTACTATGGCTACTTCATCATTTAAACGAATAGTACCGTTTTCAACCTTTCCGATACCTATCTTTCCGATATATTCATTAAAGTCTATGGTTGTGACCAACATGGCAAAGTCAGCATCGGGGTCACCCTCGGGAGCGGGTATATGCTCAAGTATGGTGTCAAAAAGCGGTTTCATATCGGGAGCATCAAGTGCCTCCTCGGGAGTCATTGCCGCTTTTCCAAGTTTTGCCGAAGCAAATACGAAGGGAGAGTCGAGCTGTTCGTCGCTTGCATCAAGCTCCATAAAAAGTTCGAGTATCTCATCAACAACTTCGTTAGGTCGTGCTTCGGGACGGTCAATTTTGTTCACGCATACCACAACGGGCAGACCTAAGGAAAGGGCGTTTGAAAGTACAAACTTTGTTTGCGGCATGGCACCTTCGTAAGCGTCGACCACAAGTACAACGCCGTCTACCATTTTAAGGATTCTTTCTACCTCACCGCCGAAATCGGCATGTCCGGGGGTATCTACAATGTTTATTTTTGCATGTTCATAGTAAACGGAAGTGTTTTTTGAAAGAATAGTGATTCCTCTTTCTCTTTCAATATCTCCGCTGTCCATAACTCTTTCTCTTATGACCTGGTTTGAACGAAATGTTCCGCTTTGCTTAAGAAGCTCGTCCACAAGGGTGGTTTTGCCATGGTCAACATGGGCTATTATCGCAACATTTCTTACATCGTCTCTTTTTGTATTCATTAGATCCACTCTTTCTTTGTAAGCCCGTTCAAAAAACAAATATTCGAAAAACTTTTGATACTACTACGGTAGTTGTTTTTGATGGGCTGTATATAACATGTTTTAAACGCATCAAATTAAATTATACATTAAATACAATGCTCTTGTCAAGCTACGGTAAAGAGTGTATCATAAAAAATAATATCCAAAATTATCGAGGATATTATTCTTTTTTTAGGTGAAGTTTAAGGAGATTATGGGTTTGTCACAAAGAAAAAAGTTGTAAAACTTAGGGAAGCACCGATCAATTAATCAGTGCTTCCTTAGGGAACCACTGATTAATTAAT
>DFJD01000093.1:11308-13698 GCA_002372875.1 Clostridiales bacterium UBA3680
TACCGCATACTGTGTCAAAGCCCCTTGACATAGCTCCGGCTATGCCATCGGGTCTTTTCCTTGTCTGCGAAAATATTACCTCAAATCTGCTTCAAGTGAATTAATCAGTGCTTCCTTAGAAATTGTCATATAAGATTTGAAACAACGAAAAAGGGTGTAAAAAAACATTTTTTACACCCCTTTAACAGTTCATATTATTATGCTTGACCTGCCTCGGCTGCTGCCTTTGCAGCCTCCTCAGCCTCGCGTCTTGCTCTTTCTTCATCTTCTATTTTTTGTCTGACAATTCTGTCATCATTAAGATGGTCGAGCTTTTCGCCGGGTCTGTATAACTTTCCGCAGCTTGTGCACTTTCCGCCTCCGGGAGTCATAACCAGTGTGCCGCCGCATTCCTCACAAATCATTTCTGCCATAAACATTACCTCCCTTATTATCGGACTGCCGTACTTCAAAGCAAAACGAACAACGGAGCCCTTATGTTTGGTAGAGCCTCTGCACATTTTTTAACTGCTACCTAACATTTATTTTTCTTTTCGTTGTCAGTATTTTAGCAAAAATGTTAAAAATTGTCAAGATATTTTGTGATATTTATGTAATATTAACATTTTATTCATATATGATTTATTCATTTTTGCTGTTATTTGCGGTAGTTGGCAAGATGCCAGTAAACATACTGTGTTCTTTTGTCAAGGTATATACTTTCTTCAAATTCTGTTTCCACCTCGGGTTCAAGGTTTTCAACATCGAATGTACCCGTGCCCAAATAATGATTATCCACATCGTAATAATTGTAGCTGAAGGTGATCTTATTATCTTTAAGGGTACCGAAATAGCAGTGATATGTGCCCTTTATTGTTACGGGAAGTTCCACTTTTCCGCTTGAATAGGTGCTTTTTTGCATATCTGTGTGATATACTATTGAGCCGTTGAAAGCCTCTCTTACCACCTCGTTTGTTTTTTCGTAAAAATTGAATGAACCGGAAGAGCTGCCAAAGTGTTTAAGTAGATTTTTATGAGAGGTCTTGCCTATCACTATTTGAGTCGTGGTTTCGGTCGCGGCTTCTGTGGTTACGGCTTTTTTTGTTGTTTCGGTGGTTGTTTTTGTAGTGGCTTCGGTAGTTGTTTCAACCGATGTTTTTGTCTGTTTTTGTGTAACCTCTTCCGCTTTTTGAACTATATCCGCAACCTTATTTTCCGCATCCCAATTTACATCATAACCCATTATTTGTGCGGCGTAACGAAGGGGAGCAAGAACTCTGTCGTTTACTATTACAGGAGGGGCATCTATACGATATGCCTGTGTTGTAAAGCCGCTTTGAACAATAAGCTCGTTGCTTCCTACCGTCATTTTAAGGCGTATATCATCTTTTTCTGCGGTAAAGCTTTTTTCTTCGGCATCAAAATCCACCGTGGCTCCGAGAGCTTCAAATACTGCTCTGAAGGGAAGCATTATCCTCCCATCGGATATAACGGGGGCAACGGGGGTTACCACTTCCTCTCCCATGTAAGTGACGGTAGGGGTTTGTTCGGCACATGCCGAGAAAGCATTGCAAATTGCCAGTGTTATTGTTGTTATTGCCAAGCACAGCTTTTTTTTCATATTATTTCCTCCGCTTTTTCTTTCTGACGGAATACCCGAATTTTCCGAGTTTTTTTCCAAGGGTAAAATATTCTCCGTGAGAATAACATATAGGTTCGGACTTCTCGAAATCGAAGCTTCCGTCTTCGTTCATATATCGTTCGTCGGCAAGGACACCTACTATTTCGGACAGGAACATTGTGTGTGAACCCAGGTCCTTAATTTCCGTTACCCTGCATTCAAGGCTTAATGGACTTTCACCTATTATGGGAGCATTTGAAAGATGGGGAGCTTTCTCCTTTGTTAAGTTCATCATGGAAAATTTGTCATGTTCTCTTCCGCTTCTTACTCCGCACCAATCGGTTGCCTTTGTAAGGGATGCGGTGGTTACGTTTATAACAAATTCACCCGTATTTTTTATAATTTCATAGGAATATCTGCTTTTTCTTAATGAAATGTATGTCATTGGCGGGTCGGTATTTACAATACCCGTCCAAGCAACGGTTATTATATTGTCTTTTTCGCCGTCGCCGCAGCTGACCATTACCGCAGGCAAGGGGTACAAAACAGTTCCCGGCTTCCAGATTTGTTTTGCCATATCTCAACCTCCCTTTTTCTGCATTTTACCATAGTGTAAAATTTTTTTCAAGAAGGAAAGGTTTTGTAAAAAGATAGATAAATTCCAATTTGTTCCATATTGACATTCATCGTTGCCTTTCTTATAATCTATATAAAGATATTTTAACAAACTAAGGAAGTCCCCCGCTTCTAAAGCAGGGGTGCTTCCTTAAAATTCAGTGGGTCAGCACTT
>DFJD01000103.1:0-1498 GCA_002372875.1 Clostridiales bacterium UBA3680
CTGCTTCAAGTGAATTAATCAGCGCTTCCTAAGTTTTTAGCGAAAGGAATCAAATTATTATGGCGAACCGATTATTTTTGGAATTGTTGTTCGTTGCAGCGATCCTTCTTGTGATATTATTGATAAATAATATTTTTCTTTACAAGCAAAAGCTTACGGATTTTATATCTCTTATGCTTGTTTCCGGCATAGTTATGTGTGTATTTGAGATCGTATGGACCGTTTTTGAAGGAAATGCCAATCTCAGAATTCCGATCTTTATCATGGTAGGGTGTTATTGCACATCTCTTATAATATTTGCCGCTTTTTTAAATCTGTATTTGCTCGACAGGCTCGGTATACGATTAAAGAAAAAGTGGCTGCTAACCGCTTACGGACTGCCGATCGCTGCAACGGCTTTGCTGTGCGCCACCACCATGCACACGAAGATTATTTTTTGGGTGACCGAAGGCGGCGAAGTCCAATTAATGCCGTTTTTTGATAACACATTTCATGCGTTGGTTTACTTTTATTTTTTCTCGCCTTTGCTTGTTGCGCTTTTCTTTCTTACGATCGGGAAACAAAAAAGACCGTCCGGCGGGGAAATTCCGATAAGTATGTTTGTTTTCGGAGCTATGGCACCGATTTTATATTGGTTTCAAGTGGCTTTTTTCGGCGGTGAAAACGGTGTCTTTGAAACATCTTCGTTGCCTGTATCGTTGGCACTTGTGTATTTGGTTACAAATGTAAGTACAAATATTGTTCTGAAAACAAGGGCGAAGGTGGAAGCTGTGGAAACCGACCTTCGTATTGCGGCGAAGATACAGACCGATGCTCTGCCTTCGGCTGCACCTGAATTTGCCGAACATTTGGAACTGATCTTGAGAGGAAGTATGAACACCGCAAAGGAAGTGGGCGGCGATTTCTACGACTATTTCCCTCTTGATGAGAACAGAATTTGTTTCCTTATTGCCGATGTTTCGGGAAAGGGGACCCCTGCTGCTCTGTTTATGATGACGGCAAAAACGATGATAAAGGATTATGCTTTGATGCGAGAAAATACATCGGATATTTTTAATGCCGTTAATGCAAGACTTTGCGAAAATAATGAGGCGGGAATGTTTGCAACCGCATGGATCGGCATTCTCGATACCCGCACCATGAAACTTCAATACACAAATGCAGGGCATAATTATCCTATTTTGCAGCCGAAAAACAAACCTTGTATTTATTTGAAAAAAGTTCACGGACTGTTTCTTGCGGGTTTGGAGTTTACCCGATATAAGCAGGATGAAATACAACTTGAACCGGGAGATAGGCTGTTGCTGTATACAGACGGCATTACGGAGGCTCACAACACCAAAAACGAGCTTTACGGAGAAGAGCGCTTGATCGAAACAATGGAAAGCTCCAAGGAACTGTCTGCCGAAGATACGCTCGAGAACATTCTTAAAGATGTGAATGATTTTGCGACGGGAATGCCGCAATTTGATGATATGACTATGATAGTTTTAAGTAT
>DFJD01000103.1:1583-2365 GCA_002372875.1 Clostridiales bacterium UBA3680
AATAAGGAGGAAACCAAAATGAAACTGAATACCGAAAAGAATGGGAATGAATTGAAGATTTGTCTTTCCGGGGAGCTTAATACCCTGACGGCGCCCGAACTGTCGGAGCTTTTGGAAAAGGAACTTGACGGAGTGCAAGGCTTGACACTTGATTTTGCCGAGTGTGACTATGTTTCTTCGGCAGGTTTGCGAGTATTGCTTGCCACATTTAAGACTATGAAAGCAAATAAGGGAGAGATGATTTTGACAAATGTCGGAGAGAATTTTATGGATGTTTTGTCAAATACGGGTTTGGATGCGGTGTTTGATATAAAGTAGGGGTTTGACAAGGTGTTTCTCTTTGAAGGGAGGAATATACCATGGAAGAGGTTTTGAAAGTTGCTGCAAAGCCCGAAAGTCTGGTTGAAATTTTGGATTTTGTGGGAAAAATTTTGGACGCTCACGGCTGTACACCTCAAGCTCGTACACAGCTGCGAATGGCAATTGAAGAAATATATGTAAATATAGCTCATTATGCCTATGCTTCCGAAGAAGGATGGGCCGAGATAAGCGGCAGCGTGGAGGATGATGTAGCAACGTTTTGCATTACGGACGGAGGCGACCCTTTCGACCCCTTGGCAAAAACCGACCCCGATATTCTTCTTTCGGGCGAGGAACGAGGTATAGGCGGTTTGGGCATTTTTATGGTCAAATCCATGGTAGATGATGTTAAATATGAGTACAGCAACGGGTGCAATAAATTGACGCTGACAAAGAGCTTAGGAACCACTGATTAATTAATC
>DFJD01000103.1:2456-9171 GCA_002372875.1 Clostridiales bacterium UBA3680
CCCCTCAACGTAGCTTCCGGCTACGCCCTCGGGGCTTTTCCTTGTCTGCGAAAACATTAACTCAAATCTGCTTCAAGTGAATTAATCAGTGTTTCCTTTAAAATAAGAGGGAAAAACGTAGGTCTTATGGTCTTTTTATTGTTTGATATAGTTTTTTATCTATAAGCGGTGCGGTAAAGCGAGCCGCTTTTTTTGTGCAAGTCGGAAAGGTAAAATGTAGAGCAGTTTAATATTTGTGGACTTTTTATATTGCAATATAACAGGTTTGTGGTATAATAAAATGGCAAATGTGTACAGAAAATCGAGGTATATTATGACAAGAAGAGAAGCAAGAGAACACCTTTTTAAGCTTGTTTTCCAAACAGAATTCAGAGAAGACGAAGCTACGGAGGATATGCTCGAAACATACATTCAAGAGGGCGTGGATACAACGGACCTCACTCAAAGAGAAGACGAAGAGGGTAATATCATTCCCCCGCACGGTCTTTACAATTACATAAAAGAGTCCTATTTTGGAATAAAAGAAAATTTAAAACAGATAGATGCCTATATTGAAAAATATTCGGCATGGGATACCGGCAGAATATCAAAAACCAATTTGGGGCTGCTTCGTTTGGGGATATACGAGATAGTTTTTTCGGAGGATATACCCAATGCGGTTGCCGTAAACGAGGCTGTTTTGCTTGCGAAAAAATACGGAGAAGATAAGGCATCTGCGTTTGTAAACGGTGTGCTTGCCAAGGTCTTAGCGGAGAAGAGCAATGAGAACACTGACGGTAACTCAGATAAATAATTATGTAAAGAATCTTATAGAAAACGATATTTTCCTTTCGGGGCTCAATGTGGAGGGGGAGATATCAAACTTTAAAAGTCACACTTCGGGGCATCTCTACTTTCGTCTTAAAGACGAGGGCGCGGAGCTTGATTGCGTAATGTTTTCTTCAAGAGCGAAAAACCTTAAATTTCTTCCAGAGGACGGAATGAAGGTCATTTTGACAGGTAGAGTATCTCTTTACGAAAAAACGGGAAAATATCAGTTTTATGCCGACAGAATGGTCCCTTCGGGGAAGGGTGCTCTTTATGCTGCCTATGAACAGCTCAAAAATCGGCTTAATGAGGCAGGAGTTTTTGATGAAAAATATAAGAAGGATTTGCCGGAGTACCCGAAAACGGTGGCTGTCATAACTTCTCCCACAGGAGCGGCGGTCAAGGATGTTATTAGAGTGATATCAAGAAGAAGTCCTTCCACCGAAATAGTGGTAATGCCTGTGCTTGTGCAGGGAGAATCGGCAGCTCCCGATATTGTGCGGGGAATTGAAGCGGTAAATCGTTGGGGCGGAGCCGATGTTATCATTTTGGGCAGAGGCGGAGGTTCCATAGAGGATTTGTGGGCTTTTAACGAGGAAATGGTGGCAAGGGCGATATTCCGGTCGCATATACCGATAATTACCGGTATAGGACATCAGACAGATACCACCATTGCCGACTTTGTAGCCGATGCTTTCGCTCCCACACCATCGGCGGCGGCGGAAAGAGCCGTAAGGGAGAGCAAAGATACAGTTGTGATTTTGAATAAGCTTACAAAACAGCTTGAAAATGCTGTCGCCTCCAAAATAAGCAATTATGAATATCGATATTCCCTTGCGGTCAACAAAAGGGGATATGTGAGCTTTGAAAGGGCGTTAGACGAAAAATCGGAAAGGCTTGAATACTTTGTTTCGTCCATGAGAAAGACTGTCGATGCAAAACTTTCAAAAGAGGAAGCCTTGCTTAAAAGCTATGCCGACTCTCTTGAAAACAGGTCTCCTTTAAGGATACTCGGGAAAGGATTTGCCCTTGTATATAAGGGAGAGGAAAGAATAAAAAAATCAACTCAGCTTGAAGAAGGCGATTTGATCACCGTTAAATTCTCAGACGGAGATGTAGGTGCCGAGGTAAGAGGATAATATGGCAAAAAAAACATTTGAAGAGGCTATGGAACGCCTTAAAATAATAGTAAACGAAATGGAAAGCGAAGAAACGGGGCTTGATGCTTCGGTCAAGCTTTACAAAGAAGGTGTGGAGCTTGCCGTGTTTTGCAAAAAACAGCTTGACAATGCCAAGAAAGCGGTTTCCTTGCTTCATGAAAAGACGGATGGGAGCTTTTCAAAGTCGGAATTTGAGGTGAATGATAATGACATCCTTTAAACAAAGACATGAGGCGTACATAAACCAAATAGAGGCCGCACTTGACAAATATCTTGAAAGCAGACCTCCGCACGGGCTTTACGAGGCTATGAGATACAGTGTATTTGCAGGGGGAAAAAGAATAAGACCTGTGCTCATGCTTTCGGTTTGTGAGGCTCTTGGCGGAAAAGCGGAAGATGCAATGGCTTTTGCCTGTGCTCTTGAAATGCTGCACACGGCATCGTTGATACATGACGATATGCCCGAGATAGACAATGACGAGCTGAGAAGAGGACTTCCCACCTGTCACAAAAAATTCGGACAATCTCGTGCTCTTCTTGCAGGAGATGCCCTTATGAACCTTGCATACGAAATTATAACCTCGCGCATAGCCGAAGAACCCAAGTATGCAAAAATAGGTGCCCTTATGTCAAAATGGGGAGGCAGTGAGGGTATGCTTGCAGGACAATATACAGATGTGGTTTCCGAGGGGAAAAAGATAGATGAGGAAACACTACTTTACATACATAACAATAAAACCGGCGGCTTTATAAAGGCGGCAATGGCAGTGGGGGCAATGGTTGCAACAAATTCCGAGGATATAATAAAAAGAGCCGAATCTGTGGGAGAGGCTATAGGTCTTGCCTTTCAGATAAAGGACGATATTCTCGACATTACACAAACAAGTGACGTATTGGGGAAGCCCGCAGGAAGCGATGAAAAAAATGAAAAAGCTACCTATGTTTCATTCTACGGGCTTGAGGGAGCAAAAGAAAAATATGGGGAGCTTTGCGAAAAAATAAGAAGGGACATTTCTTCTTTTGACGGAGATAATAAATTTATTTCCGAATATGTTGAAATGCTTATAAACAGGAATAAATAAGATGCATCAGCCTACAGAATTATTTAGCAATAAAGCTTTGCTTGCGGCAATAGTTGCCTGGGCAATAGCGCAGTTTATAAAAACGGTTACGGATGTAATAGAACAGAAAAAATTCAACCTTGATATCATCTTCTCATCGGGCGGTATGCCCAGCTCACATTCATCCTTTGTAATGAGCATGGCAACGTACATGGGGCTTTCGGAGGGTTTTGACTCTCCCTTTTTCTCTATAGCGGCAATGGTCGCCATTGTTGTTATGTACGATGCCGCAGGAGTCAGAAGAGCCGCGGGAAAGCAGGCGGCATTGCTGAACAAAATGATCGATACGTTTGATTTGAAGGTGGATGAAAAATTCAAGGAGCTTCTCGGACATACTCCCGTGCAAGTGATTGCGGGGGCGTTGCTTGGCATCATTGTCGGAAGCCTTTTTTTCTGGGCCAATATGTAATATATGAAGAAGGTATTTTATGTATCTTGAAAAAATAAATTCCCCCGAGGAGCTTAAGAAGCTTGACTTGAAAAAGCTGAAGATCCTCTCTGCGGAAATAAGAAAATTTCTTATAGAGTCGGTTTCGAAAAACGGAGGACACCTCGCCTCCAATCTGGGCGCGGTGGAACTTACCATAGCATTGCATTATTGCTTTAATGCGCCTAAGGACAAAATAATATGGGATGTGGGTCATCAGGCATACACCCATAAGATCCTTACAGGAAGAAGAGAGGGCTTTTCATCCTTGCGTAATATGGATGGTATAAGCGGATTTCCACGCCCGACAGAAAGTGTATATGACTGTTTTACGGTGGGGCACTCTTCAACATCCATAGCTGCCGCAATAGGTATGGCAAAGGCAAGAGACCTTAAAGGAGATGATTACAACATCGTTTCCGTTATAGGTGACGGAGCCATGACCGGGGGGCTTGCGTTCGAAGCTTTGAACAATGTGGGAAGAAACAAGACCAAGCTTATAATAATACTCAACGACAATCAAATGTCTATCTCGGAAAACGTGGGCGGACTAAGCAGATATTTGAACGAGCTCAGAACAGGTGAAAAATATCTTGATGCAAAAGATGATATACAAAAACGGCTTGATAAATTACCCGTTGTTGGAGAGCCTCTTAAAAATTTCCTTGCAAACACAAAGGATAGCGTTAAAAGAACGATAATGCACGTTAATATTTTTGAGGCATTCGGTCTCAGATATTTCGGACCTGTTGACGGAAACGACCTGCAGGGGCTTATTAAAATATTCCGTTCGGTAAAAAAAATAAACGATCCTGTGCTGATACACATAATAACAAAAAAGGGAAAGGGCTATAAACCTGCTGAGGAGCATCCGAGCGAATACCACGGGGTTTCGGCCTTCGATCCCCACAGGGGTATAGATCTTAATAAACCCAAAACGGTACGAACATATTCCGATGTTTTCGGAGCAAAACTGCTTAGAATAGCGTCCAAAAACAAAAAGGTGTGCGCCATAACCGCGGCGATGCCTTCGGGAACGGGGCTTGATCCATTTGCAAAAACGTATCCCGACAGATTTATTGATGTGGGGATCGCGGAAGAATTTGCGGTTACCGTTTCATCGGGCCTTGCAAAGGGTGGTTTTATACCTGTGTTTGCCGTTTATTCCACGTTTTTACAAAGAGCCTACGATCAGATACTTCATGATGTATGCATACAGAAAGCTCATGTTGTTTTTGCCATAGATAGGGCAGGTATCGTGGGAAGAGACGGAGAGACTCACCAGGGAATATTTGATATTTCATATTTGGCACATATACCGAATCTTGTGGTTATGGCACCCAAAAACAAATGGGAGCTTGAGGATATGTTGGATTTTGCCATTGAATATGACGGACCTGTTGCGATAAGATACCCTCGAGGTAAAGCTGCGGAAATACTTAAGGCGGACAGAGTGCCTGTGGAGCTTGGTAAAAGCGAGGTCATCTACAGCGGTTCACGCATTGCCGTTGTTTCCTACGGAGCAATGGTAGAAGAGGCCCTTCGGGTTTATACAAGGCTTATTTCAAAGGGGGAAGAGCCGACGGTCATAAACGCCCGTTTTGCCTCGCCTCTTGATGAGGATATGATTGCCTCACTTTGTAATGATTACGAATATGTTTTTACCATGGAGGATAATATATATTCTGCGGGGTTAGGCTGTCTTATCGGACAGAGAATGCTTGAAAGAGGGTTCAAAGGAAAGATATTCAAAATATTTTCCCTTCCCGATAAATACATTGAACACGGTTCAAGGGAGGAACTTCTGAAAAAGTATTCTCTTGATGCCGAAAGTATAGCCGATGAGATATTAAAAATAACACAAAATGAGAGCTGATTTATTGGTAAAGGAAAAACTGGGTATTTCAAGACAGAAAGCGGTGCAGCTTATAAAAGACGGAAATGTGCTTCTTAACGGAAAAAAAATAAAGCCCGCTTTGGATATTGTTGACGAAGATGCCTTGTTTATAAACAGCGAAAATGACATTTTAAAATATGTAAGCAGAGGCGGACTTAAGCTTGAAGGGGCGATAGAAAAGTTTTCTGTGGATGTTAAGGACAGGAACTGTCTTGATATAGGCGCATCTACGGGGGGCTTTACCGATTGTCTTCTTAAGCACGGAGCAAAAACCGTTACCGCCGTTGATGTGGGAAGGGAACAGCTGTGTCTTTCACTCAGAGAGGATAAGAGAGTACTCGTTTATGAGGATACCGACATAAGAGGCTTTAAGGTTGCGGAAAAAGAGCTATACGATGTTATAGTTTGTGATGCGTCGTTTATATCGCTAAAGCTTATACTTTCCGAAATACAAAGGCTTTTAAAGGCAGAGGGTTTTGCGATCTTACTTGTAAAGCCGCAATTTGAAGTGGGAAGAGAAAATATAGGCAAAAACGGGATCGTAAAGGATAAAAGAGCTCATATAAGAGCGCTTGAGGAAATAACGGCCGAAATGGCGGCCTGTTCTCTTTACCCCGAAAAACTGACATTTTCACCTATAACAGGTGGAGATGGCAATATAGAATATTTTATAAAATGTGTGAAAACCGAGCTATGCGGTAAAACGGATATAACGGCTGCGGTCAAGGCTGCTTTTTCACAGCTTAAGAGGAAATAGCATGAAGAATATCGGAATAATGACAAACACCGAAAAGGATCCGGCATTGCGCGAAACATTAAACATAGTAAGATGGGCAAGCGACAGAGGCTGCAATGTGTTTCTTCCCGAAACGATGCAGGGAAGAGTCAGCGTACCCGTTAAATATTTTTCGGAAGATGAGCTATGCCAAAATGCCGATTTTATTGTGGTGCTCGGCGGAGACGGTACCATATTGAGGGCGGCAAGGTGTGCAAGCAAATACGGAACTCCCCTTCTCGGAGTTAATTTCGGTACGTTGGGATATCTTGCCGATGTTGAGAAGAACCATGCCATAGATGCCATGGAAACCGTTTTAAGCGGAAAGCATTCCATTGAGAAAAGAATGATGCTTGAAGCCTATATAAGCGGAAAGGAAGAGGAAAAATATATCTGCTTGAATGAGATGAGCATTACAAACTCTGTTTTTTCGAGAATGATAACTCTTTCGGTGACAGTAAATGACAATTATCTCAATACGGTTAAAGCAGACGGTATCATAGTGTCAACTCCCACAGGCTCAACAGC
>DFJD01000103.1:9320-11683 GCA_002372875.1 Clostridiales bacterium UBA3680
GTGCTTTCGGGAGATGATGTTATAAAGGTGGGCATAAAGAGCAGGTACACAAGCATTTGCCTTTCAAGTGACGGACAAAATTCCGTTGCGCTTGAAAGCGGGGATACGGTGGTCATAAAGAAATCACGATACTATACCGATATTATAAAAACCTCAGGACTTTCGTTTTATGAAATATTAAGAAAGAAAATGGTAGAAGTGAGAATATGAGAAGTCAAAGACATTCTGCGATACTTCAACTTATAGAAGAAAAGGAAATACAGACACAAGAACAGCTTGCATCTCTTTTGGTACAAAAGGGTTTTCCCGTGACACAGGCAACTCTTTCAAGAGATATTCGTTTCCTTGAAATAGGGAAAGAAAAAAACAGCGACGGAAAGCTGATATATGCCGTGAAACAAAAGGACGATTTTAACAGACGGTTTGAAAGGGTGTTTATTGAGGGCGTTCTTTCCATAAAGGCTGCCGGAAATATCGTTGTCATAAAAACAATGAATGGTATGGCGATGGCTGTGGCTGCTGCCGTTGACAGCATGAACACCCCCGAAATAGTGGGGACCATTGCAGGAGATGATACGGTGTTTGCCGCGGTGATATCCACGGATGCTGCCTTGCGAATGGCAAAAAAGCTTGAAGAAAAAAGCAGAGGTGGCAACAATGCTTGAAAGACTGTATGTTAAAGATTTTGCCCTTATAGATGAAACGGATGTGGAATTTTCAAACGGACTCAATGTTTTAAGCGGAGAGACGGGAGCGGGAAAATCTCTTATTATAGGGGCTTTGGGTTTTGTTCTCGGAGGAAAGGCGGATCGCGACTCAATAAAGCGGGGCTGCGAAAAAACCTACGTTCGTGCTTTTTTAAGAATAGAAAATGAAGATTTTGCTGCTTCCCTAAGAAATAACGAGCTTCCCATAGATGAGGACGGTTGTATCCTTATTGAAAGGAGTTTTTCAATAAACGGCAAATCGGGCTGCAAAATAAACGGAAAGGCCGTAACGGTGGGAATGCTGCGTGAAGTGGCAGCATATCTGATAGATATACACGGTCAGCACGATCATCAGTCGTTGTTAAATCCCAAAAAACATATAGAACTTCTTGACAGATTGTGTCAGGATCGCCTTGAACCCTGCTTTAAACATCTTTTGGAGCTTATAGGACAGTATTCGGCTATAAGAAAAGAACTTAAAGAAGTGGATGTTAACGGTAAGGAGCTTAAAGATAAGGTTGAAAACTATAAATTCAGTCTCGAACGTATAAACGCGGTTGATCTTAAACCCGGAGAGGATAAAGAACTTTCCGAAAAAAGAGACAGACTTGCAAACAGTGTACGGCTTAAACAGCTTGCACAATCTGCCTTGGAAAAGCTCTATTCCGCGGAAAACGGTACGGCTGCCGAATTGATCGGCTCTGCCGGGGAGGACTTGAACAAACTCAGTTCCATAGATGAAAGCTGCACGGAACTGTCCGCTTCCCTTGAAAATATATCGGCATTGCTTGATGATGCGGTCTACTCACTTAATTCATATCTGGAAAAATTTGATGTGGATGAGGGTCTGCTTGACACTATAGAAGAAAGATTGCAGGAGATAAACAATCTCAAGAAAAAATACGGAGACAGTATCGAGCAGATACTGAAAAGAGCCGAGGAAATGTCCGAATTTCTTGATAAAATCGCTCATAGCGAACAGCTTGCAAAGGAACTTAAAGTAAAAAGAAGTGCTCTTTTGAAGGAAATTGCCGCCGTTTGTGACGATATAACCGAAATAAGGCGAGAATATGCTCTTAAAACCTCAACTGCCGTACAGACGGAATTGCATGATCTGGGAATGGAAAATGCCCGTTTTGAAATATCGGTAAGACAAAAGGAGACCTTCGATCGCAGCGGTAGAGATGAGGTCGAGTTTTTGATAAGCGCAAACAAGGGAGAAGAACTGAAGCCTCTAAGCAAGATCGCTTCGGGAGGAGAAATGAGCAGAGTAATGCTTGCCCTTAAAACCGTGCTTGCGGAGGTCGACAGCATAGAAACATTTATTTTCGACGAAATAGATACGGGTATAAGCGGAAGAACGGCTCAGAAGGTGGCTGAAAAGATGCATATTGTGGCGAAAAAGCATCAGCTGTTGTGCATAACCCACCTTCCTCAGATAGCTGCCATGGCAGATTATAATTATCTGATAGAAAAAACCGTGCTTGATGAAAAAACGCGCACGGATATCCGTCTTTTATCGGATAGTGATGTATATAAAGAGATAGCTCGACTTATAGGAGGCTCAAAAATAACCGAAGCAACGCTGAAGGCAGCCGAGGAAATGAAAATGATGAACAAGAGTTAAGGAAACACTGATTAATTAATCATTCGCAT
>DFJD01000103.1:11828-12008 GCA_002372875.1 Clostridiales bacterium UBA3680
CTATTTTGCATAGCAAAATAGCCGCCACATAGCTTCCGGCTATGCCATCGGGTCTTTTCCGTGTCTGCAATAATATTACCTCAAATCTGCTTCAAGTGAATTAATCAGTGTTTCCTTAATAATGCATACAAATAACTAATTTGTTTAACAGAATAGAAGAATTGGGGATAAATTCAAAGA
>DFJD01000105.1:0-6993 GCA_002372875.1 Clostridiales bacterium UBA3680
GCTTCAAGTGAATTAATCAGCGCTTACTTAAATTTTTCCCTAAATTCTCGTTCCGCTTCTCTTTTTTGATCTTTCTTTGCTATATCAGCTCTTTTGTCGTATAGTTTCTTACCCTTTGCCACACCTATATCAACCTTCACAAGGGAACCGCTGAAATATATTTTTAGGGGAACTATTGTGTAACCGTCTCTTGTAACGGCACCTATAAGCTTATTTATTTCATACCTATGTAAAAGCAGTTTTCTGTCGGCAAGGGGGTCGTGATTGAAAATGTTTCCGAAATCATAGGGACTTATATGCATTCCTCTTATTATAGCTTCGTTTTTTTCAATCACCACATAGCTGTCTTTCAAATTACATCTGCCCGCTCTCAAGGATTTGACCTCCGTGCCGGTAAGGGCGATACCGCATTGATAAGTTTCTTCTATGAAATAATCATGATATGCTTTTTTATTCTGAGCAATAAGTTTTTTGTTTTTTTGCTCCATATTCACACGCCTTTCTTTTCAGTTTTTCGTACACCGTATATGGCACCGACAGTGAACCGTAGCCTATTCCCAATTCAAGCCCGGGCTTTGACTCTCCGTGAAAATCACTTCCCCCCGAGTAAAGCAGAGAGTATTTATCGGCGAGTTTTTTTACAAATGCCGTCTGTGCGGACGAATGTGTGCTGTAGAAAACTTCAATACCGTCTATGCCCGCATCTTTAAGGTTCTTTGTCAGTTTGTCAACATTTTTGTCGCTCAATTTGTATGAAAGCGGATGAGCCAGCACCGCCACACCTCCGCAAAGATGTATAAGGTCTATTGCTTTTTTTGCCTGAATGGAATTTCTTTTTACGTATGCGGGACCGTCGTTTCTTAAAAAACGGTCAAATCCGTCTTTGTAGCTCGAAGTTATCCCTTTTTCAAGCAGTGCCTTTGCAAAGTGAACTCTTGACACAATGCCTTTGCCGCTGTATTTAAGAACATCCTCCATGGATATATCCAAACCCAAGTCGTTTAATTTCTTCAACATAACTCTGTTTCTGTTGTTTCTTTCTTCTTTTATGGCTTGTAGTTCCAATTCAAGCACATTGTTTTGAAAGTCTATAAAAAGCCCCAAAAGATGAAAGTTTTGCTCGTTTATTACAGCTGAAAATTCTATTCCCGGCACAAATTCTATGTCTGATTTTTCGGCAGCCTCTTGTGCTTCTTTCAATCCGTCGGCACTGTCGTGATCTGTAAGTGCAAATGCGGATAAATTCATTTTTTTTGCATATTCCGCAAGTTCGCTCGGTGAAAGAGAACCGTCGGAAATATAAGAGTGAGAATGAAGATCCACCGTTTTCATTTGTTCAGCTCCTCAAAAAAGTTTGTAAGCTCTTTTAAAACTCCTTTTATATCCGCAAGTGTAAGAGTAAGATAAGACAATTTTCCGCTGTTTGTAATTTTAAGTCGTTTCGGTTCACGATTTATCATTTCAACAAGTCTTTCGGTGTTATTTTGCGCTGTTTGTTCAAAGTATATCAGCACGTTGTGTCCCTTTTGTTTTATGTCACTTACTCCCGCTTTATGTGCCATTGCTTTTATATATGCCACCGAAAGCAAATTTTCCGTGTTTTTGGGTATGGTTCCGAAACGGTCTGTAAGTTCATCTGCAACGCGATAATAATCATCCTTGTTTTCAATGTAGGATATTTTCTTGTACATCTCAAGTTTTATAAGCTCATTTTCAATATAATCGGTAGGTATATATGCGCTGATATTTACCTCGATTTGTGTCACAAAATCTTCCTGCTTCTTTTCGCCTTTTGCAGCAAGAATTGCCTCGCTTAAAAGCTTTGTGTAAAGCTCATATCCGATTGAGTCAAGGTGTCCGTGCTGAGCGGCTCCAAGCATATTTCCCGCTCCTCTTATCTCCAAATCTCTCATTGCTATTCGGAAACCCGAGCCAAATTCCGTAAATTCTTTAATGGTCTGTAATCTTTTTGTTGCCTGTTCTGAAAGGACTTTGTCTTTTTGATACAGCAAATATGCATAGCTTGCCCGTGTGCTTCTGCCCACTCTGCCTCTTAGCTGATAAAGCTGTCCTAAGCCCATCTTGTCCGCATCATCGATAATGATGGTGTTTACATTCGGGATATCAAGACCTGTTTCCACAATGGTTGTGCATACAAGCACATTTATCTCATTGTCGATAAAGTCCATCATTACATTTTCAAGTTCTCTTTCCGTCATCTGTCCGTGGGCTACACCTATTTTAGCCTCGGGAACAAGTTTTTGTATCTTTTCCGCCGTATCATCTATATTGTAGACTCTGTTGTGCAGGAAATAGACCTGACCGTTTCTTGCAAGCTCTCTGTGTATGGCATCCCTTATAAATGCGGGAGTATATTCCATAACATAGGTTTGAATGGGTATTCTGTCTTGCGGCGGTTCTTCAAGCAGCGACATATCCCTTATACCCGTTAAGGACATATGCATCGTTCTTGGTATGGGCGTTGCCGAAAGAGTAAGTACATTTACGCTTTCTCGC
This sequence comes from Clostridiales bacterium UBA3680, assembly GCA_002372875.1. GTDB lineage: Bacteria > Bacillota > Clostridia > Lachnospirales > CAG-274 > UBA3680. Next base: position 2,518 of record DFJD01000105.1, read on the forward strand.
AATTTTTTTAGCTTTTCTTTGTGCCGCACTCCAAAACGCTGTTCTTCATCTATTATTATAAGCCCAAGATCTTTAAATTCAACATCCTTACCCAAAAGTTTGTGTGTGCCTATTACAATGTCGCATTCACCTGTTTTTATTGCCTTCTTTACTTCACTTGTATAGCTTGCTTTGTTAAAGCGGCTTAACATATCTACCCTTATGGGAAAGTCATTCATCCTTTCTTTGAAAGTTAAATAGTGCTGTTTGCAAAGAATTGTTGTCGGTACGAGAAAGGCGACCTGTTTACCCTCTTCCACCGTCTTGAAAGCGGCTCTTAATGCCACCTCCGTTTTGCCGTAGCCCACATCACCGCAGATGAGTCTGTCCATGACCTTTCCCGACTCCATGTCTTTTTTTACATCTTCAATGGCATCAAGCTGGTCGGAAGTTTCGGTAAATTCAAAGCTTTCTTCAAATTCCTTTTGCCATACCGTATCGGGTCCGTAACAATATCCATGCACATTCTGTCTTTTTGCGTAAAGCTTTACAAGATCATCGGCTATTTCTTCTATGTTTTCTTTTGCCTTTTGTTTCGCCTTTGACCAGTTATTTTTTGATAAGTTGTTAAGATGCGGTTTTGCAAATTCGCCACCTATGTATTTTTGCACTCTGTCCATCTGATTTATGGAAACGTACAAAATTGCGTTTTCGGCATATTCAAGTTTCAAATAGTCTTTAACAATACCGTCGGTGACAATTTTTTCAATTCCGTTATATATGGCGATACCGTGGTTTTCATGAACAACATAATCTCCGGGTTTAAGGTCCTGATAGCTTTTTATGGGAGAAGAATTATCTTTTCTTGTTCTTCTGACGGATTTTTTGTTTGTTTCAAAAAGCTCGCTGTCTGATACTATTGCAAGCTTTTGTTCGGGATATTCAAATCCGTGGGTAAGTCCTCCTCTTATTATGTAGATCGACGGTTTTTCAAACGGAACATTATTCACATCTTCACAAAGCACGGCGGAAATATTTCTGTCGGTAAGTTCCTTAAACATTCTTTCGCATCTTGCATGTCCGCCTGCCATGTATATGACTCTGTAATCGTATGAGAGCATTGCATTTAGGTCTTCACACAGAGAGTCTATGTTGTTTTTCGGCAGAAGGGTGCTTTTAACGTTAAAGGAGGTTATTGTAAGAGGTTTAAAATACTTATCCTGCTGTATGAATGAACTCATAAGCACTGTTCTTTTCTTTAGCAGCATATCAACATACTTTTCATAATCGTATATCAAATTCAACTGCTCGGGAAGCATTTCTCCTTCAAGTATTCTTCCTCTGACACTTTCGGCAAATTCATTGTGCATAAAATCCGAATGTTCTTTTACCCTTGACTGTTCATCAACAAAAACAATACTCTCATCGGGAAAATAATCCATAAGAGAGTATTCCGTATCTTTGAAAAACTGTATATATGAATCCACACCCGAAAAACTCTTTTGTGTTTCAAGCAGCTCCAAAGCCTCTTTGATTTTCTCTTTCAATCTGTCCGGAGGATTCTTTATTTTTGAAAATGCGGATAAAATGTTCTTACAGGCATCTTCTATATCGTTGTTGTCATAAATCAGCTCACGCATAGGATAAATCGTTGCCTTATCCCTTTTTTCTATTGTTTTTTGGCTTTGCACGTCAAAAATACGTATAGAGTCGATCTCATCTCCAAAAAGCTCAATTCTTACGGGGTTTTCATTCACAGGCGAAAAAATATCAATAATATCTCCCCTTACGGAAAACTGTCCTTGTCCTTCCACAAGAGAACATCTTTCATAACCTGCAAGAATAAGTTTTTCGGAAAGCTGCGGTATGTCTATACGCGTGTCCATATCTATTTGATAAATATATTTGTTTACCTTTTCGGGGGCAGACAGCCTGTCAAAGAGTGCATCAACACATGCCACAACGATTATATTCTCGCCTTTTAAAAGGCGGGAGGTGACTTCAAAACGTTTTTTCACAATTTCGTTGCTTTTTACATCCGCCCAATAAAAAACTATGTCCTTGCTTGGGTAGTGAAATACTCTTTCGTGCGCAAAAAAACCAAGATCGTGGCACATTTCCTTTGCTCTTAACTCCGAATAGGTCACAATAAGCTTTGCGCCCTTGTAAATGTCGTCAAGAGCGGATATTACGTGACTTTTTTGGGTGTCGGCGCAGCCATAGGCAACAATGGGGGTTTTATTCTCTTTTATAGCGGTTGCTACGGCATTAAAACTTGTATTCTTTTTTATTTCATCAAAAAAAACATTCATTTATCTTGTTTACCCTGACCTTTTTTGTTGTATTTATTCATTGCCGATATTGCCGAATTTTCCTTTACAGTCATTTCCACAGCATCAACGGCATCCCTTACCGCCGAGAGTATAGCATCCTTTTCATCTTCACGGAATTTACTTAATACGTGATTTTTCAGGTCTCGACCTTCGGGCTTATCCCCAACTCCCACTCTTACTCTTACAAAGTTATCGTAGCCGAGCTGATACATTATGCTTCTTAAACCCTTCTGACCGCCGTCCGAGCCTTTTTCTCTTATTCTGAGGGCGCCTACGGGCAGATTTATATCATCGCAACAGACGATAAGATCTTCATTTGAAAGCTTGTAAAAGTTCATAAATTCCCGCACGGCATCGCCGCTGCAATTCATATAAGTAAGAGGCTGAACTATCATTACCTTTTGCGTACCTATAAAACCTTCGGCGTAAACCGCCTTAAATTTTTCTCTTGTGGCGCTCATACCGTTTTTTTCGGCAAGCATTGCCACGACCTCAAATCCTATGTTGTGTCTTGTGCCGGCATAATCCTTTCCGGGATTACCCAGACCTACTATCAATTTCATATTGTTCTCCTTTTTTAAAACGCCAATAAGGGACCGAACGGTCCCTTTAGTTGTTCTTATTATAAATTGAATACAATCCCTTTAAAAGAAGCTCTTCGTCATAAACAAACTTCCTCTTGCAGTGTGGTGTTACAAACTTACCAACACCGCCTGTTATTATTACGTTTGCCTTCTGACCTATCTCTTCCTCCATTCGTTCTATACATCCTTCTATCATGGAGGCGGCTCCGTATATCACTCCCGAGTGCATACAGTCTATAGTATTTTTTCCTATAACTTTTTTTGGAGCTTCAAGGCTTATATAAGGTAGCTGTGCCGTGCCGGATGAAAGGGCGTTAACGCTTACTATTACTCCGGGCATTATACAGCCTCCTATATAGTTGGAATTTTTGTCAATAACAGAAATAGTGGTTGCGGTGCCCATATCTACCACCATTATGGGTGGCTTGAATATTTCAAGTGCGGCAACGGCACATACTATCATATCCGACCCAACCGTGGCAGGGTTATCCATAAGTATATTAAGGCCTGTTTTTACGCCGGGACCGACTATAAGAGGAGTGATCCCCGCCATTCTTATAACGGCTTCTTTTACAAGCCCCACCACAGGAGGCACGACCGATGAAATAATTGCACCGGTTATACTTTCTCTTTTAATATTGTAAAGCTTCAATATATTTAAAAGAGTGCTTCCGTATTCGTCTTCTGTTTTACCTTTGTCGGTGGCAACTCGTGCAAAAAAATCTATTTTACTGTCGGTAATTCCGCCGATTACTATATTTGTGTTTCCTATATCTATAGCTAAAATCATATCAATTCCTAAATCTCATCGCAACAAGAAGTGCCGAGCAAACACCTGCACTGATAACGGATGCAATTAAAGCCTCCACAATGCCGTTTCCCGTAATAACAGCGACAATGGCACTTCCTACAAGAGAAATATCCTTTCCTATCGCATCGGCATACTTCTGTGCAAAGAAGAGATAAGCCATACCCATAACAAGAAGGGTGTTTATCATTGTGCCGCCGAAGCCTGCAACAGCCGAAGCAATCGATCTTTTTGCGGGTGATGGAGTTTTTCCGAGAAGAAAATACACACCCTTATATATAAAATAAGCACCAATTCCTATAAGTATTCTCGGTACAAAGGCAATGACCAATGACCAAAAGTTTCCTCCCGGATAAAAGGGGGAAAACAGAAAGCTTGTTAAATTCGGAACAAAAGTTGCTCTTATAAAGCTTGTCATGCCGAAAATAAAACCTGCAATGCCGCCTTTTTTCCAACCCAACACAACCCCTGCTATAATTACGGGTATATGTATGGTGGTTGCATTTACGGCACCTATGGGAATATACCCTAAGGGCGTTATTGAAAGAACGATGATTATTGCTGCCAAAAGTGCGATTTGAGCAATATCTCTTGCACCGAATATTCCCGCCGTTTCATTTACTCCAACCGTTTTTACGGAAATTGATTTTTTTTTGCTCATTTTAACCTCCTTGCTGTCGTTCCGAAAATATCGGATACAACGCCAATTTAGGGAATCACTGATTAATTAATCATTCGCATATTTGGTTAATATTACCGCATACTGTGTCAA
>DFJD01000105.1:7063-21486 GCA_002372875.1 Clostridiales bacterium UBA3680
TATTTTGCATAGCAAAATAGCCGCTGCATAGCTTCCGGCTATGCCATCGGGTCTTTTCCTTGTCTGCGAAAATATTTCCTCAAATCTGCTTCAAGTGAATCAATCAGTGCTTCCTTAGGGAACACTGATTTATCAATCGTGTTTTCCTTACCAATAATCCTCGCATTCTTTTATAAGTCTTTGCACCTGCTCGTTTTTATAAAGCCCTAGGTCAAAAAGCTTATCTGCCTGTCTTTTTGTTATTTTTCCGCTTAAAGAATAAACAAACTGACTGTGTGTTCTTTGAATTCCGTCCCAGGAGTCAATTATTTTCAGCCAACCGGCTCTTCCGAGAGCTACCTCGGGAAGCTTTGCATCCGGGAAAAATTTGTCCGCAAGAGCTTGTGCACATTTTGTGTGATTTGTGTAATCGCAAGAATATGTATCTCCGTCGGGAGATATCCAGCCAAGCTTAAAGTCTTTATCGTTTTTAAAATACATCAATTCCACAGGAAGAGGGTATTTCTTATCAGATTCGATAAACTTGACAAAATCGGGGTCATCAATGCTGAATTTATAAAAGCCACCATTTCCGTCAAGTATTACGGGAAGCTTGTCCTCGGTAACGGTACCTTCGTAATCCGTTCCGTTTATGCGTGACATATCTTCAACAAATTCGTAACAGTAGTAGCCTGTTTTGCCCTTATAAACAGCATATCTCAAAGTATCACCTCCGGGCTCTCGGAGCCATATATTTTACTATTTTTCTCTGTATTTCGGCAAGACCCACATAGTATTGTGCCATTTCCGAAAGGAAACCTTTGTGATGTTCGGAAATTTTTTCAAGAACTTCCGAGCAAGCCTCCGTAACAGAGCAAAGCTCGTTGTAAGCGTTCGCTTTGTTATCGCTTTCGTTATATTTTGAATATGCCTTTGACTGCACTCTGCCTACATAGCTGTGAATCATAGAGTTTATTCTCTTATTGAACATATCCGTAAAGTCATTGTCGTCATTAAACAGTTCGTTTGAATAATTTATATATGCAATTGCTTCGTTGCAAAGTTTATTTTTATTTAAGGGAGCATTACGCTCAAATTCCTTGCCCCTTTGTGAAAGGCTTTCCGAAAGAGCTTTGCAAAGAACATACTTTGACATTTGTATTACATATTCTCTCTCACGGGAGTCAGCAAGTTCTATAGCTTTTTTCAGTCTTCGGCAAATTCTTTCTCCGTCCGTATTTCCCCCGGCTATTGTAACATTTGAAAGTGCTCCGTACAAATATGCTCTAGCACATTTCTCATCAAGTTCTATAAGCTCTTCGGAAATTGATGAAAGCTTTTTGAAATCTTCTTTTGAAAGGGCTTCCACAGCTTCATTAAGCTTTTTGCTAAGTGAAGCGGCAAGCTCTTTTGCTTTATTATTTTCGTTGTCGGTTTCTTTTTTGTTTTCTTTCTTTGCAACAACATCTCTTTCGGGAACTTTATTATTTTGTTCTTTCTTTTCTTCCTTCTTTTCGGAAGCTTTTAAATCGTTTTGAGCACCGACTTTATCAAAGCCTATATTTATTACAAGTTCTTTTTCCGAAGTATTACCCACATACTTCTTTTCCTCGTCGGAAAGTTCATAGCCTGATTTTATCAGCAGTTCAACTACTCTGTCTCTGAGATACTTTTTTCCGCAGCCCGAACAGGAAGAAAACTGACATGAAAGATCTGCCGAAACAGGTTGTCCGCAAAACTCACAGGTTATAACGGGTAACGTTTTGGTTTGTTTTTTCTCTTGTTCAACCTTGTTTCGTATAGGCTTTGCGGATGAGTATGAAAACAAAGATCCGTTTCCGTTATCCTTGTTGTTACCGTTTCCGAAGCTTGATATATGAGCACGCCCTCTTATAACGGTATTATCGCTTATGCTGTTTGTATTTTCCCCCATTGTTGTCTTTTCCTCTTTGCTTTCCATGGTAGTTTCCTTTTTTTCCTCTATGGTTTCTTTTTTTTCATCAACAATTTCTTTGACGTTTTTGATTGAATCTTCTTTTACGGTTTTTTTGATATCTTTTTGAGCGACTTCCTTTGAAGCGGAAATCTTTTTTTCTGTGTTTGTAACGTTCAAAGTCTTATTTGCCTGCTCTGTTAAATGTAAAATTGCGGCATTTATGTCGTTTTCTTCTTTTATATTGTTATTTGGTGAGGTTTCTTCCAAGGGAAGAAGCTCAACGGTATCTTTTTGAAGCTCGGCATAAAGTCGTTCCACACTATCATCGGTTTTAACACTTTTTTTGTCTCCGTAAATAGCACGAGTTGTTTCTTTATTCAGGGTACGAAGTTGTTCTATTGTCTTAAAACTGTATTTTTTTGCACATCCTTTGCACCGAACATAATTATTTTTGATTTCAAGAACTCCGCCGCATTCGGAGCATTTTACATCTTCAAGTTCGGAACCCAACAGCATGTTTTCAATTTTATCGGATTTGTTTTGTTTGGCTGAACTTATTTGTTTTTTTTCTGTATTGTGTACGATCGTTTCTTTTTCGCTTTCGTAAAGTCTTTTTTCAAGCTCCGCTTTTGCTTTTTCAAATTGTTCTTCGGAAAGCACCGCTTTTTCCTTGTTGTATGCGCTTGATTCGGCTTTTTCAAGTAATGAATTGATTTGTGCCAAACCGTATTTCTTACCGCACCAAGTACAAACGATAGAATCGGACTTTATATTTAATTTGTTTCCGCATATCTCACAAACGATATCTGCCATACTTTGTTTTCCCCAATCAATAAAGCTTTTAATAACATAAGATATAAACTATGCCTTTTTCCCTAATTCTATTTTATCATAATATAAAAATTTTTTCAATATAATTTATCTCTTTAATCATTTTATAATGTGTATATATCATTGACAATTTAAGTATAACAGTTTAAAATAAACCGTATACATTTATTCGTATTGCAATAAGATAATAAGGAGGTTCTCTATGGAAAAGACAATTGTGGTTGTTAACGCAGGACCGCGAAAGGGATGGAATACGGATACATTGCTTACCGAGGCTGCAAAGGGCGTTGAGAGCATGGGAGGAAAGATGATCCGTTTTGATTTGTTTCGTTTGGAAAAATATACGGGTTGTATATCGTGTTTTGGCTGTAAGAGAGAAAAATTCAAAGGTCATTGTGTCTGTCGCGACGGTCTTACACCGGTCCTTGATTCTATCAGAAACTCCGACGGTCTTATTATCGGTTCTCCCAATTATTTATCGGAATTAACAGCATCATTCAGGGCTCTTTACGAGAGATTGATATTTCAAAACTTGACATATAACTCTGAAAACCCTTGCTGCAACGAAAGAATGATTCCCGTTTTTTTTGTTATGACAAGTAATGCCACCGACACCATGTACAGCGGCTTGTTGGATAATTACAGAAGGACACTAAGCTCCTTTGTTGGGCCTACCGATATTTTTGTCAGCGGAGATACACAGCAGGTAAGAGATTATAGCAAGCTTGACTGGGAATGGTCATTGTTTGACTCCGACAAAAAATACAAACGTCATGAAACCGTATTTCCTCTTGAATGTAAAAAAGTGTTTGAAATGGGACAAGAGCTTGTGAGAAAGGCTGAAAAGAACAGTTATTAAACGAAGTGAGAAAAAATGAGAAACAAGATTACAGATTACATAAAAAACAAATATAAAGCCGAGCCCGAGCATCTGTGGAGAGGTTTTACGAATTACGTTGTATACAGGCATTCCGACAATAATAAATGGTTTGCTCTTGTTATGGATATTCCCAAAGAAAAACTTGGAATCAACGAAGAAGGTCGTGTTGATATCCTCGATGTGAAGGTCGGCGATTCTCTCCTTCGAGATATGCTCATACAACAGCAGGGCTTTTTTCCGGGGTATCATATGAACAAAGGGAGCTGGATCGCCGTTTTGCTTGATGGAACGGTATCTTTTGAACAGGTGTGCTCCGTTTTGGATGAAAGCTATATTTCAACGGCATCCGCAGCCGAAAAACAAAAACTTCGCTCACCGAAGGAATGGATAATTCCTGCCAATCCCAAATATTACGATATAGAGCATGCATTTGACAATGTTGACATAATCGATTGGAAACAGGGAACAGGCATAAAAAAAGGAGATACGGTCTATATGTATGTGGCTGCGCCGATTTCTGCCATTCTATTTAAGTGTAAGGTGACACAGACCGATATCCCTTACCGTTTTTCAAATGATAGCATAAGCATAAAGTATATCATGAAAATCAAATTGTTAAAGCGTTACAAACCAAATATATTCACTTTTGATGTATTAAAAAATAAGTACGGAATATTCGCCATTCGAGGACCGAGATCGGTTACGGCGGCGTTGAGTGCGGCGTTAAAGAGGTAGCAAATGGAAAATAATAATTACAGCAAATCAACAACGGAAATATGGATGAAAAAGAATGAATCCTTACATGAAAGCTTTGACTTTCGCACCATAAGGCAAGAGGAAGCCGAAGAGTCGGTAGAAATAGAACAGATATGTTTTCCGCCAAACGAAGCTTGCTCAAGGGAGCATATGATTGAGCGCATAGCGGCGGCATCGGAGCTTTTTTTGGTAGCCGAGGATCGCCGTACAGGTAAAATCGCAGGTTTCTTAAATGGGATAGCCACCGATGAGAATTGTTTCAGAGATGATTTCTTTACCGATGCACGCAATCATAAAAAAGACGGCAAAAATGTTATGCTGCTTGGTCTTGATGTTTTGCCTGAATATCGAAATAAAGGACTGGGCAGGGAGCTTGTATACAGCTATTGCCGCAAAGAACGATCTCGCGGAAGAGAGAAGCTTGTTCTTACCTGTCTTGAAAACAAAGTCGAAATGTACAAAAAATTCGGCTTTAGAGATCTTGGCCTTTCAGCCTCCGAATGGGGAGGAGAAAAATGGCATGAGATGGATATTGATCTTAATGGACCACTGATTAATTAATCGGCTATTCATCAACAATGAAAAAACAAATATAATAGCTGGAAAAATTGAGCGCTTTACCGACCTTATCATAAAATGGTACAGGTTTTAAGCGGTTAATCATCAATAATGAGTGCAGAAAAATATTTCAACAAAAAAAGGGTGTGAAAAATTTTTTCACACCCTCGATTTTTGGTCATTTTGTATTACAAGAGACATTATTTGACTCAGAATAACAAGAGTAAATATTTCATAATCCTGCCAATATCTGCTGGGATCAAGACATATTTCATAGGATATTACACCTATAAGCTCGTCTCCTTTTTTCATAAGATAATGTATACAGGCGTTTATACTTTGCTCTCTCATAAGTCTGTATACATTGGGCATTCTCATTTCAAGGCTTGCCGTTCCGAATACCACCATGCAGCCGTTTTCATCGAACTTGTTGAAATAATCATCGGCAAATATATAGTCTATATTTTTCTTTCCGTCCTCTACATTTCCGTAAATATATTGCGGCTTGTATTCCTCACCGTCTTTCAAGTAAATAACGATATTATCGATACCGTATTTTTCCGAAATATCGTGAATGGTAGGTTCTATGGCATTTACACCCTCGTCAAAGAGTCTTTGTGTCAAACTCATAACATATTTGCTGCTTTGAGGATTCTTTTCGAACTTGCCGTGTGTTACATTTCCGTCTATTCTTAAAAGCTTCTTGGAACGGTCATCATATATAATGTATCTGTTTCTGCCGTATTCTTTTGCCATATAAAGACAAGCATCCGCTATTTGGAACATGTGACCGTATGAGATATCGTCCTCAAGATTATCTGCAGGCACGACTCCTATGCTTGTAGTTACATTCATGGTTTTTGTTCCTATTTTCTTGAATGCTCTTTCTGTGGTGATCCTTATGGCTTTGAAATATTCTTTTATCTGGGCAACATCGGAAACATTATCAAGAATGACCATAAATTCGTCTCCGCCGAATCTTCCCACGGCACCCGCATCCTTGATACATGAGGATATTATTTTTGAAAATTCGATTATTACACTGTCACCGGTGCTGTGTCCGAGAACATCGTTTACATCTTTAAAAAAGTCGAGATCCAATATAGCAAGAATAACGCTTTGATTTGTTCTTGTTTCTATACGGTCCTTTGCATATTTTACAATAGAGCGCTTATCAAGTACTCCGGTCATATAATCGTATGTAAAATCCGTCAATATGTCCGCTCTGTTGGTAATATCTTTGTAGGATATTGTTCCACCTGTCATCTGCACGGAGGTGTTATCCACTATGCGGAAGCCTTCTATGATATAAGGCTTTACAGAACCGTCATTAAAAAGATCCAAAGATATTTCGCTGTTGATCACACCGGCATTTCTTTTCAGATCCGATATAAACATATGAAATGCGGTTTCGCTCTCGGGGGCGGTTTTTTTGTTTTTCAGAATAAAGTCCGACCAATCGCTCAGTGAACCGTCGTAAATGGTATATGCATTCAACGAAGAACATCTGTAGATATACATATGGTCGTTCGTGGGAGTATACTCAAAAACAATATTTTTATCGGGATCTACCGTCATTTGCAAAAGCTCTGTACGTCTTTTCAATACGGAAACATCTTCAACGGTCTGCTTTATATCGTAAACATTAAGCAGAAATGTTTTTCTTTCGCCAAAATCATTCAAAGGAGAAAGAATGATATAGCAGGGTCTGTTTGTTCCGTCATCATCGATCAGTTCAATGCTTATTTCTTTTTTTGTGCCGTCATTAATTAAATCAGTGATCGTGTCTTTAAAAAATTGGATATCATTGTCATTGATTTTTGAAAGCAAAGAATCAAAAGTGAGTGTTCCGACAAATTTAAAGAACTCCATACTTCCGCTTAATATTTTTAATTTTTCATCTATGACAGCGTAATTATTGAACAAAACGATCACTTCCTTTTGCTTTACTTCAAAGTAAGTTTATTTTATGCATACATTGTATCATATTAAGGCAATATATACAAGTGTAAATTTACTGTTTTATACCACAAATTTTTTCAATTTCTTCCCAAAGCTCATCTCTTCCTGATTTTGTTTCGCTTGAAAAGGGAATGATAATGTCATCCTTTTCAAGCTCAAGGGTTTTTCTTATTACCGATATATGTTTATCAAGCTGAGAACGTTTTATTTTATCTGATTTTGTTGCGGCGATAATAATTTCATAGCCGTAATATTTCAACCAGTTATACATTGTTATGTCATTTTTTCCCGGCTCATGTCTTATATCTATAAGTAATATAATAGCCGCAAGGGATCGTCTTTTTTTCAGATAATCTTCTATGACCTTATTCCACTTCGCAATTTCGCTTTTTGATGCTCTTGCATAGCCGTATCCGGGCAGATCAACAAAATAAAGTGTGTTTTCAACATCGTAAAAATTTATTGTTCTTGTTTTTCCGGGGCTTTGACTTGTTCTTGCAAGGGCTTTTCGGTATATCATACTGTTTATAAGCGAACTTTTCCCTACGTTCGATTTTCCCGCAAAAGCGACCTCGGGCTTATTATCATCGGGATACTGACTCATTTTCACACCCACAGCGGCAAGGGAAACGTTGTTTACTCTCATTATATCACATCCTTTATTTCATTCTACTAAACAAAAAAATCATTGTCAATCTTATTTTTTGATATAGACAATAAAGGGAAAAAGTTGTATAATGCAATGAGTTGTGTGTAAATATATGGGAACACCGATTATTTAAACAGTGTTTCCGTCAACCAATTTGTCTTCGGAGGCATAATATGATAATAAAAGAATTGATGAAAAACACGGATGCAAAGTTCTTGTGCGGTGATGAAAACACGGAAATAGCATCTGTTACGATAGATTCAAGAAAAGCAAAGGCAGGGTCCTTATTTGTATGTATAAAGGGAATGACCGTGGATGGTCACAGTTTTATTTCCTCTGCCTATAAAAACGGTTGCAGAGCAGTCGTTATCGAAGAGGAAACAAACAATATCCCCTCGGATATGACCGTATATTCCGTAAGATCCTCAAGGGTGGCACTTAATTTCATATCCGACCGCCTTTACGATCATCCCTCCAAAAAACTTCGTATGCTCGGCATTACGGGTACTAACGGCAAAACAAGCTCAACGTATTTTCTTGAGAGCATATTGTCTGCCTATAACAAAAAGGTGGGCGTTATCGGCACGATCGAAATAAGAATAGGGGGACAAAAAAGAGATATAGATTTTGCCACAAGCACCACACCCGACACCGTCGAACTTCAGAAAATGCTTGCAATGATGGCTGACGAGGGTGTAGATGATGTGGTAATGGAAGTGTCATCTCACAGCCTTCAGCTTAACAAGGTAGATGCAATAGAATTTGAAGGGGCTGTTTTTACAAACCTTACTCAAGATCATCTTGATTTCCATAAAACCATGGAAGAGTATTGCAAAGCGAAGGCAAGGCTCTTCAAAATGTGTAAAAAAGGCTTTATAAATGCGGATGACCCTTGGGCAGAAAAAATAATGGACGGAGCAAAATGTGATATAACCACATTTGCCGTTGAAAATGATGCGGATGTTAAAGCAGACAACATAGTATATCGACCAGACGGAATAGATTTTGATGTGCTTCTTAACGGAGAACGTTACAGCTTTTCCATAGGTATTCCCGGCCGTTTTACTCTTTACAATGCTCTCGGAGTCATTGCCTGTGCTCACGGGATAGGAGTTCCCATGGATATAATAAAAGAAGGACTTTCAAGGGTGAAGGGCGTTCCGGGAAGAATAGAGGCAGTTAAAAATAATCTTGGTTTCAATGTTATAGTGGATTATGCGCACACTCCCGATGGTCTTGAAAACATTATAAAGGCGGTACGTGAATTCACAAAAGGTCGTGTCATAACCGTATTTGGTTGCGGAGGCGACAGAGACAGAACGAAAAGACCTAAAATGGGCGATATAAGCGGAAGACTTTCAGACTTTACAATAATTACCTCCGATAATCCCAGAACGGAAGTGCCCGAAAAAATAATTGACGATATCGAACCTGCCGTAAAGGCTGTAACAAGCAATTACGAAAAAATAACAGACAGAAAAGAAGCGATTGTAAGAGCAATTAACATTGCAAAGCCCGATGATACCGTTATTATTGCAGGTAAGGGTCATGAAAATTACGAAATATTCAAAGACAGGACAATAAGGTTTGACGATCGTGAAGAAGCGGCAAAAGCCATTGAACAAAGGGAGGCTGAAAAATGAAAATGACTCTGTCACAGGTCGCGTTGGCTGTTAACGGCGAACTTGTAGGTCAAGACCTTTCTTTTAACGGAATATCCACAGATACAAGAACCGTACAAAATGGTATGCTCTTTATTCCCATAGAAGGAGAAAATTTTGACGGGCATAATTTTATTTCCGAAGCTGTAAAAAAAGGTGCTGTGGCTGTAATAAGTCACAGAGATGAAGTGTATGATGTTCCTTTTGTAAGGGTCAGCGATACACGTAAAGCTTTGGGCATGCTTGCTCTTTTCCACAGAAAATCCCTTGATGTTAAAGTGGTGGGTATCACAGGCTCAACGGGAAAAACCACCACGAAAGACATTATTGCAAATGTGCTTTCTCAAAAGTACAAAACTCTTAAAACAGAAGGAAATTTCAACAACGATATAGGTGTGCCTCTTACACTTTTCCGTCTTAATGAAGATGATGAGTGTGCGGTCATTGAGATGGGTATGAACCATTTCAACGAAATAAGCAATTTGACCGAAATGGCGTTACCGGATGTTAGCGTGATCACGAACGTAGGAGTATCACACATAGAAAATTTAGGGTCCAGAGAGGGCATTTTAAAGGCGAAATGCGAGATATTTCAATCAAATCCGTCTCAGGTCAAAATACTGAACGGTGACGATGATATGCTTATTACCGTCAAGGAAAAATATGACAATATACAGTATTTTTCCCTGAAAAATAAAGATTGCGCGGCATATGCCGATAACATCAAAAGAAATTCGATAATCAGTATTGATTGCGATATACATACAAAAAATAACGATTTTTCGGTAACAGTTCCCGTTCCGGGTGAGCATATGGTTTCAAATGCACTTGCTGCAACACTTGTTGCCGAGCAATTCGGATTAAACTCCGAGCAGATAAAAAGAGGAATCGAGACTTTTAAACCCACGAAAATGCGCATGGATATTATAAACACCGAAAAATATACAATAATAAACGATGTTTATAATGCCAATCCTGCTTCTGTAACAGCGGCACTTGACGTTTTAAAAAATGCTGATACCGAAAAATGCGCAATATTGGGAGATATGCTTGAACTTGGAGATTATTCCGCAAAAATGCATGCCGATATGGGTGTGCTTGCCGTTAAATACGGCATTGAGAAGATTGTCTTTATCGGGGAACTCAGTAAATACGGTTTTGATGCGGCACAGAAAACCGGTCTTGAAAATGTGTTTTATTTTAAAGATAAACAGGCATTTTTTCAACAGGCAGGCAGCATTTTAAAACAGGGTACGACAATTCTTTTAAAGGCATCAAGGGGAATGCACTTTGAAGAAATAACGGAATTTTTGAAACAGGAGTAAAGATGTCCGAATTTAAACATATTTTTAAAACCAAGGCGGCAACCTACATCCTATACGGGGGACTGACTATGATCTTTGGCTCTGTTACAGCCTTCGGCATAGCACAGTTAAGCAGCAATAAGCAAAGTGATACTGTTGCGGAAAGCAAAGTACAAAAAAAAGAAAAAACAAGAAAGACATCCGAGACAACATCGGATATGACGACCGAAACCACTACGGTCTTATCACAGAATTCGGGAAAAAAGAAAATGGTTCTTCCCGATATTTACTTTAACACCGATGGTAAGCTTTACGGCACAAAGGGCAGCTTTTCGGGCCTTTGGCCGACCCTTGAAGGGCTTGTTGCACAAAGCAACGAATCCTACATCAAGGCACTTGCCGTTTATGTTGGGGATAATACCGAGCTTGACCGTTGTGCCTATGAAAACGATAAATTTATAAAAATCAACGGTTATGGGACAGTTCATTGGAGCCAATGGGGTCATGCATGGCCCGATAACTATTCGTGTGCAGGAGGTGCCATGCCCGATTATGAGGCCGAGACTTATTCTCCGTCGGCAGCTCCGACCCATTCCGAACAGGTGAAAGAAGATAGTTCACAGCAGATACAGTCTGATACTTCGGATAAAACCGCAGATAAAAAAACGGAAGAAAAAGATAACGAAAATATACAGACCAATAAAAATGAGGGAAGATATAATGCTCCCAAATCCGAATTTCCCGACTTTTTCTCCAATCTTTTTTCGGCAGAAAAAGCACAGCAATCTCAGCAGGACTCATCATCCGAGCCCGAGCTCAAGCAAGATGATGCCTCCTTGGCAGACGAGGCTGAAGGGGAAGAACAGGTAGATGATTTTATGTATTCCGAACAGGCCGTATCAGCACCTATCGTGCTTGATTGGGGAATTGGCGGAATAGGCTCGATAACAAGCTCTTCCGCAACATACGGCAGTGGAAGCTGGGGAGCGAGTGCCTGCGGAGTCTGTTCACTTGCCATGGCTCTTTCGACCCTGTCTGGCGTTACGGTTTCGCCTCCGGAGTGTGCTCTTGCAGCAAATCTGCTTATAGGTAACGGGGCATGGTACGGAAACGTTTTATATTCCACTTCACAGGCAAGACTTGCCGCGATGGCAGGCTTTCCTACCGGGCTTGAACCCTGGCAAAGTGCAAAAAAAGAGACCCTTGATAATTGCCTTGACAATAACGGGGTTGCGTTGTTTGTAACAGATAAACAGGCATGGGCAAGCGGTGGAGGAAAACATTATATTATGGTAAGAGGCAGACAGGGAGATAAATATTATACCGCAGACAGCGGTAAAAATCCTACGGGAGCTTTTACTTACGATGAGATATCAAGCGGCTACTGTGAGCAGTATATAGTTTATATTTATCCCAAAAACTATAAAGGCAAAGAAAAAAGATAAGGAAGAATGATAATGAATAACGAGGCTTTAATGGGATGTTTGTCTTTTCTGACAGCATTTGCAATAAGTGCGATTCTTGGCAAATTGTTTATACCGTTT
This sequence comes from Clostridiales bacterium UBA3680, assembly GCA_002372875.1. Classification (GTDB taxonomy): domain Bacteria; phylum Bacillota; class Clostridia; order Lachnospirales; family CAG-274; genus UBA3680. The sequence continues at coordinate 19,124 of DFJD01000105.1, forward strand.
CTTAAAAATTTCGGACAGAATGTCAGAGACGAAGGTCCTAAATCTCATCTTAAAAAGCAGGGTACACCTTCAATGGGAGGAATAATATTTTTGCCGGCATTGGCAATATGTTCTCTCATTTTTACAAGGCTTAACTCAAATGCCGTTGTTACGGTGGTGATAACCCTTGCCTACGGTCTTGTGGGCTTTATTGATGACTATATCAAAGTTGTAAAAAAACGTTCATTGGGTCTTAGGGCTTGGCAAAAAATTGTATTTCAGCTTATTGTTACAATAGCGTTTTATTTTTACATTACCAAATATACCGACCTTGGCACAGACATTTTTATACCATTTGTAAATACCTACATAGACCTTGGTTTTTTATACGCACCTTTTCTTTTCTTTGTAATGGTTGGTACCGTAAATGCCGTAAATCTTACAGATGGTTTAGACGGCCTTGCATCGGGCGTTACAGTCATTGTAATGACTTTCTTCAGCGCATTGGCGTTTTTTGTATGTAAATCTCTTATGGGAGTAACTACCGCAGCTATCGGCTCACTTCTCGGATTTTTGCTTTATAACAGTCATAAAGCCTCTGTATTTATGGGAGATACGGGCTCGCTTGCATTAGGCGGTCTTGTAGCCTGTGTTGCCGTGCTTACAAAAATGCCCGTGATGCTTGTCATAGTAGGTATCATTTATGTAAGCGAGTCGGTTTCCGTTATATTGCAGGTTGGCTATTTTAAGCTTACTCACGGAAAAAGAATATTCAGAATGGCACCTCTTCATCATCATTTTGAAGAGGGTGGGATGCTCGGAATAAAGGTTGTTCAGCTTTTCTGGATAGTAACCGCCGTTGCCTGCGTAATAGGGGCTTTAAGTGCGGGTAGTATATTTTTTGGAGGCTGAAAATGGATTTTAAAAATAAAAAGATATTGGTTGTAGGAATGGCAAAAAGCGGTATTTCCGCGGCAACTCTTTTAAAAAAGCTTGGAGCCGAGGTTACATTGCAAGACAGTAAACAAGAAGAAAAGCTCGGTCAACAGTGCGAACAACTGAGAAAAGAGGGCTTTAGCCTCTTTTTAGGAAAAAATCCCGATGGTATTATTACGGATTTTGACTGTGTTGTTCTAAGTCCGGGCGTTCCTACGGATTTGCCCTTTATAGAAGAAGCAAAAAAAGCGGGTATCCCCGTACTCGGAGAAATAGAGCTTGCTTTTCTTTTCTGCAAAGCTCCCATTATAGGTGTTACAGGTACAAACGGAAAAACCACCACCACCACACTTATAGGGGAGATAACAAAGCAATATAAAAACACATATGTTGTCGGAAACATAGGAGCACCTTTCGCCGACATTACCCTTGAAACAAAAGAAGAAGACATTGTTGTGGCAGAGTTATCAAGCTTTCAGCTTGAGACCATACATAAATTTGTGCCCAAAGTTTCTCTTGTGCTCAACATAACACCCGACCATCTTAACAGGCATCACACCCTTGAAAATTATATTGCCGCAAAAGAAAGAATATTTGAAAATCAGACTGCGGAGGATTATTGTGTCCTTAACTACAACGATACGGCTACAAGGGCAATGGCTCAAAAAACAAATGCTAAGGTCATTTTCTTCTCGCTTGGCGGACAAATTAAAGACGGAGTTTATTCCGATGAAAACTCTATCTATATAAATACCTTATCTTTAAATGAAAAGGTTATCGATATAGACGAACTCAATATTCTCGGAGACCATAATGTTGAAAATGCCATGGCTGCAATAGCTGCCTCGGTTTCCGTGGGAGTACCCTTAGACACCGTAAGAGAAGTATTACGCAACTTTAAAGCTGTAGAGCATAGAATTGAGTTTGTCAAAGAGGTAAACGGTGTAAAGTATTACAACGACTCTAAAGGAACTAACCCCGATGCTTCAATAAAAGCGGTTCTTGCAATGAAAAGCCCCATATGTATTATTGCAGGTGGCTACGACAAGGGCTCCGAGTTTGATGAATGGATAAGCTATTTTAAAGGCAGAGTGAAGTTTACGGCAACAATAGGCGCCGTAGCCGACAAAATAGAAGCTTCCCTTGAAAAAGCAGGTATCACAGCTTATAAAAGAGCGGAAACATTTGAACAGGCAATAGATTTATGTGCCGAAAATGCCGAAAAGGGCGACTGTGTTCTTTTGTCTCCCGCCTGCGCAAGTTGGGATATGTTTGACTCATACGAACAAAGAGGAAAGTTGTTTAAAGACTATGTTAACCGTATGAACGGGTGATAATATGAGAAAAGATAACAAAGAAATATATGCCATAGGAAGTATGGATTATATCATAGTTTTCTGTGTGCTTTTGCTTGTATGCTTCGGCGTTGTAATGGTATTTAGCGCAAG
>DFJD01000076.1 GCA_002372875.1 Clostridiales bacterium UBA3680
GGGCATTTCGTAAATTATTCCCAAAACGGGTATCTTTTTGTACAGGTCGAGAAGCCACAAAACTCGTTCCTCCGCTTTATAGCCGAATATCGTCAAATCGGGAAGCTCATCCATAAGATGAACATTGAACCTGTCAGAAAAGTAAACCATACTCAAGCAACCCGGCATCCAGTAGGAAGAAGTTTGAAGTACCCACTGTCGTACATACATGACCGGATGTCTCAGCCCCAAAGCAACATAAAGCTTTAGGTAATCGGTCGCATTTTTCTCTATATGCTCCGGTGCCTCGTAAAGCTGCTTTTTCTTCATTATTTCCTTTATGCCGTCGGCAAGCATTACATCTTTATAGTATGTTTCCCTTATTGTGTCCTCGTCGGCATAAAATTCTATAAGCTGTCTTTCCTTTTCGGTAAGAGGCGCCCCCGAGGCAACAACACTTGCCACCTGCATTACGGGAACGGCAAGCATCTCAATATGGTCTTTTTTCCCTCCGGTAAGTACCTCCGCTTTCCACCTGTCGGTATAGATAGGACCTTGTATATAATAGGTCAAGGGAATTATTGCCGCAATAAGGGCAATTATCCTCTTATTTTTACGGTAAAGCAAAATAAGTGACATCACGAAGGTCGCAAGTATCACATATTTTCCTCCCGAACGAAACAGTGCCGTAACAAGACCGAATACAAATACGCCCAAGTACTCAAAAAATCTGTCGTTAAAGTAATTTTTCTTATACCACGGAAGAGCATCGTCCTTTTTCTCGCTTTTACCTTTCAAAATTCGCCACAAACAGCAAAGGAAGACTATCATGCCTCCTGCGGCAAAAACATCTTTGCAATCGACTATGGTAAAGTAGCCGATAGGCGAAAAAATCGCATTTACAACAAGAGTTGCTACCCAAAACTTTTTTTTAAAGCCCGTAGCATACATGGTGCTGACAAGATAAGCATTGCAGGCCGCATAGAAAACCACCTGCACCGCCGTATAAAGGCCGATCCCCCCTCTTTCATCTCCGAAAAGGGCAATACCCAAAACATAAATGTAGCCTAAAAGCTTTGTGTGAATAACGGGGTGGTGGGTCACAAGCTTTTTCATCTCTATGGACATAAGCACCTGATCGAGGGTATCTCTTGTGGGATAACCGGGAAATTTAAGTGCGTAATAGAACCCGAATCCAAGCAGAAGCACAAAAAAGGACAGTGCAAATACTTTTTTTGAAGAAACCTTCGGGTACTCCTTCACCGAGGATATTTTTCCCTCCGTAAAGCGAAAAACGAGCGTCATAAGTCTTCTTATGAACACAAAGCAACCCACAAGCACGCATATACCGCCAAAGACAAAATATGCATTTTCATGAACGCCCTCAAGTTCCATAGGCTTAACGGTATAATATGCCGCACAACAAAAAGTCATAAGTGCCGAAAAAATATTTACGGCAAGGATATTTTTCTTTGCGGCCTCGTTCGGGTGTTTTTTTTCTACCATATCCGAAGTCTTGCCAAAGAAAAACCAAAAAAGTATAAATGTAATAAGTGCCTGCAAGCCCCAGCCAAATGCCACATATCTGAATTCGTTCAAATAGCAGAAAGCCGAACAGGCCGCTGCGGCAAAAAAAAGATTGTCAAATCCGTGTTTTTTTAAATATGCTGTCATATATTCATTATGGTAACTACCGCATCTATCATTTTTTTCGTCGCAAGTCCCTCCGAAAATGCGGTAGCCGTGCCTGTTGCCACGGCAAGTTTAAATGCCTTTTCTTCATCTGCGTAGAGCTTAAGTCCTGCTATGAAACCGCCCAAAAGGGAGTCTCCCGAGCCGACCGTACTCTTTACCTCGCCTATGGGAGCTTTTGCTTTTATCGGCCGCAAAGCTCCGTTTACAAGAACAGCACCCTTTTCTCCGAGAGAAACGATAACATTTTCAGCTCCCATTTCCCTCAGCCTTCGGGCATATTTTATTATTTCTTCGTCTGTCAGAGAGGTCTTGCCCACTATTTCGCACAGTTCCTTTTCATTGGGCTTAATAAGGTAGGGTCTTTTCTCTACGGCATTGGTAAGATACGCTCTTCTTGCATCAACGAAAACCTTTGCACCTTTTTCATTGCATTTTTCCGTCATTACGGCGTAAATATCGTTATCCGCACCTTTTGGTGCCGACCCCGAAACAACGACAATATCTTCCTCGGTCACGTTGTCAAGCTTTGACAAAAGCATTTGCACCTCTTGACTGTCCACTTCGGGTCCCTCTGCGTTAAACTCCGTTTCCTTCGCTCCGAAAAGCTTGAAATTAATTCTTGAGGTCTTGTTTTCGAGCCTTACAAAATCGGTTTTTACGCCCTCTTCGGTGAGCTTTCTTTCTATTTCGTCACCTGTAAAGCCGCCCAAAAATCCCGTCGCAACAGATTCAATTCCGAAACGGGAGAGGATAATGGACACATTTATTCCCTTTCCTCCGCAAACAAATCTCTCGGATGATATTTTGTTTATTCCGCCTTTTATTATTGCGGGGGAGTTTGCATAGTAATCAAGCGAGGGATTAAGAGTCACCGTATAGATCACGCATCATCACCCCTTAAGTCCCAAAATGCCAACCTTGCTTATTTCTGTCATTTTAAACTGAATGCTCTTATCTCCGTTTTCGGGAACTTCGTTAAATATCCTGCATATTCTCTCGGCAACGTCATTACAGTTTTTGGCATTTGCGTTTATGACCATCACAAGCACCTGTCTGTCGGAATATCTTGTGGCAACATCCGAATGTCTAATGTTACTGTATATTATTTTTTCAAGGGAGGTAACAGACTTATCCATACCCTCTTCATCCATATCAGTGTCCGAACCTAAGGTGAATAAGAGCATCTGTGCCTCTATATCCGTTCTGTCAAGCTGGCGGCGAATATAGTTGTATATATTTCTGAAACCGTCATAATCTGTTATGTATGCGCCAAAACCGCTGTCCGTTCTGTTAAGTACATCCGTAACATAGTCTATGCCGTAAACTGCCGTGCCGCTTTTTTTGTTGTCCTTTTCATCAAAGAAATGAAATGCACCTTTTCCGCTTTGCTTCACTATGTAAAGCGCCTTGTCTGCGGCATTGTAAAGTGTTGAAAAATTAAGTCCGTCCTCCGGTGCCACGGCAATGCCTATAGAAACGGAAGCGTTGTTTTTGTAGCCTTTTTTCGCAAATTCTTCTTCAAGGCTTGATATTATCATTTTTGAAAAATCTTCAAGCTGTTTTCTGTCGGTCTCTCCTTTTACGAATATGACAAACTCGTCTCCGCCTATTCTGCAAAGAATATTTTGATCGTCGGAATATTTCTCCATTGTTCTTGCAAATTCGATAAGCACCTCATCTCCGGCAACATGTCCGTAAACATCATTGATGGCTTTGAAGTTGTCCATATCTATCATTACAAAGGCACCCTTTGAATTTTCCTCAAGGTAGAGATTTACCGCCTTTTCGGTGTACGTTCTGTTCCAAAGCCCCGTAAGAGGGTCTTTGGAAGATTTTTCCTTCATAAAGCTTGCCTCCTGTGTCTTTTGGGCAAGTCTGTTTGCAAGACCTCGTCTGAGACTTTCAAGCTCGAGCACTCTTGCTATACGCGAACGCATAACTCCGGGTACAAAGGGCTTTGCTATAAAGTCTATCGCCCCCAGGTCAAGACATTTTGTTTCCATATCCGCATCAGAATCAGCCGTTAGAAATATAACGGGAATATTCTCTGCCCCCTTTGTTTGTCTTATCTTTTCAAGCACCTCAAAGCCGTTCATATTGGGCATATTCACATCAAGCAATATAAGATCGCAGTTATTTGTTGACAGATACTCAAGCGCCTGTCTGCCGTGCATAACGGGCACCACCTTATATTTGTCACTTAAAACAGTCCTTGCCGTAGCAAGCGCAGTTTTGTCATCATCAACAATCAAAATACATTCCATACATTTTCCTCCTTTTTTTCAAGACCGTCTCTTATACCGATTTTTCGTTGAGATCTTTAAGGTCAGCCGGTATACACCATTCCTACCATTCCCGGCCCCGCATTTCCGCTTATTGTAGCAGATGCACGAACAACGTTCACCCTTTCGAAGTGACAGGTTTTCTCTATTTCCTTCTGTATGTCGGTGATCGTGTCTATATCGGCATTTGTGTGCACAATGTAGAGTTGGTTCTTATTTATATTTTTATTCTTTTTGAGCTGATGATATATAAACCTGTTAATAACGGATCTGTATCCGCCGGCCATAACCTTTTTCAGCTCTATTTTACCCTTTACAATTTCAAAAACGGGATAGATCGAAAGCCTTCTGCAAACCTCGTTAAGGTTCTTTCCCACTCTTCCGTTAAAACGCATATGATAGGTGGTATTACATAAAAAGACGGTATGCACCGAGGGAATAAGGGTATTTACAGAGTCTATTATCTGCTCCACGGACATATTTCTTTTTCTTTCCGCCACCGCCTCGGCAACTATCACTCCGAGACCTGCGGAAATATTTTTTGAATCCACTATATGCACATACTCTCTGAGACCTGCATCATCTTCAAGCGCCCTTTTGGCTGTTAAAGCCGAGTCGTCTATAAGAGAGGATACGGTTATATGTATGATCTC
>DFJD01000001.1 GCA_002372875.1 Clostridiales bacterium UBA3680
TGCCTGCAAAACAATATATTATTAGAGAAACACTGATTTAATTAATCATTCGCATATTTGGTTAATGTTCTCGCAGACAGTGAAAAGACTCGAGGGCATATCCATAGCTATGAAGCGATTATCTTTGTTACGTAAAATAGTTAGCTCTTACGGGATTTGACACAGTAAGTGGTATTATTATGTGAATGAATACTTTTAAAATGGCATGTTCTAAATGTTATGTAAAAAAGTGTTGTAAGTGCGGGCATTTATGTGCTTGCGCTTTCTGATTATGGGGTCGTGACTCCGTTGAGTGAAGCGAAACATTAAACCACCCGCTATGCGGGTGCGCGTAGAATGTTATACAAAAAAACTCACCAATTTGTTATAATAAGGTTGTTCAAGTCTTATCAATAACGAAAGAAAGGTGAGTTTTATGGCAAAAAAGAAAATAGTTTATCACATACGAAATGGATGTGCAAGTATCACATAGTATTTACACCGAAATACAGAAGAAAAATAATATATAATCAGTATAAAGCGAGTATACGAGATATATTGAAACAACTGTGTAGTTACAAAGGTGTAGAAATAATAGAAGGACATCTAATGCCAGACCATATACATATGTTAGTAAGTATTCCGCCTAAATTAAGTGTATCACAATTCATGGGATATCTCAAGGGGAAAAGTGCATTAATGATATTCGACAAACACGCAAACTTAAAGTATAAGTTTGGAAATAGACATTTTTGGGCGTAAGGATACTATGCCTGCACAAGTATAGAAGATGATAAAACAATTTTAAGCAATCTTTTGGATTGGTGGAGTAAAGATAATTATGATTACCATAATGAGTGGTTATTTGAGACAGCTCAAGCACTTAAAAATACGGATGCGTGTTTACTCGTGTTGTTCTGCGTATTTTCTTGCATTGTTTTATATAATTTTATAGATGTAATTATATGATGACTCGATAAGAAATTATGGGTTGATTCGATAAAATGTATTGCACTCTGACATACATTGTGCTATAATAAATAAAAAGACGAAGGGAGTTTTTATTATGGCAATCAAAAGCAGTAATGTTACGGCACGGGTCGAACCCGAAATCAAGCAGCAGGCAGAAGCTATACTTTCAAATCTCGGTATTTCCGCATCAAACGGCATAAATATGTTCTACAGACAAATCATTTTATGGAACGGACTTCCTTTTCGTCCGTCGATACCTACAAACAGACCTACACCTTTGGAAGATATGTCAAAGGAAGAATTCGATGCAAAAATGGCACGGGGTCTGGCACAGGCGAAAGCAGGCGAAGGTATGCCTGCGGATGAATTTTTTGACTCTTTAAAGCAGGAGATATTGAAGTCCTATGTCTGATACTTACAAGCTAATTATTCTTCCCGAAGCACAGCAGGACATCAGAAATATTGTTTTGTATATTGCAAACGAGCTTGTTTCACCACAAGCGGCATTAAACTTACAGCAAAATTTTATTGACGAAATAAACAAGCTGTCATTTATGCCTAAAAGTATAAAACCTATTGATGAACAACCCTGGGGAGCTTTGGGAGTACGAAAAATATTGGTAAAGAATTACTACATCTATTTTATCGTTGATGAAACAGCTATGGAAGTCAAAGTTATTGCTGCCATATATACAAAGATGGATCAAACTAATCAATTAGCTAAAAGAAATGCTGATACACAATAATAAAAACAGGCTATTACTCGGCATTTGGGGAATAGCTTGTTTTTTATTATACGGCGACATATTATCATCTTAAGAATAACAAAACCCTCCAAACCGTTGTCTGGAAACATCGGTTTGGAGGGTTAAATAAAATGTGAAAAAAATTTATATAGGATAAACCTTATTGCTTGCATCGGCAAGATTAGGATCAACACCTATTTTTTGAGCTTTTCTGAATCTGAAATAATCAAGAGCCTGCTGAGGGAAAAGAGCATAAGATAAAACATCTTCTTCCTTTTCCTTATAGTCATGCATTTTAGCTTCTATGGCGGGCAACTCGGGTTTTAACAAATCAGCCGGCCTACAGGTAACAGGTTCTTCATCACCGATAATTTTCTTTCTTATTTCATTGGAAATAGGAACAGGGGTAGCACCATACATGCCCTTTACGATATCCTTGGTTTCTTTGGGAATCATTTTATATCTTTCACCCATAAGAACATTAAACACAGCCTGTGTACCTACAATTTGGCTTGAAGGTGTAACAAGGGGAGGAAACCCGAGATCCTCTCTTACTCGAGGAATCTCCTTCAGAACCTCTTCGTATTTATCCTCGGCTCCTGCGTTTTTTAATTGTGATACAAGGTTCGACAACATTCCGCCCGGAACTTGATAACGAAGGGTTGCAATATCAACACCCAAAACCTTAGTGCTTAAAAGACCGCTTTCAAGAGCGCTCTCTCTTATGGTTTTAAGATAAGCCGATATTTCGGAAAGCTTTTCCAAATCTAAGCCCGTGTCATAATCTGTGCCTGCAAGAGTTCCGACAAAGACCTCGGTTGCAGGTTGTGCGGTACCCATGCTCAAAGGACTCATATCCGTATCAATAATATCCGCACCTGCTTCTATTGCCTTTAAATATGTCATAGCGGCAACTCCGCTTGTATAGTGGCTGTGAACTTCTATCGGAACCGAAACATTTTCTTTGAGGGCTTTAACCAGTTCATATGCGGGTTTAGGCAAAAGCAGACCTGCCATATCCTTTATGCATATACTGTCCGCACCCATACTTTCATATCTTTTTGCAAGCTCAACAAAATATTCAAGTGTATGTACCTTAGATGTTGTATAGCTTATTGCAAGCTGAGCATGTGCATTTTCGGCTTTTGTTGCCTTAACGGCAGTCTCAAGATTTCTTGCATCATTTAGTGCATCAAATATTCTTATAATATCAATTCCGTTTTCAATGCTTTTTCTTACAAACATTTCCACAACATCATCGGGATAGTGTTTATAACCGAGAATGTTTTGTCCTCTTAAAAGCATTTGGAGCTTTGTGTTTTTTATATTCGATCTGAATGTTCTCAGTCTTTCCCAGGGATCTTCCTTAAGAAAGCGCAAACAAGAATCAAAAGTAGCGCCACCCCACACTTCAAGAGCATGAAATCCTATTTGATCGAGCTTTCCAAGCATAGGAAGCATTTCTTCTATTCTCATTCTTGTGGCTATCAGAGATTGCTGACCGTCTCTTAATGTACAATCACAAATTTTAACCTTACTCATAAAATACCTCCGATTTATTTAAAAAGCTGAAGAAAAATACCCGATGCAACGGCAGAACCTATAACACCGGCAACATTGGGTCCCATTGCGTGCATAAGAAGATAATTGTTGGGGTTTTCCTCTTTGCCGACATTCTGTGCTACTCTTGCCGCCATAGGAACAGCGGAAACTCCTGCTGCGCCAATTAAAGGATTTACTTTTCCACCGGTCAGCTTACACATTATTTTACCAAAAATCACACCTGCAGCGGTTGAAAATGCAAAAGCGCAAAGACCCAAAACAAGTATAAACAATGTTTCTTTTTGAAGAAATGTATCGGCTCTTGTGGTAGCACCAACGGAAATACCTATAAATATACTTATGATATACATAAGGGATTCAGAAGCATGATGTGCAAGCTTATCCGTAACACAGCTTTCTCTTAAAAGATTTCCGAGCATAAGCATACCCACAAGCGAGGCAGTGTCGGGAACAAGTAAAATTACCAAAATTGATGTTACTATCGGAAAAAGAATTTTTTCCTTTTTTGATACAACTCGTAACTGGTCCATTTTAATTGCTCTTTCTTTTTTTGTTGTGAGTGCACGCATAATAGGCGGCTGGATGATAGGTATAAGAGCCATGTACGAATATGCGGCAACCGTAACTCTTGAAAGTAAACCGGGAGCGAGCTGTGTTGTTGTAAATATTGCTGTAGGTCCGTCAGCTCCGCCGATAATGCCTATAGATGCGGCTTCCTGAGGAGTAAAACCCAAGGCAAGAGCGCCTATAAATGCGGCAAAAATACCAAACTGAGCTGCCGCACCCAAAAGAAGACTTTTAGGATTTGCTATTAATGGACCGAAATCGGTAAGTGCTCCAACACCAAGAAAAATAAGAGGAGGAAAAAGTCCCAACACATCTCCTTGATAAATGTACCAAAGCAATCCACCGTTTGATACGGTTTGACCGTCGATCTGAGCAGCTCCCAAATTGACCATATTACCGAGTTGATCCATAATGGGAGTCAAAACTGTTACTGTCTCTTTGGTGGGTTCATTCATCAAACCCGACATAGGCAAGTTTGCAAGCAGCATACCGAAAGCAATAGGTAGAAGCAGAAGAGGTTCAAATTTCTTTACAATTGCCAAATAAAGGAAAAAACAAGCTACCGCTATCATTATAAGAAATTTCCAATTGTCGCCTTGAACGAATTGAGCAAAACCCGTATTGGAAAAAAATTCGACAATAGATTCAATAAATGTCTGAAAATTCATGTTTTGCCACTCCCTTTTTATTCGGCAATCGTTATTAGAACATCATCCGAGGATACTGTTTGTCCCTTTGAAACGTTTACCGAGGCTACAGTTCCGGCATAGGGTGAAACTATTTCATTTTCCATTTTCATAGCTTCAAGTATAATTACACACTGATTTGCCTCAACCTTATCTCCAACATTAACTTTTATGTCAAGAATGTTACCGGGCATAGGTGAAGTAACTTTTGCCGAACCCGAACCCGTAGGGGCAGGAGAGGAGGGCGCAGATTCGGTGACAGGTTTGTTTTGAGCGGGGCTCGGAGCCGGTGCCGCAGCTACGGGGGCAGTATTTACGGGAGCAACAGAACCTGCTTCCTCAACCTGAACATCGTAAGAAACTCCGTTAACTGTAATTTTATAATTTTTCATTTATAATTACCTCCTCATATTATGGTAGTATGCTGTTCGTGAAGTGCTTCTTGATTCCAACCGCTTGATTTTCTTATGCTTCTTATGACCAATTTATCCGGACTTGTGTTTTCCTGAACAGCTATTGCAGCTGTTATAACGGCAATCAAGCTGTAGTCTGGTGTGCTTTGAACATTATTTTCCGACTCTGCCTCGGGTTTAACGATTGTTTCGGAAGAATTGTTAACAACTTCCGATTTTAAATTTTCGGCCTTTTTTTCGTTTAAATATGCCACAAATTTAAAAATGTAAAGTACGGCACAAATGATTATAAGCACCATAAAGACCACAAGCATTCCCAAAAGTGTGGTGCTTATTGCAAGAGAAACATTATCCTGCGATTGTATATTACGTGCAAGTAAAAACAGATTATTCATTTGATCGCTCCTTAATACTCAATACTCGAATGCTTTCTTACGGGTTGAGCATCTCTTTTTGTAATGAGCATATTCATGGCGGAAATAATTCTTTTCCTTGTGTTTGAAGGAATAATCACCGTATCCACATATCCTTTGGATGCAACAGCATAAGGATTTGTTCGACTGTCATATTCATCGGAATCAATGTTTAAAACTTCTATTCCCGCATTCTTTTCAATCATTGAAATAATTGCGGAAGGCCATGCATAAACAATATCCGCACCGATGTGCTTTGAATTCATCAATAAATAGGCACTTCCTATGGCATTTCTGAGTATGATATTTACTCTCGGCACGGTTGCAGCCGTCATGTAACTCATAAGTCTTGCGGAATATTTCATTATTCCCTTTTTCTCTGCTTTAAGAGTGTGTTCATATCCCAATATATCGGTAAATGTAAGAATGGGGATATTAAATGCATCACACATTCCGACCATTTCGGCGGCTTTTTTGGTTGCATCAACTCTTATAACTCCGTTGTTTGCGATTATACCTACGGTTATACCGCCAAATTTAGCAAACCCCGTAATTATATTTGGAGCATATTCTTTGTATATTTCGGTAAAAATATTATTATCCGCCACGGATGTGATTATTTTTCTTACATCGATAGGCTCCTCGGCACCCTCGGGAACGATCGAATCAAGAGAAGCATCTGTTCTGTTGAGGTCATCGTTGCATTCCGACGGTACTATTCCTTCCAAGTTGTTCTCGGGAAGAAGGTCGATAAGGTTTCTCGCTTTTACGAGACATTCTTCCTCGTTTTCACAAAGGCAGTGTACAAGACCTTCCTTTGCAAGGGTCTCACCGCCGCCGATGGATTCGTAGCTTTCTTTTCTTCCGTCCACACCGGGAATAACGGCAGGACTTGTCATAAACATTTTTGCATTGGTCTTAGGCATTATGACAAAATCGGCAATAATCGGCATGAAAGAACTCATACCTATGCAATCGCCAAGTACGATACTTATTTGAGGAACAACACCGCTTGCATTGGATTGATTGGTAAAAATCGAACCATAAGCCTCAAGAGCATCTATACCATCGGACACCTTAACACCTTCTGTATCCATTATACCGATAATAGGGGAACCCATCATGGTCGCAAGCTTGTACAATTTACCTATTTTCGTGGCATGCTGTGTTCCCACAGGTCCGCACTGACAATATGCATAAACCTGCTTACCGTTTATAAGACCATAACCGGTCACCACACCTGCTTTTTCGTTAAATGCACCAAGTTCAACAAATGAATAGGGGTCAAAAAGATTTTCGAGTCTTTTGACCGCTTGCAAAGATTCAGCATTCATTTTACTTATCAGCTGATCGATCTGCTCTTTTCTGTTCATAATAACACCTCCGATATATCGAAAAGTTAAGTAAATAACATTTTATAGGAAAGTAACAGTAACTTTTTTTAAAAAAATGTTATAAAATCCTTGCATTTTTCCAATTTTTATTGTACTATAAAAATATGATAGTTCAAGTATTTATTATGGAATGTTATATATAATTACTGCTCTATCAAATCATAAAATATTAAAACACGGAGGTTATAACATGGAATTTAAAAGCTATGAATATGTTCAAGCTATTAAAGAAGAAAGAAGCTTTTCAAAAGCTGCCAAAAAGCTTTTTATTTCTCAGCCTTCTTTGAGCCAATACATAAGCAGACTCGAGGAACAAGTTGGAGTGACTCTTTTTGACAGAAGCACTTCTCCTGTAAACTTAACATACGAGGGCGAGCTTTATCTTGAAGCAATGGCTCAAATTATGGAAATTCAGAAAAGCATGCAAAAGAAGTTTGATGATATTTCCGATATGAAGATAGGTCGTCTTAATATAGGATTAACTCCTTCAAAGGCAGATACCGTTCTTCCTATGGTTCTTCCCGAATTCCGTAAACAATATCCCAATATTGAGCTTACATTAACGGAGGCACCTTCATCAAGACTTGAGACCATGCTTGAAAGAGGTGAAGTGGATATTTGCCTTATGAATTTACCTATCAAAAGCAGAAATATCGAGTACGAGGAAATAACAAAAGAGAATATTCTTTTATGTGTTCCCCCCAACTTCCCCGAAAATCTTGTGCATGACGGTAAAAACGGAAAATATGTTAAAATAAGTGAACTTGTCGATCAGCCCTTTGTTTTCTTACATCCCGACCAGAGAATAAGACAAATCGGAGATTCCCTTTTCCAGGCTGACGAGGTAAAACCCAAGGTTGCTATAGAAACAGGCTCTATACAAACATCTTTACTTTTAACGGATGCAGGTTTAGGTTGCTCTTTTGTGCCTGAAACCACCCTTAAGTATGTTAACCTTTCAAATGAGCCTAAGTGCTATAAAATAGATGAAAACGGTCTTGATTGGACATTGGTTATTGCCTATAAAGAAGGTTCATATCGCACAAAAGCCGTGCAGGCTTTTACGCAGACTTTAAAGTCTATTATTGAAAAATAAATATGTTGACCGTACTTGATTTTGAGTTTAATCAAGCATTTGATTTTGGAGGACAACAGGGCAGAACAGACCCGAGATGTCGTTTTGAGATAATTCAGATAGGTGCTGTTACCGTTGATGAAGAGTATCATATTACAAAAGAATATGAACAGTTGATAAAGCCTCGTATATATCCGAGGATACATCCGTATGTTGAAAAGATAACAGGTTTGACTACGTCTGTTTTTAAAAATCAGCCCCATTTTGAAGAGGTATATCCCGAATTCAGAGAGTTTATAGGAAACGATGAAGTTTTAGGTGTATGGGGAAGCAGCGACATTAAAGCGCTGTTTAGAAACCTTTCCTTTTACAATATGACAGGGGAAGGACTCATTATAAAATATACGGATATACAGGCTATGGCAACAAAAGCTTTACAGTATAAAAACGGTGTCATAGGATTGAAAAATGCTGTTGATGCATGCAACCTTGAAATCGATCGACCTTTCCACAATGCTCTTGATGACGCATGGTATACTGCCAAAGTTCTTGAAAAGATTAATCCCGAAAAACTCAAACTAAAACTATTCAATTCTGCAAGGATAACAGCATTTGCCGAAAAGCAGGTTGTTGTAAAGAACAGAAGGTCAAAAAGTAACAGAACAAGAAAAAAGGATCGTTAATTCGGTCCTTTTTGTGTATTTATTTTTGGCTTGACTATTTGTTAAATATATACTAAAATGTTTAAAGTAAGGAAAGGTTGATGTTAAGTTTATGAAATATACAATACACGGTGGAGATGTTGATTTAATCAGCAGAATGTACGGAATAGAGAAGGAGAAAATTATAAATTTCAGTGGGAATGTAAGTCCTATGGGTTTACCCTCTTCCGTTAGGAATGTAATTACAAATAATATCGATTGTATATGCGAATATCCCGATGTAGCTTATTTGTCCTTAAAAGAGGCGATAGGTGAGTATTCGGGGGC
Source organism: Clostridiales bacterium UBA3680 (assembly GCA_002372875.1). Taxonomy (GTDB): domain Bacteria; phylum Bacillota; class Clostridia; order Lachnospirales; family CAG-274; genus UBA3680. Next base: position 8,798 of record DFJD01000001.1, read on the forward strand.
AAATCCAAAAAACATAACCGTAGGTAACGGTTCCACCGAACTTATTTCTCATTTTATTGCGGCTGTCAATCCCCAAAAAAGTATTGTTGTTTCTCCCGCTTATTCGGAATATATCAAAGAAATCAAGAATTGCGGCGGTGCTTTTTCTCTTTTTGAACTTCAAGAAAAAGACGATTTTATTTTGAATATCGATGAACTTTTAAAAATTATCGATTCCGATACGGATATGCTTGTTCTGTGCAATCCGAACAATCCTACCGGAACTTATGTGACCGAAGAAAATCTTAAGATTATACTCCAAAAATGTCGAGAAACCGATACATTTGTTTTTATAGACGAAACCTATGTTGAGTTTGCCGATGATAATGTAAATATAAGTGGGGTCGCCTTAACCGATGAGTTTGATAATCTCTGTGTTATAAGAGGCACTTCAAAGTTCTTTTGCTGTCCGGGATTGAGACTTGGTTATGCAATTTGCTCCAATAATAAGATTTGTGATACAGTTAACGGTAGAAAAGACTCTTGGTCTGTTAATTCATTTGCGGAGCTTTGCGGAAAAACGATGTTCAAAGATAAGGAGTTTATAAAAAATTCTCGTTCTTTTATATGCTCTGAAAGAAAAAGAATCTGTGATATTCTTATTGATTTTAAAAATATATATGTGTACAAGACACAATCTAATTTTTTTCTTCTTAAAATACTAAAAGAAGGCGTGACCTCAAAAGACGTTTTTGATAAGCTTATTAAAAAGAATATCCTTATAAGAAATGCTGAAGATTTTCCGTTTTTATCGGATAGATTTATCAGATTTTGTATTCTTTTAAAAGACGAAAATGATATGCTTTTAAATGAATTAAGAAAAATAACAGAATAATTTCTGCTTGTAAGGAGGTAGTTTATATGCCCGAAAACAATGCAAATACAGAAATGCTGTATGATGAAGCGCCGTATACAATGGCAGAAGCTATTGCAGAGGCAAAAAGATGTTTAAATTGTAAAAAACCGGGGTGTAAAACAGGATGCCCTATAGAAAATAATATTCCCGAATTCATTCATCAACTTTCTATGGGAAATTTGGGAGAGGCAAGAAGTCTTATCGCGGAAAAATCCAACCTTCCTGCTGTTTGCGGAAGAGTATGTCCTCATGAAAAACAATGTCAGGGACATTGCGTTATGAATAAGGCGGGAAAGGCCATTCATGTGGGTAAACTTGAACAATTTGTTGCCGACTTCGATTCGGAAATGAATCTCATCAGAGAAAAAATTCCACCCAAAACAAGAGGAAACGTTGCCGTAATTGGTTCGGGGCCTGCGGGACTGACAGTTGCGGGTGATTTGGCAAAAATGGGTTTTAATGTTACCGTGTTTGAAGCGGAAGCCGAACCCGGAGGAGTTCTTCTTTACGGCATTCCCGAATTCAGACTTCCCAAAGATGTTGTAAGAAGAGAAACAAAAAGGATCTCGGAATTGGGTGTCACATTCAGATGCAATGCTGTTGTCGGGAAAACGATTACCATTGACAGCATGTTTGAAGAAGGATTTGATGCAATATTTATAGGTACAGGTACCGCAATTTCGCGAGAATTGGATATTCCGGGGAAAGAGCTTGAAGGTGTTGTACAATCTCATTATTTCCTTAGAATGGTCGCTCTTTACAATAGCAAAAGCGTAGAAAGAAATGAAGTTCCCGTCGCACAAGGAGATAATGTCTTGATAATAGGAGCTGGCAATGTTGCGATGGATGCTGCCAGAACGGCACTTAGAATGGGAGCAAAACAAGTAACTGTTGCATATAGAGATGTGCTTGAATCAATATCCGCCGAGAAAAATGAGTATGATATGACCGTTGCCGACGGAGTAAAGTTTATGTGGAAAACCACTCCCATCGAATATGTAGGAGAAAATGGCAAACTTACAGGTCTTCTTGTTAATTCCGACGGAACGGAACTTATAATTCCTACCGATAAAGTACTTGTGGCTATAGGCTCTAAGCCCGCCAAAAGAATTATTTCCACGACAAAGGGAATAGAAGTAAATGAAAACGGGTATCTCATAACAAAAGATAAACCCTACGGAATGACAACTTTTAACGGTGTTTTTGCAGGAGGAGATGTTGTACACAGACCTGCGACTGTTGTTCTTGCAATGAAGGCTGCTAAGCAAGTTGTTGAAGGAATTGCAAGCTATGTTGACGCAATAAAACTATTGGGTATTAAAGCTCATTAAAACAGGAGGGTGAAATTATGCCGGAAAAAATCAAAGAAGCTGTTGAGAAAATTATTAAGGATGAAAGCTTAAGAAATGAATTTCTTAAAGATCCCACATCTACAGTTGAAAAACTCATTGGGGTCGATCTTCCGAACGATCAAATAGATGCTGTTATTAAACAGATCAAGGATGCAATTTCTCAAAAAGGCGTAGATTCAATTATCGATAAAATAAAAAACACAGTTGGTATAAAATAAAACGGGGAACGGCTTGCGAAAGCAAGCCGTTTATTTACGGAGGTTAAAATGATCCTTTTAGAAAAGATTGAAACATTTAATTTTGAAAATGCTGTTCGAGGGGCGCGAAACCCACTGAATAGTTGGGCAAAATCAGATAGCTATAAGGATGAGAACGGTAACTTTGTCTTTGGAGAAAATGATTTAAATCTTGCTCAACGTTTATGTAAAGCAGGTTCGGACCATCGAAAGTTTGTCAGACAAATCTTTGTTTCCGTTGACATTACGGCACCTATATATTGGTGGAAAGAGTATGATACTTATAAGGTTGGAACAGTAGCAAATTCTACAAGTACTATGCATAAAATACATTCCAAAGAATTTACAATTTCCGATTTCAGCTGTGATAAAATGAATGAAAAGGCTATTGATTCATTAAAGAAAACGATCGATATTTTAAATGAATTGAGAACAATGTTTATTGAAACCAAGGATAAACAGTTTTGGTACAGTATGATACAACTTTTACCTTCGGGTTATAACCAAAAAAGGACTTGTTCCTTCTCGTATGAAAATGCTTTTGCCATGTACAACAGCAGAAAAATGCATAAACTCGATGAGTGGAGGGAGTTTTGCAATGAAATTACCAAACTTCCGTATTTTAAAGAAATGTTTTTATTTGAGGAGTAATAAATATGAGCATATTGAATAATGTAGAACCGAAAAAAGTATTTTATTATTTTGAAAAGCTTTCATCTATACCGAGAGGTTCAACAAATACAAAAGCGGTCAGTGACTATTGCGTAACATTTGCCGAGGATAAAGGTTATAAATATATACAGGATGAAAGCGGTAATGTTGTTATTTTCGTACCCGGAACAAAGGACTACGAAAAAAGCGCGCCCGTTATTATACAGGGACATCTTGATATGGTTTGTGAATGTGAAGAGGGGGTTGAAATAGATTTTGAAAAAGACCCTATACCTCTTTTACTGAAAGGAAACGAGATCACCGCCGACGGAACAACATTAGGAGGTGATGACGGAATTGCCGTAGCTATCGGTTTAGCTCTTGCCGACAGTGATGATATCCCGCATCCTCCTCTTGAACTTGTTTTTACAATAGATGAAGAAATTGGTATGTTAGGTGCATATTCTCTTGATATTTCTCCTTTAAAAGCAACTACCATGATAAACATTGATTCTGAAGATGAAGGGTATTTTACGGTAGGTTGCGCAGGAGGAAGAATAGCTGATATTGATCTACCTTTAAAACGAACCAAAAAATACGGAACGGAATTAAAAATCAAAGTATATGGCCTTGAAGGAGGACATTCGGGCATTGATATAAACAAGGGCCGCGCAAATGCCAATAGGGTACTTGCAAGAGTTCTCTTTTCTATGTTGAAAAAATACAATTTCAATATCGCAGATATAAACGGTGGAAACAAGGATAACGCTATTCCGAGAGTATCAACGGCAACAATTTGCATCGATGAATTTGATGAATTACCCAATCTGTTAAATAATATTACCGAAACATTAAGAAATGAATACGCTCAAACGGATAAGAATATTTCTGTCGGCTATGAAGTAATAGGCGAATCCGAAATGAACGTATTTGATGATGACAGCACTTTTAAAATTATATCTTTTGTGCTTGTTATGCCAAACGGAGTTCAAGCTATCAGTCATGAGGTAGAAGGACTTGTTGAAACATCATTGAATTTAGGTATTTTAAAAACCAATAAAGACAGCATCCACTTGTCATATTTATTAAGAAGCGGTAAAGAAAGCAGCAAAATTGCTCTTTATGAAAGAATGGAAGCAGGATGTATTTCTTACGGTGCAAAGATTGATTATAATGGTGACTATCCTGCATGGGAATTTAAACCTGAATCTTCGCTTATAGAAAAAATGGAAAAAATATACAGAGAACAATACAAGAAAGACCCTGTTGTAGAAATAATGCATGCCGGAGTAGAGTGCGGTATTTTTCAAGGAAAGGCAAATAATAGATTCGACATTGTATCTATAGGGCCTACCATATCCGATGTTCATACTCCCTCGGAAACATTATATATCGATACAGTTCAGCGTCTGTGGATTTTCCTTAAAGAATTATTAAAAGAATTGAAATGAATGCATTACTGAAAAATAGTTTTTCCGCAAATATTACCGAAGCTTTCAAATGGATGATATTTTCTCTTATTACGGGAACAGTGATCGGTCTTGTGGGAACATTCTTTATGTACTGTCTTAATACGGTAATAGATTACAGAGACTCACACAGATTGATCATAGCCCTATCCCCGATAGCGGGAATACTTATTGTTGCCTTCTACAAGGCTATGGATTCCGAAAATGATAAGGGGACGAACACTGTTATTGCATCCGTATCATCGGGAAACAGTGTACCTGTAAAAATGGCACCGCTAATTTTTCTTGCGACCGTTATAACACATATGTATGGAGGATCGGCGGGAAGAGAAGGAGCAGCTCTGCAAATTGGCGGTTCATTGGGAAGTTACATTGGGGAACTTCTGAAAATAAATAAAAACGGCAAAAAAATATTTGTTATGTCGGGTATGAGTGCTGCTTTTTCCGCACTTTTCGGCACCCCCGTAACTGCTTCGATTTTTGCAATGGAGGTTGCCTCAGTTGGAAATATGCAGTATGGTTCATTTGTTCCCTGTGTAATTTCGGCTTTAATTGCAAATAAAATAGCTGTATATTTTGGCTATTCCGCCGAAAATTATACTGTTACGACATATCCGGAAATAAGTTTTATTGTGCTTCTTAAAGTTGTTGTATTCGGATTTTTATGCGCGGGAATAAGTACTGTTTTTGTGCTTGCACTACACAAAATAGGAGCCTTGTTTAAAGCTGTCGAAAACCAATATCTCCGAATTATAATAGGCGGATGTATTATTGTTGTTCTTTTTGTTATATTTGGCAGAGATTACTCAAGTACGGGGATAGCGGTTATTGAAAGGGCAGTTGAAGGGGAAGTTGTACCTTACGCCTTCATACTCAAAATACTTTTAACGGCTATAACATTAGGCTGTGGTTTTAAGGGTGGAGAAATAGTTCCAAGCTTATTTATAGGAGCTACATTTGGCTGTTTGGTCGGACAATTTTTAAATATTTCTCCATCATTTTTGGCAACGGTCGGTATGGTTAGTATTTTTTGCGGTGTAACCAACTGTCCTTTGGCTTCTTTATTTATGGCTGTGGAATTGTTTGGAAGCAAAAATATCGTTTTGTATTTACTGTGTATAGCTGTAACATATAATTTGTCAGGATATTACAGTCTGTATAAAACTCAAAGATTTATATATTCTAAACATGGTACAGATATTATACATAAAAACGCAAAATAAGATACTTTACTTTTTTTATTCGTTTTAGTATAATTCTAAGCGTGGTTCCTAAAAGGAACTAATGCTTGACCAATATCATTGATAAATTATAACAGGTGAACGTATTATGGCTACAGAAATTAAAAACGAAAATAATGATACAGTCAAAGAAGATAAAAACACTACCTTGGTAAATACAAACAAAAAAAGAAAAAACGGCAACTTTATATATGTTATTATCATTGCTGTTATAGTAGTTTCCGCTTTGGTATATGTTGCGTTTAAGGTAAAGAGTATTTCAGAACTTGGCAGTGAAGGAATAGTATTTTCAAATGATTATTCCGTGTCCTCAAAAACTGATTTTTCCGTATCAAAGGATACAATATTCTTTTGTACGAAGGACGGATTGTCCGTACTGGACAAACAGGGAAATGTATCATGGACAGATACATTTTCACTTAATTCTCCCGTTCTTTTGACAGATGGCGGATTTGCGGGAGTTGCTGATGAAAACGGACACACTCTTTCGGTCTATAATTCATCGGGAAAACTTTATTCCTGCTCTACCGATGGTGCAATAACTACGTTTGCCGTTAATCCAAAGGGATATAGTGGTGTAATATATCAGAATAATACAGACAGTGATTATATTCTTGATATTTATTCCGCATCCGGAGAACTTTTAACACAAGGAAGATATATTATTGAAGATGGTATTCCCACATGCATTGATATATCCGATGATGGAAAGTATTTTGCCGTAGGTTTTATAAATATTAAAAACCTAAAGCCTACATCGGGCATTTCATTTTTCTATTCCGATAAAGATTCGGCTAAACTTGCAGACAACAGTGACGGTATGTTTTCTGCATTAAACCTTGATACTAATATCATTGCTTCCATGCGATTTATGCCGGATAACAGCTGTATTGTTGTAACGGACAATTATATGCTGAATATAGGCGGTGGAAACGCTAAAACATATGTTGAAAATTGGCGTGTGGATTTTTCTTCATATATTACTGCGGCAAAAATTATAGATAATGAGTATATCGCACTCGCATTTGGCACATCCAAACAGCTGACAAGTGAAGAAAAAGAAGAAGAAAAAGAGAAAGAAAACTCTGTATATTGCTATAATTATCGAAACGGCAAACAAACATGTGCCGTAACTCTTTCGGCACCCGCAAATGAACTTCACGGTTCCCTCGAAGCTTTTATTGTCGGTTGTGATAATAATTACGAGGCTTATGATATAAGGGGTAAGAAGCTTTGGTCGTATTCCGCACTTCAACCTGTAAATAATATAAGCTTTTATAATAAGCTTACAAAAGTTATCATCGCCACGACAAACAAACTTACGCTCTATAATATTAAAAATGGTTCAAATCTTATCGATTCGGTTTCGGAAATAAAAACAAATAAGCAAGAAGATAACACGGAAACACAAAGCAGCGATACGGAAAAAAATACAGAAGACATTACAGAGGAAACAACTCAAAAGAAAGAAAAAACGACATCCGAAGGAGAACAAACAGATTCGGAGGAACAATTATCCGATGATACTCAAAATGAAGATGTACAATATGACGGAGAGGTTCAGTATACCGATAACGAACAATATGTTGATGATACGCAATATAACGATGATAGTCAAAGCAATGAAGAACCGTCATATCAACAAGAGGAGATTATTCAAGAACCGATAGTACAGGATGCTCCCGTACAAGAGGATGATTCCTCGGTTGAAGAAACTCCGCAACAGGAGGTTATAGTAGAGCCTCTTGTAGATGAAGCTCCTGCGGCAGATGCTGAAAACAGTGAGCAACAATAAGGGCAATTATGAATATTTTTTTTGAACCTTATATACTTGATGCACTTTGTGTATTGATTATTATTCTGTTTATTGCAATAGGAATGAAAAGGGGATTGATAAAGTCGGCATTAAGTGTTTTTTCATCATTTATTGCTTTCTTTTCTTCGGCTACTTTAAGTCCGTATATTTCGGCATTATTAAGAAATACCGAGACTTTTGAGATTTTGACCGAAATGGTCGCAACTAAACTTGCTATTTCGGGCTTTATTGAAAACGGCACTGTCTCCGTAACGGAAAAAGCAATAAGCTCTTTAAATTTGCCGTCTGTATTCATTCAAACATTGATAAATAACAATAATTCGGTCGTATATGATATTTTGGGAGCAGAAGATCTATCAGGCTACATTTATAAGTATATAGCTAATATGATAATGAATATCGGAGTAACCGTTATCTCATATATAATTGTATATGTGGGAGTACGAGTAATAATGAAGTTACTCGGTATCTTAAAAAATATCAGCATTATTTCTCAGATGGATAAAATAGGTGGGGCAATAGCAGGATTGCTTACGGGAGTTTTCTTTATGTGGATATTGCTTGCCGTTTTGACCCTCTTTGTCGGCTCACCTAACTTTAATGCTTTATTTCAAGCAATTCAATCTTCTGTCATAACGAAAGAATTATATTCAACGGATATTTTTGTGTCATTGGTTTTTAAATTCAGGGTGTAACGATGGATTCTTATATTACCGTTAAAAAAAGCGGTTCCGCCGAAATAATTGAAAAGAAATCGCGGTTCATAGCTCATATTTTTCCCGTAAACGGTGAGGAAGAAGCAAATGAAATACTGACCTCAATTAAAAAAGAATATTGGGATGCACGTCATAATGTGTACGCCAGAAGAATAGGGGTAAATAATCCAAATCAACGTTACAGTGATGACGGAGAACCTTCGGGAACTGCAGGTCTTCCGATTCTTGAGGTGCTTACATCAAAAAATGTAACTAACACCATGGTGGTCGTTACAAGATATTTCGGTGGGATACTTCTTGGCACGGGTGGATTGGTAAGAGCCTATTCAAAGGCCACACAGCTTGCTCTTGATACTGTCGGCCTTGTAAAAATGACACCGTTTAAAAAAATAATTATCAAGTGCAATTATTCTTTATCGGGTAAAATTGAATACACTGTTTTAAAAAATGAAGGCTACATAAAGGATACCATGTATACCGACATTGTTACTTATATAATTACGGTGCCGGAAAACAGAGCTGCCGAGCTTTGTAAAGCTTTGGTTGAAGTAACGGCTGCCGGGTGTGAAATTGAAGAGGGTTCTTTGGAACTTATGCCGATCGATTTATAAAAATGGATATTATAATTAATTACATTTCAAAAATAATTTTTTCTTTCCTTACCGTTGCAATATGTGTCTTACTGATAAAACTAACGGGGATTGCGATAAAAAGGGCATTAAAAACCGATAAATCAAATATTAAAACACTGACTACGCTCAGTACATCGTTTGTAAAATATCTTATCTATTTTATCGGTATTTGTATTTTACTTTCAATATGGGGCATTAATACAAGCTCGATTATTGCAATCGGTTCTGTTGCTTCCTTAAGTTTTGGTATCGGTGCACAGGATATTATAAAGGATATGCTCTCGGGATTTTTTATTCTCACCGAGAACCAGTTTGCCGTCGGAGATATTGTTAAAATTGAAGAGTATACAGGCACTGTCGAGTCCATAGGAATAAGAGTTACACGGTTGAGAGGACTTGACGGAGATGTGTATATTATCCCCAACGGACAGATAGAAATAGTTACCAATATGTCTAAAAGTTATAACCGAGCGGTTGTTGATGTTTCGGTCTCGTATAACGAGGATATTGATAGGGTGATATTGATTCTTAATGAAAGGTTAACAGAAATATTTGAAAACAATATTATAACAGCCTTAAAAAATAAGCCTAAAATTCTCGGAATAAATGAATTGGCTCAAAGTGCGGTTATACTCAGAATTGTTGCCGACTGTGAAGTGGGCGAGAATTGGAATATAGAAAGACAACTGAGAAAAGAGGTTCTTTGCCTATTCAAACAAAGAAATATAGAAATACCTTATAATTATTTGAATATAGTGCAAATACAAAAATAAGTGTTTCCTTAGTGATGCATCATATACGGAAGGAAAAGATAATTGAAGATTAGACAATTGTTAGTCGGATTTATACTTTTTCCGGTAGTTACAATTTTTGGAGGATGTGCGCAGACACAAGAAAAAGCTTCCATAGATGTACAAGAAACGGAAAAAACAACGGAATTGGTTGTTGAACAAAGTTCTTCAAGTACTGTTACCAATGATACCGATTATATAGTTCCCGACCCAAGTGAGTGGGAAAAACATCCCGTGGTAGGTATAGTACAGCCGGGATATTATAAATGTGTATCACAAATAAAAGAGAATGAGACCTATGAAGAAATGATTGAGCAGCGTGATATTGCAAATAAGGGTTATTTGGTAATTAATGAAGACGGCACAGCTATTTTAGATATTGACGGAGAAAAAACAGAGTACTTTTATGACAAAAATAACTTCTATTTAGGTGAAGATTCAGACAGAGTTAATGGTATCCCTTACATATATATGGGAGGAAGAATTGTTGTTGATAACGGAACAACGATAATACAATATTTGAAGCTTACCGATGAAGAAGCAGAGAATTTGAATCAATATCATCCTTATTAAAAATATGGTTTAGTATAGGTAAATTTTTCTTGACAATGCCCGCACTATATGGTATTCTACTATAGACGCGGGTCGTCTTTTTTTTTGTGTATACTTTATTCGAAGGAGAGGTGAATTAAATGAGAACGAGAATCACATTAGCTTGTACAGAATGCAAGCAGAGAAATTACGATACCATGAAGGATAAGAAGGTTCATCCGGACAGAATGGAGACTAAGAAATACTGCAGATTCTGTCGAAAGCATACCTTACATAGAGAAACAAAATAAGCGTTGCCTTACAGAAAGGGAAAACTATGGCAGATAAAGTTGAAGTTGCCGAAAAGGTAGCTAAAAAAACGGTCGACAGTGCCAAGGGCTTCAACCTTAAGGATTTTGTTAAGGCACATGTAGGTGAGTTCAAGAGAATAGTATGGCCAAGCAGAAAGACACTTGTAAAGGAAACTATTTCCGTTATAGTGATCTCGGTTATCTTAGGGGCAATTATTTTTCTACTTGACACCGGTTTCCAAGCAGGCTACGATGCTTTGGCGAGACTTGTTTCCGGTCTTGCATAATTAAAAATCAAATGAGGTTTGATTATGTCCGAGCATGATAATGACAACACATTCAGATGGTATGTAATTCATACCTATTCGGGTTACGAAAATAAGGTCAAAAAAGATATTGAAAACATGGTCGCAAATCGTAGCCTTCAAAGTAAAATCGGAATAGTCGATGTTCCCGTAGAAAAGGTTGTTGAAGTAAAAGAAAACGGCCAAAGGAAGGAAGTCGAAAGAAAGAAATTTCCCGGCTATGTCCTTCTCAAGATGATAATGGACGATGAAACATGGTATGTCATCAGAAACACAAGAGGTGTTACTTCATTCGTAGGTCCCGCATCAAAGCCGGTACCATTAAGTGAAGATGAAGTTGAGTCCATGGGTCTTGAAAAAGGTGAAATTATCGACACAAATATCAAAGTTGGAGATACCGTTCAGCTTACGGAAGGCGGTTTTAAAGACAGCATAGGTACCGTAAGCGAGGTCAACGTACAAAAGCGTACAATAAAGGTTCTTATTCAGGTCTTTGGAAGAGAAACACCTATGGAACTTGATTTTGGACAGGTACAGCTTTTAGATTGATGTTTACGATTTTATTCCTCGGAGCGATTTGATTGCTTTTGGGTACATTTACCCTTAAAGTGGGAGGGAAGATCCCGCTAATTACCACATATAGGAGGTTGCTTTAAAATGGCAAAAAAAGTTACAGGATACATAAAGTTACAGATTGCAGCAGGTAAGGCTACACCCGCTCCTCCCGTAGGTCCCGCCCTCGGTCAGCATGGTGTAAACATAATGGGCTTTTGTAAGGAATTTAATGAAAAGACCGCAAAGGATGCCGGTTTGATTATCCCTGTTGTAATCACTGTTTATCAGGATAAGAGCTTTTCATTTATTACAAAAACTCCCCCTGCTGCAGTTCTTCTTAAGAAGGCTTGCAAGATAGATAAGGCATCGGGAGTTCCCAATAAAACAAAGGTTGCAACTATCTCAAAAGCAGAGGTTCAAAAAATTGCAGAGCTTAAAATGCAGGATCTTACAGCTGCCAATATTGATGCGGCAATCAGCATGATAGCAGGTACTGCAAGAAGTATGGGTATTGTTGTAGAAGATTAATTTAAGCACAGTGGGAGGGATACGCTCCCGATATTACCACATAAGGAGGAACTATTTTGAAAAGAGGAAAGAAATATCTCGAAAAATCCAAGCTCATTGACAGAGCTACACAATATGACGTTGATGCCGCGTGCGCACTTATCCCTCAGGTAAGTTCAGCTAAGTTTGATGAGACTGTTGAGGCTCACATTCGTTTAGGTGTTGACTCAAGACATGCCGACCAGCAGGTAAGAGGTGCTGTTGTTCTCCCTCACGGTACAGGTAAAACTGTTAGAGTTCTTGTTTTTGCAAAGGATGCAAAGGCTGATGAGGCTAAGGCAGCAGGTGCTGATTTTGTAGGTGCTGACGATATGGTAGCTAAGATTCAGCAGGAGAACTGGTTCGACTTTGATGTAGTCGTTGCAACTCCCGACATGATGGGTCTTGTAGGTCGTATCGGTAGAGTCCTTGGTCCTAAGGGTCTTATGCCCAACCCCAAGGCAGGTACCGTAACAATGGATATAACAAAAGCTATTCAGGAAATCAAGGCAGGTAAGATTGAGTACCGTCTTGACAAGACAAACATAATTCACGTACCCGTAGGTAAGGTTTCCTTCGGTGCAGATAAACTTAAGGATAACTTTAAAACACTTATGGATGCAATTATTAAGGCAAAGCCCGCAGCCGCAAAGGGAACATATCTTAAGAGTGTTGTGCTTACAACAACAATGGGCCCCGGAATAAAGGTAAATGCCGCTAAGATCTCCGAATAAAATATACACGACCCGCAAAACCGCAGACAATGATCTGCGGTTTTTTTGCATTTGGATGAAATATTGATTTTTACCGTTTTATTAAATAACTTCCTAAGAGATTGACAAGTATTAATGTGAATGATAATATATACTATGTATATTTATTGGAGGAGATAACATGGATCTTTTTGAATATCAAGCCGAGGAAAACAAAAGGTCTTCGTCGCCTCTTGCCGCGAGAATGCGACCTAAATCTCTTGAGGAATTTTACGGACAGGAGCATATAGTCGGAAAGGATAAGCTACTATACCGTGCAATTAAAGCAGATAAGCTCTCCTCACTGATTTTTTACGGTCCTCCGGGAGTCGGAAAGACTACTCTTGCATCAATAATAGCAGAGAATACAAAAAGTGTTTTTGTTAAAATAAATGCAACTACAGCAGGAAAAAAAGAAATTGTTGAAGCTGTTGAAAATGCGGTCACAACTCTCGGCGGTTACGGAAAAAGAACTATTCTGTTTATAGATGAGATCCATCGATTTAACAAAGCACAGCAGGATACACTTTTGCCTTATGTTGAGGACGGAACGATAATTATAATAGGTGCTACCACCGAGAATCCCTACTTTGAAGTGAATAATGCGCTTATTTCGAGAAGTCTTATTTTTGAACTTAAACCTCTTAGCAATGAAGACATTAAACAGGTGCTTAATAGGGCGCTTACCGATAAAGAAAGAGGTTACGGTAATTTTAAAATAAAAATCGATCAGAATGCTCTTGATTTTATTTCCGATGTTTCATCGGGTGATTCAAGAGTGGCATTAAACGCTCTTGAACTTGCTTTTTTGACAACCGAACCGTCCGATGACGGATATATACACATTGACTTGTCTGTGGCAAGTGAGTGTATACAAAAAAGAGTTCTTAATTACGATGCTGACGGAGACAATCATTATGATACGATTTCAGCCTTCATTAAAAGTATGAGAGGCTCCGATCCCGATGCTGCCGTATATTATCTTGCTAAAATGCTCTATAGCGGAGAAGATCCAAAATTTATCGCAAGAAGAATGATCATATGCGCTTCCGAAGATGTGGGTAATGCCGATCCTGTGGCACTTATGGTGGCAACATCTGCAATGGAAGCCGTAACGTATATAGGGCTACCCGAATGTAGGATAAATATGGCTCAAGCTGCCGCTTATATTGCTTGCGCCCCTAAAAGTAATGCCGTTGTGTGTGCAATAGATGAGGCAATGAAAGATGTAGGCTCGGTAAGGACTTCGGGGGTACCAAATCACTTACGAGACAGGCACTACAGCGGAGCTGTAAAAATGGGTCATGGCGAAGGTTATAAGTATGCCCACGATTACAAGAATAATTATGTTAAACAACAATATCTTCCGGATGAACTTGTCGGGAAAAAATACTATCGACCCACAGATAACGGAAAAGAAGCCGATATAAAACGATGGCTTAAATTTTTGAAGGAGGAAGAAGATGCATAAAAAAATCACATATCTATTGTTTTCCTGTTTGTTCCTTTTAATGAGCAGTATGTCAACTGCATTTGCCTCACCTCAAAAAAGTGTTAGGGGTGTATGGATTTCGACGGTTGCGAATATTGATTACCCTACACGACCCACTACAGATGCCTACGCTCTTAAAAAAGAGGCTGAAACAATGCTTAACAGATGTAAGGATATGGGTATAAATACCGTTTTCTTGCAAGTTAGGCCATGCTGTGATGCCTACTACAAGTCTTCGATATATCCGTGGAGCGAGTTTCTTACAGGTTCACAGGGAATTGCTCCCGAGGATGGATTCGATCCGCTCACCTATTGGGTTTCGGAGGCTCATCAACGAGGAATTGAGCTCCACGCATGGATAAATCCTTACAGAGTAACAAGAAACGGCTATAACAGCGATCTTAATTCACTTGCTGATGCAAGTCCAGCAAAACAGCATCCCGAGTATTGTATAAGGTATTCCAACGGTAACTATTTTTTTAATCCCGCCATGCCCGAGGTCAGAAGACTTCTTGTTGACGGTGCACTTGAAATAGTAAAAAATTATGATGTAGACGGAATACATATGGATGACTATTTTTATCCCGGAGAAGATATTGATGATGCTGCCGACTATGCCGCTTACGGTGGTCCCCTATCCCTTGAGGATTGGAGAAGAGAAAATGTAAATATCTTAGTAAAAATGCTGCATGATGAGATAAAAGCTCTCGACCCCGGAGTTGAATTCGGAATCAGTCCCTGCGGAGTATGGGACAATGGCGGAGAATACGGAAGTAATACAAGAGGAATGTCGGCATATTCGCAAATCTATGCCGATACAAGGAAATGGGCTCTTGAGGGATGGCTTGATTACATTTGCCCTCAGGTTTACTGGGAAATAGGCAACTACTACGCTGATTACGAAACCGTAACAAAATGGTGGGCCGATACACTTCAAAATTCTCCCACCAAGCTTTATATAGGTATGGCAGCTTACAGAATAGCCGACGCACAGCCCGGTGAGATTTGGTATGACGGAACTGCCTTAAGCGATGAATTCTTATTGAACGAAACTATACCAAAGGTCAGCGGAGAGGTAATGTTTACTTACTCAGACCTTGACGACAACCCCCTTATATACAACATTGTCTCCGAACATTTTAACGGAGAAGAACAATCCGAGCTTGTTGCACAGGCGGAGGCTGTAGCCGAACCCGGGCTTGTATATGAGGATAGCGAGATAGTGACCGAAGATATTCAACCCGAAACAGAAGAATTATCTGAACCTGTGACCGAGGAAATTGTTTCCGAAACTGTTATAAAAGAAGAGCTTGTCGAAGAAACAACTTTTGATGTAAATAGAATTGTAAACACCGATAAGGTAAAAGTGCTTGTATACGTAGACGGACAGAAGATTGATTTTGCCGAAGAACCTGTTGTTATAAACGGAAGAACAATGGTTCCTTTAAGAGGAGTTTTTGAAGCTATCGGGTCATCGGTGGATTGGAATAATTCCGACAGAAGGGTGACAGCACTGCGAGATCGAACTAAAGTATCACTTGTTATCGGTGTTCCCGAAATAAGTGTTAACGATTCAAGCAAAATTAACCTTGATGTTGCACCTATAATAAGGAATAATTACACCTTTATTCCTTTAAGAGCGGTTTCGGAATCCTTCGGTCTTGAAGTTGGCTGGAATAATTCCAACCGAGTAGTAACGATATCAACCAGATAGGAGGACCAAGATGGTCTGGGAAATTATTAAAACTATAATATTCGGAATTGTTGAGGGAATAACTGAGTGGCTGCCCATAAGCTCCACAGGGCATATTATTTTGCTCGAGGAGCTTATAGGAAAGCTCCGAACAGAAGAATTTATGGAAATGTTTGATGTTCTTATTCAGCTCGGAGCAATAATGGCCATTGTTGTTATATATTTCAACAAACTCAATCCTTTTGATAAACGAAAGGATAAGAAGGAACGAAATCGTTCTATTAGGTTGTGGTGCAAGGTAATAGTTTCTTGTATACCTGCGGCTCTGATTGGCCTTCTTTTTGACGATATAATCGACAAATATCTTTTCAACCCTTTTGTTGTTGCTGTAATGCTTATCCTCTACGGAATAGCATTTATTGTTGTCGAAAACAGACATACGGGCAAGAGCTTTAAGTACAGAGAGCTTGATAAGCTTCCCTATAAAACGGCATTTTTTATCGGAGTATTTCAGGTTTTAGCTCTTATTCCCGGTACATCTCGTTCGGGAGCCACTATTTTGGGAGGTATGCTCTTAGGTGCCTCAAGAAGCGTTTCGGCTGAATTTACCTTCTTTTTGGCAATACCCGTTATGCTTGGAGCGGGCTTGCTAAAGATAGTGAAATTCGGTTTCAATTTTACTGTGATCGAGATCATTATTCTTCTTATCGGAATGCTTGTATCCTTTGGAGTTTCCTACCTTGCAGTTAAGTTCTTGATGAATTACATCAAGAAAAACGATTTTAAGATTTTTGGCTTTTACAGAATAGCGCTTGGCTGTGTTGTACTTATATATTTTATTTTTATAAGATAAAAACAAACGATTTCTCAAATATTATTATAACCATTGAATAAAAAAAGTAAAAAAACACTTGCATTTACTCTCTGTTTATGCTATACTACCCCTCGTACACGCAAGAGATGCCAAAATGTATCTCAATATAAAAGAAAGAGGTGTAATCAATGAAGGAAGGAATCCATCCCACATATTTTCAGGCTAAGGTAAGATGCAACTGCGGGAATGAGTTTGTTCTTGGTTCAACAAAAGAAGAGATCAGAGTCGAAGTTTGCTCTAAGTGCCATCCCTTCTATACGGGTCAGCAGAAGATAAATGATGCCGGTGGCAGAGTTGACAAGTTCAACAAAAAATACGGCAGAAAGTAATGATAAAACAGTCCGTTCTTCTGAGAATGGACTTTTTCTTTTATTCAATATTCGAAAGGAGAATACGCATGCTTGTTTTATCGCTGTCAGACGTTTTAGCTGCTGCTGCTGTCTCTTTGATGGTAACAATATTTATTAACGGAATTATAAACGTAAGAAAAAGCCTCGCTAATGTCTACGCTATTATTTCCGCAATGAAAGACGGGGCTTCAGATGTGACAGAAAAATGTTATGTTATTTTTCCTATAAAAGACCTTGATTTTAAAGGGGAAAAAATATCAAGAGGAAACAGAGTAAGAATAAAAACGAAAACAGATGTAGATATAGAGGGTATATTTATAGGCGGAAATTCGCAAAATATGGTTTGCATAAAAACAAGCAAACATGTTATAGCCCATGAGCTTAAAAATATATCCGAAATTATAAAATTAAGCTGATGAATGCTCTAAAAGCTTTTGATATAAAACTGTTTTATGTATTTTACGGCCTTGCGGATAAAAATAAAAAGAGAGAAGCATTTTTTTTGGCGGTGGCGGAATATTCGGAGTATTTTTTTTACGCGATTTATTTTTTTGAGCTTTTATTGGCTTTTTTCTGTAATCGTCCGTTTTTGCCTCGACTTATTATTTTTCCTTTTTTTGCAATGGTATGCAATCTTTTGTTAAGAAGGGCAATAAATGCAAAAAGACCGTTTATACTTTTAAAAATAAACAATAAATCAAAACACAAAGCAAATGGGTCTTTTCCCAGCAATCATGCCACAGCGGCAATGATAATTGCACTGTCTGCGGTTAAAGCATTGTCAGTGTGGATTTTTATCCCTTTAGCCGTTTTAACGGGTATAAGCAGAATAGTTGTAGGAGCTCATTTTCCGAAGGATGTTTTGGCAGGCTGGATAATTGCGTTTGCTTTTTTTATCTTAATGTAAGCCTGTTTTAAGGTATATGAAAAAGCACCGTATTTTCTTAAAAAGATAACACGGTGCTTTTTTGTTGTTACTTCTGTGCGAGCCTTACTTGATTTTCAAACTGATTAAGCATTACGGTAAGCATCTGCGCTACTTTTTCAGTTGGAGTATAGGAATACTTTTTAAGCCAACCACCTATTACTCCAAGACATCCGTATAAACAAAAATCAGCCATTATGTTAATTTTTGTATTAACTCTTTCTTCGGAACCGGAGCCGAAATACATTATTTTGCTGCCTATAATGCTCATTATTTTTTCGGTAAATTTTATGTCTCCGTCAGGCCCGAGCAAAACCGTAAAAATGTCTTTGTTTTTACGGGCAAATTCAAGAGCCTCGTAAACTCTGTCGTATAGATCATCCTTAGGGAGATTGTCAAATATTCCTATCAGTTCCTCTTCAATTTTTCTTTCTATGCTTTCAAGAATATCGTTTACACCGTTGTAATGTAAATAAAATGTTCCTCTGTTCACACCGGCTCTGTCGGTAACATCCTTAACAAGAATTTTATTAAGCGGCTTTTCGAGTAACAGTTCGATATAGGCGTTTTCAAGCATATTTATCGACCGCTGAACTCTTTTGTCTTTAATATTTCCTTTCATAACGATTTCCTTTCCTTAGAATACATTGATAAAAAAACTATAAATATGCAACAAATTTTCAATAAATGACTATAATTCTACTGCTTAAAATAGTATAATTCTACTTAAATTATAGGGGAATCAGAGTGTAAAGTCAAGAACATTTTATTGTATTATAATGCATATTTTTATATGGTTTGTCTAATTTATAATTATCTTCGATAATAAACAGTTTTTATAAATTTATTTATTGCTTATTGACGGTATTGTGATAAAATAAGTATATTATGAATTATGAGAGGCGACTGACATGGAAAAATTTTCCGCCTTTGTTGTTAACAGCAGAAAGGCCTTTTATGTTATTTTTATTATAATCAGTATTTTTTGTGTTTTTTGGATGTCCAAGGTTAAGGTAAATAACGATATTGCATCTTATCTTCCCGAAACCACCGAAACAAAAAAAGGTATTAATCTTATGGATACGGAATTCAAAACATATCCCGCTGTTTCGGTAATGGTCTCAAATATAACCTTTGATGAGGCTGAAGCACTTATAGATAAGATCAAAAATATTGAGGGTGTAAGAGATGTAAAACTTGAAAATGATGATGAGCACTATAAAGGCTCGGAGGCTCTTTTTGAGGTTACTTTAACATACACTTCCACCGATGAGCTTGATAAACAGCTTGATTGTTGCGAGGAAATAAAAAATGAGCTTTCTATGTACGATGTGTATGTTTATTCCGATTCGATAGATGACACTCCGCGAAAGCTTGCAAAGCAAATGAATATTATTCTTGTGCTTGCATTTATAACTATCATTCTGGTGCTTTTGTTTACGTCTTCATCATTTACAGAAGTTCCCATATACATAACCGTTTTTGGTGTTGCGGCCATAATGAACAAGGGTACAAATTTTTTTATGGGAGAAATATCTTATATTTCCAATTCCATAGCGGTTGTTTTGCAGCTTGCCCTTGCAATAGACTACTCAATCATTATGTCGCATCGTTTTGATGAAGAGAAAAAGACAAAAACGCCCTATGAGGCTATAGTAGCCGCACTTTCAAAGGCGATACTTGAAATAAGCTCATCATGTCTTACCACCGTATCCGGACTTGCGGCCCTTATTATGATGCAACTTAGAGTAGGTGCCGATATGGGACTTGTGCTTTGTAAGGCGATACTGTGTTCATTGCTTTGTGTTTTTTTTCTTATGCCGGGACTTTTGCTCACGTTTTCTAAGAGTATAGACAAAACAAAGCACAGATCTTTTGTGCCTAAAATAAGCCTTCTTAGCCGTTTTGTTTACAAAATGAGATATATATTCCCCATTGTATTTGCCGTTGCAGCCATTGGGGGAGCTGTGCTGTCAAATCTTATGCAGTACAGTTTCGATCAGAAGGATTTTCCCGTGAACCACGAAACAGAATCCTCCATAGCACACAAAAAAATAAATGAGACCTTCGGCATAAAGCATCAGCTTGCTGTTATCGTGCCCGGTAGGGATTATGACAAACAAACCGCACTTATAAATAAAATATCTTCACTTGAACACATAACAGGAGCTATAGGTATAGCAAATCAAGAAGCAAAAAATGGTTATATGATATCCGACAAACTTAACGCCAGAGAGTTTGCTGATATGATGGATATGTCGTTTTCAACTTCAAAGTTGCTTTATCAGGCCTACGGAGTTGATAATGAGCAGTATAGCGCAATTTTTGGAGATATAGATGATTATCGTATTACCGTAATAGATATGATAAAGTTTATACATGAAAAAATGGACTACGGAGTGATCGATCTTGATGATGATGATGAACAAGAACTCAATGACAGCTATGATGATCTGATTGATGGACAGGAACAGCTTGAAGGGAAAAATTACTCAAGAATTGTGTTTACTTATGATACAGAGGTTGAATCCGAACAGTCCTATGAGCTTCTTGATAATGTTCATCAAATAACCAATGGGTATTATCCTGATGCACTCATATCTTGTTATACTCAAAATGCCAAAGATCTTAAAGAGTCTTTTGTGCTTGACAGTATTAAAATAAGCATAATAACAGCCCTTGTTGTTTTTCTTATACTTATGTTTACCTTTCGTTCCGTATCCTTGCCTTTTATATTGGTTGCAACGATACAAAGCAGTATTTGGATAAATTTTTCGATCCCTTATATAACGGGTACTCATCTTTACTTTATAGGTTACCTTGTTGTAAGTTCTATACAAATGGGCGCAACTATTGATTATGCCATAGTTCTTACCAACAGGTATGTAACACTCAGAGAAGGAAAAAATGCAAAAGAAACGATTTTGCAATCTTTAAACGAAGCATTTCCCACCATACTTACATCGGGAAGTATTCTTACTGTAGCAGGCTTTTTGGTAGGAGCTATTGCCACCGATCCCGTAATTTCGGGTTTGGGCGTTTCGTTGGGAAGAGGAACCGCAATTTCCATACTTCTTGTTATGTTTATTCTTCCTCAGCTTCTTGTACTCTTTGATAAGATAATAGCGATGACCTATTTTAATATCAAGACACCTGAACGATTTAAAATGACAGCTGTAAACACGAAAGGTCTTATATATACAAACGGACATATAAGAGGTTACGTGAACGGATATATAGACGGAAATTTTTCGGGATTGATAAGAGGTACAGCCGATATACGATCGAGAGCGGGAACTGAAATATCTGTAGAAAAAGATGAGCAAAAAGATAAAGAGGAAAAGGAGAATGAAGAAAATGAGAATTAAAAAAATATTAAGCTTGTTTTTCATCGTGATATTTGTATTCAATTCCCTTGACCTTGCATTCACCGATACTGCTTCAAATGTTATAACGAGCAAAAACGATCTTATACAGCTTGCTAAAAACTGTACAAATGACAAATATTCAAAAGGGAGAGAATTCATTCTCCTTAATGATATCGATATGCAGGATACAGAGTTTACACCTATTGCACTGTTTTGCGGCACATTTAACGGAAACGGCCATACGGTCAAAAACATAGTGCTAAAAACCGAGGGCGAGGATACAGGTTTTATAACAAGAATAGATAAGGATGCCATTGTAAAGGATCTTAACATTGAGGGTACCTTTGAAACAAAATCTGTAGAAAACAAAGATGTTAGCGTAGTTGATACAGTAAATACTATTATTTCCAATGCGGGCTTCAAAAATGAATTTGACGGTCTCAATACCGATATAAATGGAGCAATAGGGGGTATTTGTGCTACAAATTACGGAAAAATAATAAACTGTAAATTTAACGGAAAAATATCCGGTGTTACGGGAGTCGGTGGAATTGTCGGCACAAACAAAGTTGAGGGTATTATCGATAATTGCACAAATGAAGCCGAAATAGACGGAGAAAGTATGGTAGGTGGAATTGTCGGAAAAAATCTCGGAAGAATAAGAAATTGTAAAAATTCGGGAGTTATTTGTAAGGAAATATCAGAAAACGGAGCAAACGTAGGGGGAATAGCAGGTTATAACGACGGTGTGGTTGAATTTTGCTCAAACAACGGCAATGTCGGCTATAAGGGCATAGGAATAAATGTTGGAGGAATATGTGGAAAACAGAGCGGAGAGCTGAAAGAAAACATTAATTATGCAGCTGTTACGGGAAATAAAAATGTAGGCGGTATCGTTGGAATGTTTATTCCCTATGCTGACAGTGATACTGTGGTCGATCAAATAAAAAATGACATTAAAAACGAAAAGGAAGATATAGAGGATGATATCGATGAAATAGAAGATAAGCTTATAGATAAAATAGATGACCTTTTCGACGGAAACGGTACATTATCAAGATTGTTTGATGATGAGGGTGTCGAGGGGATCCTATCTCCGGACGGACCTCTTGTAAAAAACAGAACCGCAATAGCCGATTCCATAGTAAGGGCACTCGATTCCTATACCCGGAGAGCAGACAAAAATACGGCTTCTGTTGCTTCCTCCTTTGATAAGATTGCCAATGCAATAGATAATTTTACAAACAGAACAACAAACTCAATAGATAAGCTTGCCGATTCGGTTGACAAGTTGAACGAAAAAACAGGCGAAAATATGGATAAAATATCCGACTCGGTTAGCGACACCGCTGAAAATGCCCAAAAAAATGCCGATAGGATAACCGATAATGTAGACTCAGCCGTTGAACACAGAAATGATGCTTTAGACAGTATTTCATCCGATATATCATCCGCTGTGGAAAACGCAAATGATGTTGCAAACAGTGTTGCCGACGATATTTCTTCCGTAGCCGATAACAGTAATTCAGTAGCAAACAGAGTTGCGGATTCGGTAGAATCAGCTGTAAGCAATGCGAACAACGCAGTAAACAAAGCAACGGATTCCGCAGTATCACTTACAGACAGTACAAAAAACGATTTATCAAGACTTAACGACTCTCTGACAGATGCGGTGGATTCGGCAAGAGATGCCATTGAAAATGTTGACGAAACAAACGATAAGGTAAGAGATATTCTTGATACACTCTCTCGAGCTGCCGAACAAACGGGTGAAAGCCGTGCCAAACTTTTAGACGAGGCAAAAAATAAACTGAGTGATATAGATATATCAGCTCTTGATAAATTGCTTGAGTCTATGACGGCGGCAAATGCTTCCGTAACCCAAACGATCAACAGCCTGAACAAAGAACTGGCAAATGTATCCGAAGAAGCAAGAAGGGCTGTAATTGAACCTCTCGAGAAAAAACTAAAGGCAATAGAAGAGGCTGAGAAATACATTGCCGATGCAAAACGAAATCTTCTTGAAAAAATACAAAAAATCAGGGATATGATAGACTCACTAAGCGTTCAAGCGGAAAGTGAGTTGTATACGGAAAATGACGCCGAAGAAAATTCGCCCGAAGATCCCGCTGAATCATCCGAGTCGGCTTTTGCCGATTTGTTTATTCAAAATGTATATGCTTCGGAAAACGATGATGAAAACAAAGAACGTGAAGACAGTCATTTAAGAACAATTACAGATAAAGTATTAGATGGAGAAAGCATAGAAGATGCCATAAGAGACGTTGTTAACATTGAGCTTGACCTTGACAGAACAATAGGCGGTGAAAAAGCTGATAATGCCGTTATAAAACACAGTATAAATATGGGCACGGTATATGCCGACAAATACTGTGGGGGAGTAGCAGGTTTTATGGGTGCGGAGGCTCTCTTTAAAGAGGGCGAAGAATTGACCTTTACAGACGGAACTCCCGTAACAGACGGTATGCAGATCAAAGCTGTAATAAACGGATGTATTGATTGTGGAGAAGAAACATCAAAGGGCGATTATGTAGGCGGTATAACAGGAAGCTTTGACATGGGTACAGTCAAAAACTGTCTTGCCTTGGGTAAGGTCGTAAGTAAAAGCGGAAGTTATGCCGGAGGTATTACGGGTTCTTCGATAGCCGATATAAAAAACTGTATATCAATGGCGGAAATATCCGCACTGAATGATATAGGAGGTATAGCAGGTAAGGCTGAGAATATCACGCTTTGTTATGCACTTCCCACAATTAGTGTAAATGCTGACAGAGTAGGAGCTATAGCAGGCTCACTTAGCGGAGAGGCCAAATATAACTATTACATTGATGAAGGATTGGGAGGAATATCGGGTGCCGGTTATGACGGTGCGGCAGATCCGTTAAAGCCTTCGGAAATGACAGGAAGAGGCATTATACCGCAAAAAATGGAGGGCTTTACCGAGGATGAGTGGTATATGCAGGAAGATAACGACTATCTTCCGCAAATAAGCTACATTGCAAAGAATAATGCCGAAACAATAGGGGCTTTGCTTACAAAAATCTCTTCCGAAAATGCACTTTTTCATTTAAAGGTCAAATTTGTTGTAGATGATAGTGTAGTTCACACATTTAACTGTGAATACGGAGATACGATTCCATCCTCCGAAGTTCCCGTGCTTGAAAAGAAAAACGGATTTACCCCTCATTGGGATAAAGATATATCAAAGCCCATTTTAAGAAATACTGTGTTTACGGCAGTGTATGATGATGCCACAATGACAGTTTCCTCACAGGAGGATCCTCCGATAATGCTTGTGGAAGGAAACTTCTCCCAGAGCAGCACTCTCAGTTACAGTATTATAGACAGTGCTGCTACAATAAAGGGCTATAAACAACTAAATGCTTATACCTTTGATGTTTCTCCCTTCAATTCCACCGTAGGAAGTATCAAGGTTCATATAAGAGATGAGAAAAAAGGTGATACGATAGCTCTTTTAAACGGTGAAAATGCGGAAATAATTCCTTCTCAAAGAGAGGGTAGTTATCTTGTGTTCGAGGTGGAAGAACCTTCAAGATTTGCCGTATTCAAAAAGAATATGAATATTACATATATTGTTTTGGCTGTTTTACTTGCCATTATCGGTATAATAGTTATTATTTCAATTTTCTTGTTTTTGAAAAAAATAAGAGAGCGGCTTTATGAACAAAAGGGTCTTAACGACGAAGAAAAAAGCATTGAAATGGAATGAAAATATGATAAAATATTCTTATAATATTACAAATTACAAAGGAGGCAGAAATAATGCTCAGTGAAAGAGAAAAAATGCTCAAAGGAATGATGTATAACCCCGATGATACAGAATTAAAAAATATGAGATTGAATGCTCACAGATATTCGAAGCAGTTTAACGATATTACGGAGAATGAAGTTGAAAAAAGAGCGGAAATACTTAAGAAATTGTGTCCTCGTGTGGGAGAGGGAACATATATAAGCGGTCCCGTATTTTTTGATTACGGTTTCTTTACAAGCTTTGGAAAAAATTGTTTTGTTAACTTCAATCTCACAGTTCTGGATTGTTGCAGTGTTAAAATAGGTGATGATGTTTTTATAGGGCCTAATGTCACCATAGCTGCACCGATGCATCCTTTGCTTGCAAAAGAAAGAAACAGAAACATAAACGGGGAGATCTCCGAATATGCAAAACCCGTTGAAATAGGCGACAATTGCTGGATAGGTGCAAATGTTGTTATTTGCGGAGGGGTTAAAATAGGTAACAATTGTGTTATCGGAGCGGGCAGTGTGGTAACAAAGGATATTCCCGATGGTATGCTTGCCGCAGGTAATCCCTGTATTTCTTTAAGGCAGATAACCGATGAAGATTCGGTGAAATTAAGACCGGAGCTTTGGGAAGATTGATTTTCGAGAGGGGGATGTAAATGAAGGTATGTCTGATCAAGCGACTGTGCTGTTTAGGTTTCGCCGTAATGCTTTTGTCCGCCTGCGGGTCAAAAAAGAATGAAGCCTCTTCGACTTCTCTTATCAATAGTGACTTTGCACAAACACAAGAAAACGGAGGAGCGGCAGCAAAGTCTGTAACAAACGATGAAGCGCAAATTGAAGAGGTTGCAAATGATGAAGAAGAGCCCTCGGAGCTTGAACGATCATTCGAAGAAGAGGGAATAATAAAAAAAGATATGATCGTTTACAGCGGAGCTTTGACAATAGAGACCGTTGAATTTGATAAATCATATCAAGCACTGAAAAATCAAATAGAGGCAAATGAAGGATTTGTGGAAAACGAAAGTCTAAACAACTCTTCAACCGTATATAGTAACGGTTTCAGAACATATACGGCAAATGTCCGCATACCTTCAAAAAATTATGATACCTTTATGGGGCAATCGGGAAATTTCGGTTCTGTAAAAGCTCAAAGTTCAAATGCCGAAAATGTATCAAGACAATACAGTGAAACAGCTAAGGCTCTTGAAATATACGAAGCAAAAGAAAAAAGGTATATAGAACAGATTGCCTCGGCACAAAGCGAGGAAACCGTAATTGCCATTGAGGATAGATTAACGGATATACAGGTACAAATAGCAACTCTTAAAACAAGAAAAACAATGCTTGAAACCGATGTTGCCTACTCATCTGTTAATATTAATCTCACAGAGGTAAGCGTAATAACGGAAGGGGAAGACAGCACATTTATCGAAAGAATAAAGGATGCCTTGAAAGGTTCGGCAAGAAACTTCCTTGAAACTTGCGAGGACCTTCTTATAGGGCTAATATATGCTGTTCCCATTATTTTTGTTCTTGCTGTTATAGTTTTGATTTTTATAGCGATAATAAAACTTATAATTAAGCTTACAAGCAAAAGAAAAAAGAAACCATCGGTTCAAAATACACCCCCTTCGGTTTCTTCACAGTCGGAACAGGAAAAAAACAACGAAAGTAAAATTGTCAAAAAGTGAAAAGTATCAAAGTAGATCCCATCGTCGTATATGCGGTGGGATTTACGAAACAATGATTAATTAACGTTTTTTATTAGCCGGACGGAGGTGAGCGAGCTTGAACATAAAAAAATTACCTATGTTTATATATGTTTTTTTGCTTTGCTTTAATATTTCCGTGTTGGCGGCACCTAAGAAGCCTGTTTTGAAAATAGGTTTTATAGATATAGATTATTATAATTATTACGATAACAATAAGCAATGGAGAGGCTATGATATAGAGCTTTTGTTGAAGGCAGAGCAATACGGAGATATGGATTTGGAGCTGTACCCGTACAAAAGCTATAACAGTGCGATCAACGATTTGAATTCTTCCGTCATAGATGCCTTTATACACATTAGAAAAACAGAAGACAGACAGCAAAAATTTTTATTTAGTGACAGACTTATATCCTTTGATAAATTAGAAATATACTCAAAGAAAGAAAGTAAACTTGTTTTTGATAATCTAAAGCAGTTTGAAGGTCTTAAGGTAGGGGAAGTATCAGGCTCAATGGCAGGAGCTTTTTTTGGGGAAAGCTGTCAAGAAAAGGGTGTTAACACACAAGTAGTTAGCTTTGATACCTATGTTGCTCTTAAAAATGCTCTTGACAATAATGAAATTGATGCTGCCGTATCCGAGAGAGGAACACCTGACGGATATAAATCCGTATATTTTTTTAATATCGTAAACGGATATATTATGTTTTCTCCCGGTAACTCCAATGCTAAGGATATTATGGATAGCGCATTTGAACAGATGTTCACTGCCGAGCCGCTGTGCCTTGAAACGCTTAACGAAAAATATTCTTACCTTACCGAAAATGACTCGGTACAGCTAAACAACGAAGAAATAAGGTACCTTAAAACAAACAATAATTTCAATGTAGGGCTTTTTAAAGAATATAAGCCTTTTGTTTACTCAGAAAACGGTATTATAACAGGTATTATTCCCAATTATTATGAAATAATGGGAAAAAAGCTCGGAGTAAAGTTTACATTTAAAACATATGACACCATAAATGAGCTTTCAAAAGACTTAAAAAACGGTGTTATAGACATAAATGCAATGTATTACGGTGATGATATAATTGCAAAGGCAGATAATGTGGTCACCACACATAATTATATCTCAAATGAATACAATTTGATAACAAAAGGCAAAAGTCTTGATAAGATAAATAACGTTGCCGTAAATACTTTTAACTACAATATAGTTGAAACACAGCTGAAAAAATCTGAATACGATTTTAGCATTACCGAGTATCAAGATATAGATGCTTGTATGAAGGCATTGAAGTCCGATCAAGTTGATGGGATCATATGTTCATCCAATGTTGGAATGTGGTTAATAGAAAAATATGCAGGGGATAATTTACGGTTTATGCCTTTGCGAGGGATCTATTTTGAATTATGTGGTGCGTTGGCATCGACGGGACAACTGTACAAAATAATGAATAAATGTATAGATGAATCCGAATACAATTTTCAAAAGATATCCTCGGAATATACGGTTGCCGATAAAACTACAATTACAGGCTTTATTGAAAGTATTCCCGGTAATATTTTTACGGTAATAGTTATAATTATAACTATTTTTATATTTATTCAGTTTGTAATTCTATATAAGTTTTACAAAAAGGATAAGGAGCATCTTGCTCTATTGCAAAAGGAAAAAGAAAACAGAAGAAATGAAGCTCAGATCCTTGCCGATAAGGAAATGAACGAGCAAAGATACAAATTCTATTCAAATATAAGTCATGATATGAGAACGCCTTTGAATGCTGTTTTGGGCTTTGCGGAACTTGCAAGAAAAACAAATGATATGGGCAGAATAAAAGATTATCTCGGAAAAATAAGAATATCCGGAAATATTTTGCTTAATCTCATAAATGACACACTGACAATGAGCAGAATGTATAAGGGTAAATTCAAGCTTGAGGAAAATGCCGTTTCGGTTACAGATGTTTTCACATCCATATCGGTGCCGATAAGAGCCATAGCACAGTCTAAAAATTTGACTTTTAATGAAGTATATCCGAGTGATTCGCCTGTTATTGTCTGCGATAAGCTCAGAACACAAAAAATCTTTTTGAATTTACTTACAAATGCCATAAAATATACCGATGAAGGCGGAAAAATTGATTTCATAGTAGAGGAAATGCCATCACCTGAAAACAAATTAAAAATAAAAGCTTCGGTAATTGATAACGGAAGAGGAATAGATGAGGAATTTCAGCCGCAGCTTTTTGATGCATTTTCACAGGAAAACAACGATGCAAGAGATATTATGGGTGTCGGTTTGGGTTTATCCATTGTAAAAGAGCTTGTCGATTTAATGGGCGGCTCTATAACCGTTGAAAGTAAAAAAGGTTATGGATCTACCTTTACCGTTATATTAGAGTTTGAAAAGGAAAAAGAACTTCAAGGAATTTCATCAGAAGAAGGACAGCAAAAACTTGAGCTGACCGATAAAAAAATATTACTTTGTGAGGATAATGCCTTTAATGCCGAAATAGCTCAGATGTTGCTTCAAAGCTACGGAGCTGTTGTTACTATAGCAGGAAACGGCAAAGAGGGGGTTGAAATATTCAAAAAGAGTAACATAGGCGAGTATTACTGCATTCTGATGGATGTAAGAATGCCCGTAATGGACGGATTGACAGCTACTGTAAATATACGAAGTCTTGATAGAGAAGATGCACAGGGAGTGCCGATCATAGCCATGTCGGCAGATACATTTGATGAGGATATAAAAAAATGTTATGATGCGGGGATGGATTCTTATATTTCAAAACCGCTGAATATATCCGATTTTGAAAGCAAACTGTCAAGATTGTCGTGATTGTGATAACTTCCTACTTGAAAAATATACATCGATGGTTTATAATGGAAGTCACGTTAATTTTAGCGAGGAATATAATATGAGAAGTATGACAGGCTACGGAAAAGGAGAGATTGATTATTTCAATCGTAAGTTTTCCGTTGAAATAAGATGCGTTAATCACAGATATCTTGATATGAACATAAGAATACCCAAATTTCTTCTGCGTTTTGAGGAGGATATGAAAAAAATCATTTCCTCGTATATAAACAGAGGTAAAATGGACGTATATGTAAGCTATTCATCCTATGTTCAATCCGATGTATCAATTACGGTCAATACGGCTATATCCGATGCTTATTGCAATGCTTTGAAAGAAATATCCGAAAGATACGCTTTATCAGATAAGATTACTGCAAGTAATATAGCAAATTTTAATAATGTTATTGATATATCTACCGAGGATTTTGACAAGGAAGCTATCACACAAGTTAAAGAAGGGCTTTTAAAAGCTGCAGAACTTGCATGTGAAAGTATAGTGCAGATGCGACAAAAAGAGGGCGATGTCCTTAAAACAAGCATAAAAGAAAAGCTTGATATCATAAAAAACAATTATAAAAAAATAGAAGAGATCGCACCCACGGTAGCTAAGGAATACAGGGCTCGACTTGAAAGCAAGCTCAATGAAATTCCTATTGATTTCGATGAAAACAGGTTGCTTACCGAGGTCATGATTTTTTCCGACAAAGCTTGCATAGATGAAGAAATAACAAGAATGAATTCCCATCTTGAGCAGATGTACAAAATGCTTGATGCAACCGAGCCCATAGGTAAAAAAATGGATTTTCTTATCCAGGAAATGGTTAGAGAAGCAAATACAACAGGCTCAAAATCAAACAATACGTTAATTACGACTCTTGTTGTGGATACAAAAAATGAGATCGAAAAAATAAGGGAACAGGTTCAGAACATAGAATAAATGAGAACTATAAATATCGGATTTGGAAATATGATACCGGAAAACAGAATTATAGCCATTCTGTCACCTGAGTCTGCACCGGTAAAAAGAATGATTCAAGCCTACAGAGATGATAATAAGCTTATAGACGGGACACAGGGAAGGAAAACAAAGTCTGTTATATTCCTTGAGGCAGGTTATATTGCTTTGTCATATCTTACACCCGAGACCTTAGCCGGAAAACTAGATAAGGAAGGAAGTTAAAATGAAAAAAGGTTCACTTATTGTTTTATCGGGACCCTCCGGAAGCGGAAAGGGCACAGTTGTCGGAGAACTTGTTAAGAATTCCGATTTTTGTGTTTCCGTATCGGCAACCACAAGATCTCCGAGAGACGGAGAAAAAGAGGGAGTAAATTATTTTTTTAAAACAAAAGAAGAGTTCATTGCGCTTATTGACAATAATGAGCTTATTGAATATGCCGAATACCTCGGCAATTTCTATGGCACTCCGTCGAAATTTGTTGAAGATAAGCGTAATGAAGGAAAAAATGTAATACTTGAAATAGAGGTTGTAGGGGCAAAAAACATTAAAGACAAATGTCCCGATGCAACAATGATTTTTCTTTTGCCGCCGTCTATGTCCGTTTTAAAAGAACGTTTACAAGGCAGAGGCACAGAAAGTCCCGAACAGATAAAAAACAGACTTGAAAGAGCTAAAGAAGAGCTTACTTATATAGGCAATTACGAACATTTTGTCGTTAACGATGATTTGAATACCACAGTCAACACGATTTTTAATATTATCAAAGGAGAATGAATATGTTAAAACCTTCTTATGCGGAACTTATGGATGTACTCAATAAGGATTCCGGAGAACAAGTTACCAGCAGATACACCGTTGTTATAGCTTCAGCAAAAAGAGCTCGCCAGCTCATCGACGGTGATACTCCCATGGTCGACGAAAAAATTGAGGGTAAACCTCTTTCTACGGCAGTTGAGGAGATTTTTGAGGGCAAGGTAAAGGTCGTTCCCGAAGGAGAGGGTACGGTGCTTGACTTAAAGAAAAAGAACCGCGAAAAGGAAGAAAAGAATTTACAGTCCGTTGAAAAGAATGTGAAAAAGTCATCTGCCGAAAAAATCGATGAATTGGAGGAAGATGATGACACACTTTTTTCTTCCGAAGATGATATCGACCCCGAGGTTGAATCTGATTTTTACTCGGATGAACTTGAGGATAAAATGGGAGAATTTACAGAAGAATAAGCACTTGACAACTTATGTATGTAGTGTTATTATATCACTATTAAAAAGGTTTTGGATAGAGGTGCGTTTTTCATCAGTAGTACGGTTTATGCTACAGCGGCAGATGATGCCGTACGAAAGGGAACGACGCCGAAAGTGTATGTATGCTGTGTATATATGCTTGGTTGCCGCGGTTAACAGCCCGATGACTGTCATCTTTTGATGGAGAGCTATCGATTTATGTGATTATTTGCTTCCTTTACGGTACAATAAAACCGATAACGAGGCTTTGCGGATCGATGGTTACATCGGTCCTTTTTTGATTTTGTAAATTATAAATTTTGGGAGGAACAATCAAAATGAAAAAGTACAATGTAGGTATAATAGGTGCAACCGGTATGGTTGGTCAGAGGTTTTCACTCTTATTGAGCAATCACCCTTGGTTCAATGTAAAGGTGGTTGCCGCAAGTGAAAGATCTGCAGGTAAGAAACTTAAAGATGCAATAGGGAACAAGTGGGCAATGACTGAGCCTATGCCCGAAAACATAGCAGAGCTTACAGTTATGGATGCAAAGGCTGATGTAGAAAAAATAGCGGAACAGGTGGATTTTGTCTTCTGTGCTGTTAATATGAAAAAAGATGAGATAAAGGCTCTTGAAGAACAATACGCTAAGGCTGAATGCCCCGTTATCTCAAATAACTCCGCAAACAGAGGAACAGATGATGTCCCTATGGTTGTTCCCGAGTTAAACCCCGAGCATATAGAAATTATTGATGCTCAAAGAAAGAGATTAGGCACAAAAAGAGGTTTTATAGCTGTTAAGAGTAATTGCTCCATACAAAGCTATGTTCCCGCTCTTCATCCTCTCAGAAAGTTTGGCATTAAAAATGTTCTTGCATGTACCTATCAGGCAATATCAGGAGCAGGTAAAACATTTGACACATGGCCTGAAATGATAGATAATGTTATTCCTTATATAGGCGGAGAAGAAGAAAAGTCTGAAAATGAGCCTTTAAAGGTATGGGGAAAAATAGAGGGAAACAAAATTGTAAATGCAACCACTCCCAATATTACGACTCAATGCTTAAGAGTACCCAGCTCTGACGGACATATGGCGGCAGTATTTGTCAGCTTTGAAAATAAGCCCTCAAAAGAGGAAATTCTTAAGCTGTGGAAAGAGTTTAAGGGAGTGCCTCAAGAATTGAAACTTCCCAGTGCTCCCAAGCAATTCCTTAACTATTTTGAAGAGGACGACAGACCTCAAACCAAGCTTGACAGAATGATAGAAGGCGGAATGGCTATATCTATGGGACGATTAAGAGAAGACAAGCAATATGATTATAAATTTGTTTGTTTATCACACAATACCTTAAGAGGAGCAGCGGGTGGCGGTGTGCTTCTTGCTGAGCTTCTTGCCGCTAAAGGATATTTTGATTGACAGGAGGTATTTATATGAAAAAAACTTTATTTGTAGGTGCGGGCGTTGCTATTGTTACTCCTTTTAATGATAACGGTTCGGTTAATTATGATGCTCTTGCAAATATGCTTGATTATCAAATCGAAAACAGTACAGATGCAATTATAATTTGCGGAACTACAGGTGAGGCATCCACACTTACCGATGAGGAGCAAATATCGGTTGTCAAATTTACCGTCGACAAAGTAAACGGAAGAATACCGGTAATTGCAGGAGCGGGAAGTAATGATACTGCCCACGGAATAAACCTTTGTAAAGAATGTGAGGCTGTAGGAGCAGACGGATTGCTCATTGTTACACCTTATTACAACAAAACTACACAAAGAGGTCTTGTAAAGTATTATACAGATATGGCAGGGAGTGTAAAAATTCCCGTAATTATGTATTCGGTTGCAGGCAGAACGGGAGTGAATATTGCTCCCGAAACGGCGGCTGTTCTTTCGGAAGTTGATAATATTGTTGCTATAAAAGAGGCAAGCGGAAATATTTCACAGGTTGCCAAAATTGCAGCTTTATGCTCGGATAAACTTGATATTTACAGCGGAAACGACGATATGATAGTCCCTCTTCTTTCTTTGGGAGGAAAGGGCGTTATCTCTGTGCTTTCAAACGTTGCGCCTAAATATACACATGATATGGTAAGAAGCTTTATAGATGGAGAAACGACTAAAGCGGCAAGAATGCAGCTTGATGCACTTGAGCTTATAAATGCACTCTTTTGTGAAGTCAATCCTATTCCGGTAAAGGCTGCCTTAAATATGATGGGAATGAATGCAGGAGGATACAGAGCACCTCTTCTTGAACCCTCCGAAGAAAGCTGCAAGAAAATTGAAAATGCAATGAAGAATTTCAAACTTATTTAAGGAGATTGACATGGTTAAAATAATTATGAACGGTTGTAACGGAAAAATGGGCTCTGTGATCACCGATATTGTATCAAAGGATAGTGAAGCATGTATCGTTGCCGGAATTGATGTAAACAATGTCAAGAAATATGATTATCCCGTTTTTTCCGATATAACCGATTGTGATGTTGAAGCGGATGTAATTATCGATTTCACAACAGCAACAGCTGTAGACAAACTTGTGGATTATTCCGTAAGCAAAAAGATACCTGCAATTATTTGCACAACCGGTCTTTCCGAAAATACCATAAAAAAAATAGATGAAGCATCAAAGAACGTTGCTGTATTTCGTTCGGGAAATATGAGCTTAGGTGTGAATCTGCTTTCCGTTATATTGAAAAAATACAGTGAAGTCCTATATGGCGCAGGGTTTGATGTTGAAATCGTTGAAAGACATCACAACAAAAAAATAGATGCACCAAGCGGAACGGCAATTATGCTTGCAGATTCGGTGAATGCTTCGGTAGATGATGATCTTGAGTATGTATTTGACAGAAGCTCGGTCAGAGAACAAAGAAAGCATACACAATTAGGTATTTCCGCAGTAAGAGGCGGCACTATTGTAGGAGATCATGAAGTTATTTTTGCAGGCAGAGATGAAGTTGTTGAGTTTAAACACACAGCCTACAGTAAAGAGATTTTTGCTATAGGTGCTGTGAAAGCTGCAAAATTTATTAAAGGAAAAACCTCCGGTATGTATGATATGCAGGATGTTTTAAGTGAGGAGTTGGCTTAAGGACGCCTCTAAAAACTCATTTTTTGTATATAACTTGGGAACCACTGATTAATAGAAGAATATTCGTCTGTTATTCATCCGAAAAATATATTTTGTTTTTCCATAATTCCTAAATAAAAATTATACGAAAAAAAGCTGTCTACTCAGACAGCTTTTTTTCGTATAAAAAATCGGAGCGGTTACCCACTCCGAAAATAATATTATTAAAGAGCTTTTTTTGCGGTATTAACCAACGCTGTAAATGCAGCAAAATCGTTAACTGCAAGGTCTGCAAGCATCTTTCTGTTTATAGATACATTTGCGTTCTTAAGTCCGCTCATAAGCTTGCTGTAAGATAAGCCGTTCATTCTTGCGGCAGCGTTGATTCTTACGATCCAAAGTCTTCTGTAAGCTCTCTTTGTCTGCTTTCTGCCTGCAAAAGAATATGCAAGAGCCTTCATTACAGACTGCTTAGCTACTCTGTACTGCTTGCTTCTTGCACCATAGTAGCCCTTAGCCATCTTTAAAACTTTCTTATGCTTTTTACGTGCGTTTAATGCACCTTTTACTCTAGCCATTTTATATTCTCCTCCGTATTAGATATAAGGTAATTCTTTTCTCATAGCCTTAACATTTGTTGAGTCAACTGTTGTAGCCTTTCTGTAGCCTCTCTTAACCTTTGTACTCTTCTTAGTAAGGATGTGCTGCTTGTTAGCCTTTGTTCTTTTGATCTTACCTGTACCTGTAACGGAAACACGCTTAGCTACAGCTTTTCTTGTTTTTACTTTAGGCATTTTTATTTCCTCCTGTATTATCAAGCCTTCGGTGATAAGAACATTGCCATAGTACGAGCTTCCATTTTAGGCTGTTTATCTATAACACCGTATTCGGAAACTGCCTCGGCAAAGTTCTGCATTATAGTGATTGCAGCATCCTGTCGTGTCATTTCACGACCTCTGAATCGAATACTGACCTTTACCTTATTACCATCTTTAAGGAACTTTATGGCGTTTTTAACTCTTACCTCAACGTCATGCGTATCAATGTTAGGCGAAAGACGCACTTCCTTCAAAGTGACTATTTTCTGCTTCTTTCTGGCGTCTTTTTCCTTCTTTGCAAGATCGAATTTATACTTGCTGTAATCCATAATCTTACACACAGGCGGATTTGCCGTAGGAGATATCTTAACAAGATCAAGTCCTTTTTCGTCGGCTTTTTTCTGAGCATCCTTAGCTGACATAATGCCAAGCTGTTCACCTGTATCACTGATTAAACGTATTTCTTTGTCCCTTATTTGTCCGTTTGTCATTAACTCGGTAATGGTCGGCACCTCCTTTAATATAAATGCTGCTGCTCCAAATAAAAATAAGCAGAGCAAAAAAGCTCTGCTTACATTAGTCGCATAAATTTGCAAGAAATGATAACCTCAAAGCACTTACGCCGTAAGGTGAGAAGTGGAGCTTCTTCTTTACGAAAAAAGATTATATCACATTGGCATTACGTATGTCAAGCGTTATTTTGAAAAAACATTTAAAATCTAAATGTTTTCCGAAAATTGTTCGGAGACCTGTTTTATTTCCTCAATGGCATCCATAAAAGCTTTTACTACCGTAGGATCAAAGTGTGTTCCGGAATCCTCTTGTATTATGCTTACAGCTTTTTCAAAGGGGAACGGAGCTTTATAGCATCTCTTTGAAACAAGGGCATCAAAAACATCGGCAACTGCCATTATTCTTGCAGAAAGAGGGATATCTTCTCCCTTAAGTCCTCTGGGATAACCTTTTCCGTTCCATTTTTCGTGATGAGAGCCGGCAAGATTTTTTGCCTCATTCAGATAGTCCGAATCGGGAACGGTTTTCATTGCTTCCAATATTATGTTTTCCCCTGCGGTCGTATGAGTTTTTATCAATTCAAACTCTTCATCTGTAAGTTTTCCGGGTTTGTTTAATATTGCATCCGGAACCTGTATTTTTCCCACATCGTGGAGAGGAGCGGATTTGTAACAATCTTCAATGAAACTGTCGGTGATAATATTGGGATATGCTCCGTTTTTCTTCAGTTGTGTGGCAATAATTTTAACGTAGGTAGCTGTTTTTCTTACATGGTCACCCGTATCCTGGTCTCTGTTTTCAACCATATTTGCAAGAACCATTATAAGACCGCTTTGCATATTGGAAATAGTTGATGTTTTTTCCTGCAGATCGGCCACATACTTTACGCTGTCTTCTGTTGTTTTTAGAAAAGCATCATAAAGATTTTCAATTTCGTCACCCGTTCTTATATTCAGCTGTCTGAATTTAACAACACTGTTTTCCCGTGATTCTTCGCTGTTAAAGGCAAAGTCGTTTGCTCTCATAGCCATTGTGTTTAAGGGAAGTATAATGTTGTATTTAGATATTGTCATACCCACAACAAGTGCGAGAATAAAGAAACCGATAAATATAGTCAAAAGCTTAATGAAGAAATTTCGCTGCAAATCCCCTAATCTATTCATGGATACATCTACACAGGCGTAGCAAACGCAATCTCCGTTTTTGTTATACACAGGTGAGTATACCGTCAAAAACCAACCGTAGGTGTCGTTTGATATTATGGGCTCTATCTCTTTTCCGGCAAGAAGATCGTCTTTGTATTTTTCAAATGCTTTCTCCCAAGGCAAAACTTCACCGTTTAAAGATGCGTTTTCATCACTGCTTCCGGGATCGAAAACCACATGACAACCGTCATCCTCTATTTTATAAACATAGATATATTCAACTTCTGGCATTTCGTTTATTAATGAACGAATAAATTTGAATATTCTTTTGTACTCTATTGTTGTTTTTCCGCTTTCAATATAGTTGTCTATTTTTTCGGGATTAATTTGTTCTGCAACCAGCTGTGACAAACCCTTTGCAAGAACGGTATGATCGTTTATAACGGAATCTCTATATAAAATCAAGCTGATGAATGTAGCCACCACAGCTATTGAAAGCATAGCTCCGATAAGCATTGCAAGTATTTTCGAGCGTAAAGAGATCTTGCGATATTTACTGTGGTTTGAGCTTTTCACTTCTTCATTCGGAAGCGGAGCCTGTTGCCAAAAGCTGTACCTGTAATCCTCTTTTGTCTTTTCGGGAATAAGCTTTAAAACGAGCAATGCGCAAGCAAGAGAAATTGCTTTATCGCAAATCTCAATTGCAAGTTCCGAAACAAAACGGGCTTTAAGTCTGCTTATATCGCCTACTGTTTCCAATTTGTTTGCAAGAAGATGATATGCATCAATAACTGCCACGTCATCAAGCAATATGTTCAGAAGAAATCCAAAAACAGAGCTTATAAAAACTATACTCAGATAAAAAAGAATTATAGACTTTATGTTTTTGAATCTTCCGTTTTTTGAAAAAAATGCAGCAGAGACCGCAAACATTATGTTTAAAAATGCATAATAAACAGACGAAGAATTTGATAATCCCTTTAAAAGGTTTGTAAACAAACCAACAAATATACCGGGGAAATAGCCACCCAATACAGCTACAGTAATTGTTCCTATGCAGTCAAGAGAAAAGGGCAAGTTAAATAAAGAGGAAATTATGGAAAGAACAGTATTTCCCAACAATCCGAAAAAGCAAAGCTTAATTATTGATGCAGAGCTCTCGTTTATTTTGTATTGATTATTATCCATTTACACACCTGCCTTAAATCTATTATTTCCATCGGTTAAACATATTGTAACACAAAACTATAATGTAGACAAGTTATTTGTTATTTTAATTTTTTTGGCATTATTCATTCTATTACTAACATAGAGGCTTTTTTTTCAAATTCTTTGTTTACACCGATAAAATATGTCTTAAAAGAGTCTATATGCTCGCCTATTCCGATTTTTATCTGTTCACGTAAATATTTTTGGGGAAGGAATGCTTTTTTCAGACCCAGCAAAGCATCACTTAAATCGAATTTTTTCTCATTTTTAAAATTCTTTTTTACATTAACGGCATTACCGCGCATTATATTTAAAAATACCTCAATATCCTTCTTTAACACATATTTGGCATTAAATTCATAATTGATCCCATTTGCGGCGGAAGCAAAGTCATTTATGTATGCAGACGGAAGATATTTTTTTGCAAGTTGCTGATAATATTTGAATGCATCGAAATACATATTCCTTATGTTTGCTTCAACATTTCTTTTAAGCTCGTTTGATTTATCATTTACGATATATTCTATCTTATTTATATTTTTATTTATACGAAACTTTGCCATCTCTGTAAAAATGTTGCTTTTTATTATTGTATCGGTTTCTTTAAATAGGAGATCCTTACATTCATCACAAAGTCTCTTAATATTTTTTTCCGCTTCATATGGAATTTTGCTTTCAAATGTTCGCCAAAGGTTGTTTGTAACAGCACGTAAAACATCCTCTTTTCCAAAAGGTTCTGTTGCCTCGCTTTGACCGATGTTTTTTGCTCTTTTACTGTTTACAAAAACTATATTGTTTTCAGCTGTTTTTGTTTCTTTGATTATTCTGTTTTTTAACTTTATTGCGGAGGGATCTTGAATGTTTTTGCAGTTTGTTATGCAAACCACAACGTGATTTTTGTCCTTTATAAGACTTTTAAGTATTTCAAGTTCATATTCCTCCGCCACATCAGATCCGGCACTGAAACAAAAGAGAATTGTATTGAACCATTGAAAAATATCAAGAGAATTGTGTCGCTTGATCTCTTTTTCAATAAGCTCTGTCCATTCTTCCTTTTTTCCCGCTTCAAGTCCCCAGGTGTCGTAAATGTTTATTATAAGGTCTTCATCGTACTTGTAACGGCATTTTTTGAATTCTTTTGGGCTTTGAGGAGCACCGGTGCCGGTTTTTTGTATTTCACTTCCGAAAATATAATTAAGAAGGGTGCTTTTTCCGACTCCTGATTTTCCTATTACAAGAACATTTGGGTTTATCATATTATCACCTCAAAAATAACAGATTAAAAAGACCTAAAATAAATCCTATTACAGCACCTAAATCAACAAGAGCTCTCAATTCCGTGTTCATTACGGTTACTATCATTTTCTCAAGAGAAGCAACATTCATCTCATTGATTTTGGCTTCTACCGTTTCACTGATGTTCAGCATTTGGGCGATATCTTTATAATTGTCTTCAATAAATATGCAGTATTTGTCGATTATTCTTTCTTTTATTTCGTTGATCGGCAAGTTTTTTGTAGCCTTCTCAAGTTTTTTGTTCTCCACACTTGTTATTGCTTTGTCAATTATATCTTCAAGCTGAGGTCTTCCCTTTTTTTCAATAAGTTTATGCGCGGAGTCGTTTAAAGCCACGGATATTTTTTCATACATGCTGTCTGTAAGTATGTTAGCCCAGCCGCCAACATTTTTGTACAGAATATCTTTAGCGTTTTCCATTATAATATCTTTGAAATCTGCTTCGGATAACTTTAAATACAACTTTTCAGAAAGCTTTTCTTTTATTTCTTTTCTTGAATTTTCGTAAGACTCATCCGACATGAATCTGTGTAAAAACTCTTTTAATTCAGTCTTTTCCAAGTTTAATATCACATTGTCGACCGTTGAATAGAGAGTGTTTTTTACCTTATCCGAAAGAAGCATATTTTTTATGTCGCTTTTTCCCACAAGGGTTTCTCCTACCATCCTTCCGAGAGCTCTTGCAACTTGCGGCTTTCTTTTGGGGATAACACCCGGAGTAAAGGGAAGAGGAATTTTAAAAAAATATATTTTCTTATATGGATGAAAAAGCATCTTGACCGCAAGAAGATTTGTAAAATATCCTATAATTGCACCTATGATAGGTGGAGATATCAAGCTTAATATTTCCTTCATCTAACGA
The DNA here is from genome assembly GCA_002372875.1 of Clostridiales bacterium UBA3680. GTDB lineage: Bacteria > Bacillota > Clostridia > Lachnospirales > CAG-274 > UBA3680. Next base: position 49,756 of record DFJD01000001.1, read on the forward strand.
CCTCCGTATAAATCTTTATGC
>DFJD01000102.1:0-736 GCA_002372875.1 Clostridiales bacterium UBA3680
CAGGTGAGTACACAGCTACATATAAACCCGGTGCTGCTGATGCCGGTTACGGTGTAGGTTACACAAACTTATCTAAGGTTTGATTTAGTTAATTTGATTTGATTATTTCAAATACACAAAGAGAGTTGCTTTAAGCAACTCTCTTTTTTTGCAGAAAACTCGGATTATTTTTAAAAAACCTATTGACAACAGGCACAGCATTTTATATAATGACTTTTGCACAGTTCTCCGATGCAGTCGTGCTGTATCGTTCAACCCTCTAAAAAGGGTGCCTTGAAAACACTATGTTTTAAGTCTCCCTACAATCGAACCGTGCTGCAAGTTGTATTTTAGATCTACATTGGAGGATATTATTGTGGCAAATATTAAATCCGCAAAGAAAAGAATTTTAGTTACACAGAAGAAAACTTTAAGAAACAAAATGATAACATCCGCAGTTAAGACAGCTATCAAGAAAGTTGATGTTGCTGTTGAAAAGAAGGATAAGGCTGAGGCTGAGAAGGCTTTGGTGCTTGCTGTAAAGAGCATCGATATGGCTGCATCCAAGGGTGTATATCATAAGAACACAGCAGCAAGAAAGAAATCCAGAATCACAAGAAACGTAAACAAACTTTCATGAGTTAACGGGCTATGAAGAAACAAACGGTTATCTTCATAGCCTTTTTTTATTTCCCGCTCCGCTTAAGGAACACCGATCAATTGATCGGCGCCTCCGTCAATGATATTCGTATTCCGC
>DFJD01000102.1:846-5310 GCA_002372875.1 Clostridiales bacterium UBA3680
AAATTCAGTGGGAGCTTGGACTTCCTTAGTTTGTTAAATAAAACCTATCATTTATTGACAACATATAAAAATAATGATAAAATTTCAAAGAAGAGCTGATCAATTGATCAGTGTTTTCTTCCCGAAAAATTTTATATGAAATGAGGTCACTACGATGGAAACATCTTTGATAATCATGGCAGCGGGTATCGGTTCCCGTTTCGGCACCGAGGAGGTAAAACAGCTTGCTCCCGTAGGTCCGAACAACGAGGTGATCATGGATTACTCCGTGCATGATGCCATAAAAGCAGGTTTTAACAACATTATCTTCGTTATAAGAGAGGATATTCTCGACCGATTCAGAGAAGCTATCGGCTACAGACTCGAGGCTGTATGTAAAAAAGCGGGTGTGCATATAGATTATTGCTTTCAAAAGCTTGATGCCCTCCCCGACGGCTTTTCCCTCCCCGACGGCAGGACAAAACCCTGGGGCACCTGCCAGGCAGTGCTTGCGGCAAAGGAAAAAATAAATACTCCCTTCGCCGTTATAAACGCCGATGATTATTACGGTAAAAAAGCCTACGAACAAATACATTCATACCTTATCGGAAACATTCCGCAAGGAGAATGCGCCATAGCAGGCTTCATACTTGAAAACACGCTGAGCGAAAACGGCGGTGTAACAAGAGGTGTTTGCGAAGTCAACGGTAACACTCTTACAAAAATAACCGAAACAAAAAACATAGTAAAAACAAAAGACGGAGCACAGTCGGGTGATCTTACCATCGATCCGAAATCCTATGTATCCATGAATTTTTGGGGTTTCGATCTCTCCTTTATGGACAGGCTTGAAGAAGGTTTCAAATCATTTCTTTCCAAAGAAGAAAACCTTTCGGGAGAATTTCTCATTCCCGTTTATGTGGGCGAACTTCTAAAAGAGGGAAAAATGTCCGTAAAGATACTGCCGACCGAGGATAAATGGTTCGGTGTTACCTACAAAGAAGACAAGGCCGCCGTTTGCAAAAGCTTCGATGAACTTATCAAAAACGGGGTTTACAGCAAAGAACTATATTCGGATGTTTAAAAAGGAATGATGCGCAGTGAACGCATTAAACAAATATTTTTGCTACAGACAGGCATTGATCGACCAGTATGTAAAGGGAGATATGACAAAAAGAGAGTACCTTGAAAGAAATCTCGATGCCGTACTTTCCCTTAATATAAAACCGTTTAAAAATGTTGATACGGTGGAAAAAGGGCTTTTTAACTATCAATACTACAATGCCATGGCAAAGGATGCCTGTATGCAGGCCAAATATTGCGACAGCGAAAAGGAAGCCGTATTCTTTGAAAAGGCAAACTATAACTACCGCATGAAGGACAAAGCAACAATGAAAGTCCTTGAAATGTTGGACTTTTCGGGAGTTGAAGCCTATATGATAAAAGTAAGAAGCAAGGAGCTGAAAGGACGTCTCTTTGAAATTATACTTACGGAAAAAAATATGGTTTTACACTCTATGAATGAGACGGTGTTAAACAGACTTAAAACCGAAAGGGTATTTCACGAAGGAACAAAAAAATCCGTTATAGACGGATATATCAACCACAGATATTAAGAGAGGTGTTAAAATGAAGAAAAAAACTGCTTTTGTATCAGCTCTTGCATTAAGTGCAATGTTTGGAGTGTTCGCTCACGCCGATACGAATATTTCCGTATCATTAAACGGAGAAACTGTTCAAACCGATGTACCGCCTATGATCATCAACGACAGAGCAATGCTTCCTCTAAGAAGCGTATTTAATGCCGTTGGCTTTGAACTTGACTGGAATGCGGAAGAGAAGAAAATAACCGGTACAAAAGACGAAAAAGAAATAGAAATATACATAGGCAGTACGACCGCATATATAAACGGAGAAGAAAGCAAACTTGACGCTCCGGCAGTTATCGCCGAGGACAGAACGATGGTTCCCCTGCGTTTCATATCGGAAGCCGCAGGCTTTGATGTTGATTGGGATGCGGAAAATAAGCATATAAGCATAACCGATGAACTTATTGAAGAGACTACCGAAGAGACCACAAAGAAAACCGTCGATGCAAAAAATCGTGCCACAACGAAGTCTTCCGCAGAAACAGCTAAAGAAGGCGAAAGTAAAAACATTGTTCCTCAAAGAAGAAAATCGGGAACATTTGCTACCGAAGCAACCACCGCGGAACAGGGCGCAAAAATCGTTAAGCAGGTAAAGGAAACCACCACGGAAGCTACCACATCGGCAGTAAAAGAAACAAAGAAAACTCAAACAACAACTGCCGCCACGGGAACAACAAAGGCACCCTCGGGCGACAACGTGATATCACAGCGCAGAAAAGCGGGAGTTGTTACTACTCAGGCAACATTAAAAACAGTCAAGCAGGTGAAAGAAACCACTACTGAAACCACCACATCGGCTAAAATCGACACAAGCGCTTTAAGCAGCAACCTTTTAAGCAAGGTTACTTCCGACCTTAACACCATAACCGGAGAATATAAATTAGGCTCCATATCCCTTACGGGAAACAAGGTCACCTCAATGCAAAAGGAATGGTCCGTGCTTTCAAGAACAGATGCCGATAAAGCATATTTGAAAACCGCCAAAGAGGTTTTAAACAAGATATACAAAAGCTACGGTATGATGTATGAATATCTTGCCACCGAAAAAAGCTATGCCATAGAAAACAAAGCCTCCGATTTTATGACGGAATTGAAAAACAAGGTCAACGACTTCACGCAAGCCGAAACCGTAGCCGAGGCAAAAGAAAGCTATGCCGACCTTGTTGATTTCTATTCCGATATGAAAAAAGAAGTGGACAAACAAAAGAAAAAATAACAGAGGTGTAATATGAAAAAAACACTTATTAAGGCTACGGGAGCTTTGCTTGCCCTTACAACAGCCTTTACCTCTTTTCCCGTCTACGCGGATACAAGTGTGTCCGATACACCTTCCGCTATATCGGCTTTGAATATTTTTGCCGATGAAAAACTGAATATAACAGAGCAAGGCGGCTATAACGAGGGAGCCTATGTTTGTTGGGAGGATTCCGACTACTACTCCTATGCCGTTTATGTGGAAGGAAACGGTATATCCGAACAACTTGATGACTTTCTTATAAGAAGATATAACGGTTATTGGCGAGCAGATGCGGTAGGTCTTGCTCCCGGGGAATACAAGCTTGAAGTAGTTCCCTATGATGTTGAACAGAAGCCTGTAGATACAGCTCGCGCCATTACAGACACTCTTACGGTAACGGCTTATGACCGTTCGGGTGTTGCCTTCTCCTCCACCTCGCAATATAAAGGCGCAGGTGCATACAAAGAAGACGGTACCCTTAAGGACGATGCTGTAGTTATCTATGTAACAAACGATAATGCCAAAACCGTTACGGCAAATATAAACTATGACGGTAAACTCACAGAAGTTTCGGGTTTTCAGGGCATTATCGACTCTCTTTCAAAGGGCACCGAAACCAGACCTATAGACATAAGAATAGTCGGTACGATATTTGCCGACAGCATGGATTCCTTCTCCTCGTCAGAGGAAGGTCTTTCTGTGAAGGGAAAGAACGCTTACTCCAACCTTCAGCTTACGATAGAAGGTATCGGCAGCGATTCGGGTATCCACGGTTTCGGTATACATATGAGAAATGCCGGAAATGTTGAACTTAGAAATCTTGCTGTTATGAACTGTATGGATGATTCCGTGTCATTAGATACGAATAACTGTAATATATGGGTGCACAACCTCGATCTTTTCTACGGACAGCCGGGAAGTGATGCCGACCAGGTAAAGGGCGACGGCACCATTGACCTTAAAGCAAACTCCACATATATTACCATATCCTACAATCATTTTTTTGACAACGGAAAGTCCTCTCTTTGCGGTATGAAGAGCGAAAGCGACTCATCTCTCGTTTCTTACCACCACAATTGGTTTGACCATTCCGATTCAAGACACCCGAGAATAAGAACGATATCCACCCACATCTACAACAACTATTTTGACGGAAATTCAAAATACGGTGTAGGTGTAACCATGGGCTCCTCCGCATTTGTCGAAAACAACGTTTTCAGAAATGTGGTTCATCCTCTTATGAGTTCTCGTCAAGGCTCGGATGCCTTAGGCAACGGCACGTTTTCCGGAGAAAGCGGAGGAATAATAAAAAGCTTCAACAATATATTTGACGGAGGCGGTGTCGTTTACGACCAGAATTCTCCCGCATCAACGGGAATTGATTGCTATACCGTACAAAGCAGAGATGAACAGGTGCCCGATAGCGTTGTTACCGTGCAAGGCGGCACAAAGTACAACAACTTCGACACGAACAGCACCATTGACCTCAATGCCGATAAAATCGATCCCACGGAAAGTGTTGCGGCAATTGTAACAGCTCTGGCAGGAAGAGTAAACGGAGGAGATTTTAAATGGACTTTCATAGATGCCGTTGATGAT
>DFJD01000028.1:0-2121 GCA_002372875.1 Clostridiales bacterium UBA3680
CATCTCCCTCTCCCTCGTAGGCATCGGAAAGCTTTAATTCCTCTCTGTCCGAAGAACCTTCGGTGCCATTGTAAAAACATACAAACTTCGGGGTGGTATTTTTTGAATCTTACTACTGTAGATATTAAATCGGGGATTAGATTCCGCATACTTTGAATATGCCATACCCACATACTCCAAAAATCTTAAAGGCATGTTTGGATTTTTGGAGGATTGTTGTTCATACAAATTCAGGGTATCTCCGATAATGAAAGATACGTCATTTTTCATTCCCATGTAGATAACATCTTCAATTACGGTGAGTTGTATGTCATCGGGATTTGTATAGCCGGAGTTGTTTATAGCATTATACAAACTCAATGTCCAACTTTTATGTTCTTCCCTGCCAAAAATGGCTCTGAAAAGTCTGTCTTTATGTTCCCTGTTTATCGCCATATACTATCCCCCTCACAACTGTTTTCTTAAGGAAACACTGATTAATTAATCAGTGCTTCCTTAGTTATATTATATATCATTAAAATTTTATTTGCAATAATATTTTATTAGTTTTGTGCATAGTATAAAACAATAAACAAAAAATAGACAACCTCACCCCTAACCCCTCCCCACCTTAGGGAGGGGAACAGTCGCCGCCACACAGCATTTTTCCATTGTTGATATACTTTAATGTATCATGAAAAATTTTCCTAATAACAAACGGGAGAGTGCATGCGTTCTCCCCTCCCCAAGGTGGGGAGGGGAAGGGGGTGAAGTTGCAAAACTTGCCGTGTGAAAATACCATCTTAAATTAATCAGTGGTTCCTTAACAATTATCCCGGAAAAGTGAGCGAAATGATAGACGAGTGATTATTTATTACTTACTATAAATGAGATTTTGAGAATAAATCGGCAGGAATAAAAAATCGACCGACTTTAGCCTTGATGAGCCAAAGTCGGTCGGTGTTGTTTGTGGTTTTGTATAGAAATACAACATCATAGAGCGTTATGTTGCCTTTCAAGTGTTTTGTTGTGCAGGAAGAGGCGGGCAAATACCGTTCCCAACTCTCCTGCGGTGGTTGTTTACTGCGTACACTGACCGTTGCCCGGCTCCGTTCAAGATCATACATTGAATTTTTCCAAAAACTCAGTTGGCTCGTATATTGGAATATTATCTTCTTCAAAATCTTTTTTATTTCTTGTTATTATACAATCAACATTGTTTGTTTCTGCAACAGTATATTGTACAGCATCTTCAAAATCTTTCCAATTTCGTGAAAAAGCTTTATCAATATCCGCTTCCGTAACCGGTAATATGCTGATTTTGCTTCTAAAACCCTTATATTTGTTCTTAACGATATCCATATCTTTGACCGCTCTTTTCAGAACATATATAATATCCGTGATAGCAGAAGCCGACACAAACGTTATATCTTTTCTTTTCTCAGATAAGTTGAAAACCTTTTCCGCTGTTTCGGTAAACCCGTGATTTGCTCCAAGATAATCAAGCACAATATTGGTGTCTATCAGTACTTTCATAACCCTAATCTTTCTTTCCTTACTTCGTCAATATCCAAAGGCTTACCTGCAATGCCTTTAAGACTTTTGAATTCTATTTCGTCTATTTCTGCTTCCGATATAGGCGAAATAGTTACCTTAAAAAAGCTGCCTGTCATATCATCGGATAAGAGAAACTTACTTAAATCTTCTCTCTTTGCTATGGTTGTATATGTCATAAAATCACCCCATTGCCTATAATCTGTCTTGTTACTCTGCTATCCAAAATAATTATATCATAATAATTACATTTTTTCAAGACGATTTTTCTTTTACTGCTCACAAATGCAAAATACAGAAAACGCCCGCATTGCGTTACTGCCTTGCGGGTGTTTTGTTGCGCAGGGAGAGGCGGGGCGAATGTCGCCCCGCCTCCCCTGCGGTGGATGGTTTTGATTTGTGTTGCGGAAATGAAACCGAGACATAGAACCGTCCCCGGCTCCACCCAATTTCATTTCATTCGCCGCTCCGTCGTCGGAGAAAAGATTCATCTAACCTATACATTTTCCAACTTCGCCTATTAAGGAACCGCTGATTTAATTAATCATTCGCATATTTGGCTAATGTTCCCGCATACTGTGTCAAAGC
>DFJD01000028.1:2244-15479 GCA_002372875.1 Clostridiales bacterium UBA3680
TACGTAGCTTCCGGCTATGCCCTCGAACCTTTTCCTTGTCTGCGATAACATTATCTCAAATCTGCTTCAAGTGAATTAATCAACGCTTCCTTAAATATTATTATCAATTTGTATTGCCCGTTCTTATCATAGTCATTTTAGTAAGCGGACTTTTGTCCAAATAAAAAAAGGCGAGGAAGATCCACCCTCGCCTTTTTAGTGCAAAAATCAAGACTGCGGCGGCTTTATGCACTATAAAGCATATACTGCCAAGATGCACAACAGGCTCCATAGAGCCCGTAACTACCACATACGGCCTGATGCCAAACAAAAACAAAACGGCAGTCAGTACACCCACAGCAAGAAACGCCCCGACAACGCACATTTTTACAAACAGCCCCGCAGCCTCTTTACGCAGGCTTTCGGGGCTGTTTTTCTGTCCATTACGGTGCCACCGCGGAAAGAAAATCCTTCCACATAGCTTTATAACCGTTCACCTCATCCGCCCGGTCATTACCGTCGGAGTCCACCGTCTGTATGCTTTCGGCATATACCTGTATGTCAAAAGCTTTTATATCGTTGCCCATTATCGTAGTTATATACGAAAAAAGCGAACCTGTTTTTTCGCCGGGGTCAATAGGTTCGGTATAATAATAATACCCGCCCAAAAGCACACCGTCGGTATCATTTTCAGGTATAAACACCCACCCCGGGGCAGGATCATCGCTAATGCTGTTATTTACAGCCGCAGCATAGGTTTTGGTATCGGTATAGCTGTCCTCTACCATAAGTTTTGTAAGCATACCGCTCAAGGTGGTAGTTTTCAGGTTTTTAAGTGCCGTGTTTTCCGACTCGGTCACAGACAGCTTGTGCAATGCACTGTAAAATTCAAATTTTTCATTCAAATCCGAAAGGACGGTTCCCTCTTTTCCCTTGTACAGCTTATAATCACTTGACGTATCATCCCACTTAAAAATCGCACAGCCGTTATCAAGCATATTATCTATAGCCGTTTCCTGCTCGTTTTTGACATAAGCAAGGAAAGAATTCTTCCTTATCTCGTCGTCGGAAAAATCAACATAGACCCTGACAAAGCATGGTGTATTACCCGTATTTTCAACCTGTACCTTTTTTTTGTAAATATTAATACCCGTCTGCATAGTAAAGGGAGTAAAGTCCTCCACTATCCTGCTTTCGTTGTAACCTATCCTTATTCGATTTTCGGTATCGTCCTTACTTGTTAAATACGCAAATACCGTAACTGCCGCAAGTGCGCAAACTGCTGTCACTGCCGCTATTAACTTTTTGCGCTGCCTGCCCATATTCTACATCCTTTCATCAGCCTGCCTGTACCGCCTCTTCGCCGTAAAGCTTGTACAGCGTATAAAGTGTATCATATTCGTCCGTTGTTATAACCCCGTCCGTTATTTTCGTTTTAAGTGCAACATCACCGTCAAGCTTGACATTATCCGCCTGAATCGCATAGGCATAAATATCAACTCGGCTTTCGGCGTCATTCAGTTCACCCTTGGCATCCTGATCCGCAAAATGCACAAGTGCCATTTTATCAAAAAGCGCAGCGGTTTTTCCGTCAAAAGAAAAACTTTCTTTTGGCAAAACCTTTTTATACCCAAAAATATATTCCCTGCTAATGGGCTTACCGCTTTTGTAATTAATTTTGTTTGATAAAAGCACCCAATCGGGGTGATGGCTTATTTGGCTTTGGGGAGCCTGTAACGGGGTCAGCTTGTCGTCGCCGCTTTCCCAGCCCTGCCAATATCTGCCGTTACCCGTGCCGTTTTCTATCTGTTCCTGTGTGGCATCTTCCTTGCCCGAAAGCTCGGTGCCTGTCAAAACCTTTGCATCGTCCGTACTTTCAAGCGAATAAACCTCTTTATATTCATTCGTTTCAAGTGCGGCCATTCCCGGGGTCGTTACCGCCCTTACCTGTGCAATAGGCACCTCCACTTTCATAAAAACAATTTCGTCCTTTTGGGAAGTATTTTTAATTAACGGATCCTTGTCTATTTTTTGGTACGGCACCACCGTCACCGTCATCCTGTCGCCCAATGTAGTCACATACTTGCTGTCGTATTGCGGCTCCATAAGGTCTATCGATATTTCCGACGGGGAAAAAGCATTTTTTATCATTCTGGTAAATGGGGCAACTGCAATGGTTATACCCGCCGAACCCAGCATAATTGCGGCGATTATAGCCGCCATATGCAATTTTTTGTTTTTAAACCTTTTTAACAACTGCCTCACCATCCTTTCTTATCCGTTGTATTTGCTCCATACAAGGGTATCGCCGTTCACTGCGGCGGTATAGCCCCACCGCTGTATTGCGGGTGCGGGATCGACCGCCCCGCTTTGATCCCTTGTAATTTGCACACTGTCAAGTTCTGCCTGTAATTTAAAGTTAAAGCTTGTAAAATCAACTATATTTTCGTTTTCAAGCACCATATCGGTCACAAGCAGGCCGCTCTCGGTCTGCGGATATAAAATCTTTTTATACAAAAATTCCGCCTGCGTACTGCCCGACTGTACCTCGGGAAGATTTTGCCAAAGCAAGTCATAATCGGGCGAAAGATAAACGCGCACGGAAAGCTGTCTGTCTATGCCCTCGGGCTCGTATGAAACACGAACAAAACGCTGACCGTTGTGATACGGGTCGGGCGATTGCACCTTGCTGAATCTCATATTGTACAGCTGCTGCTGTTCGTTATTTTTATAAAATTGATATTCGTAGTTGTTGGACAAAGGATTTTCCCTTGCATCTGCTATCAATGCAATTTCATAATACTTGTTGTCCTTAAAATAATATCCGCCGTAGGTATATGTATCATCCTCTTTTTTACGTCTGAACACATAAAGTCCGTTCCCGTCGGTCGGTAAAAAATCAATACCCGCTTCGGCTGCTTCGCAGTTTATGCCTGCCTTGCACACCACCTCGGAGTCTGCCTGTATTGCGTGAACATCCGTTGCTATATTCGTCACCTTTTCATAGCCCCTGCTGTAGTCCGTATTTACGGTATTTGTAACCATATCGTCTTTTAATGTACTGTATACATCGGGGCTGAGTGTGCTAAGGTCGCTTACCGTTTTTGCTTCCTTTGTGCTTATGGTAATAACACCCTTTAGCCTTAGCCTTAAAAATGCATCCACATCGCCTGTATTTATGGCGCTTATCTGTTTTTTAACGCCTGTACCCGGCAGCCAGTCCTCGGGCGGATCAAAATCCTCTTTAAGCATAACATTAAGGTTGGACGTTGCCGACAAACGGTTGGTGACGGAATCCGTCGCCGTAAACCACGCATAGGATGCACCCGCACCCGCCGTTATGGCTGCCGCAAGCACAGCCGTTAATAAAATTGCCTTGTGTTTTCGCTTCATTCCGTCACCTCCTTGTTAGGAAAACACTGATTAATTAATCAGTGCTTCCTTAGTTATATGCCGCCTGGATATTTGTCCAGTTTTTCTCTACACCAAGCAATACCGCGGTCGATACCGCCTCGCCGGTTACATCCAGTTCGTACTTTGCGCCGAACGAATCGGCGTAATCGCTTTGTCGGTGCGGTATTTTTACTAGGTCAAAAAGCGGCGTTGTCCTTGTCGGGGTGTCGCCCGAAAGCTTTGCAAGCTGTTTTAAATCGGGAACAGCCTTTGACAGTTCACCGTCTTCAACGTAATAAAAATATCCGTCCGACGCCAAATAAAAATTTGGGTTTTGTGAATAATAAACCTTGCCGTTTATACTGCATCCGCGCTCGGGCGGTATAGTTGACAGGTTTGTGTTTTCGGGCTGCGGGTCTGCCGCACTTATAAGCGGTTCATATACGCCGCCGCCCGTGTCATAATAAAGGCTTTTAAGTATATTCTCTGCCCTTTCAGACGAATAGTCTACCTCGGTGCCGTCCTTATCGACAATTTTCACCTTCATACGCACATAAAGGTCGGCATTGCCCGTGTTAAGCACCCGCGGGTCTTTCTCTATCTCTGCCCCCGGCAAATATGCCTGCGCCTTGTCCATACCCGTTGATATCCAGATAGGTTCCTCTAAAGCCGCATTCATACTGCTGCCGTTTACAATGTTGGTTATGGCATCGGTGGTTGTAAGCCATGCGGCGATAGATGCCGCCATAATCCATAAAAATGAGCCCGACACCGCCGCCGCAAGTAAAAGCAGGCGGCGCTGTCTGCGCTTTTTTATTATGCTGTTTTCGGACATTGCACCGCCTCCTTTCGTTGTTGGAATTTCGTTGAATTAGGGGCTTGTTCCAAAAATAGCCTTATCTGGATCGGGTTGTGACAATTTGGTCAAACCATATACATATATCGTATTTGCAGGTATGTTAAGTCTACTATCCTGATAAGAATCCTGATTATGAGAAACCAAAGAAATATTTCCTTCATTCTGATTAGTCCAACCATCCAAATTTGCATATCTTACCAAATTTTTAGGATAAGAACCACTCATTTTCATATCAAAAGATATAACACAAATATCTGTTATAGCCGTATTACTATTACTAAAGTTTGTGATTTGGCTTGCAACAGGAATATTTTTCCAGTTTGAAAAATCATAATACTGAGGAATATTTCTTGGCGAACCATTGCCAATATTGCCACCTAGGATATTTCTTACATAGAACCTTCCATTACCTCCGTTTCCTTCTATCGTATTATTCATGTTTTCATACTCCTCATTAAGTCCATAAGATTCACTCAGCGCTGCATTATTTTTCTCCCCACTATCTTCCAAAGTTACTTTTAACATTTCGCTCGATTGATATTTATTATTTGCATCCAATCCCATATTTCGGACATCCCAACCACTTAGATTAAGATGAAGCTCGCTAACTTTAACTTGGAACATTGCTCCAAATCTCTTTACATTTTTCATTTCCCACGATGAAAGGTTAAATGTAGAAATTTGGGTATTTCTAAACATAAATCTAACATCCGTCAGTGAATAATAATCCTCAGACTCACTTCCGGAATAGTTTTCATCACACGTTATCCAACCACAATTTTCATCATTTTTTACCGTCACCGGATATGTTCCGCGGTCTGATATACCGGATATATCACTAAGATTATTAAAATTAGCAAATAATCCTGCTCTGTTACCTGCAAGCAACGGTGCAGTATTATCGGGCGTATACCAGTAAATAACACCTTTTGAACCACTGGGATCCTTTTCAAAATACGCATACGCATGTTTTTTGTAGTGGTCATCACTATCTGCAACAGATATATCTTCAGGATTAACACCGTCCGGCACATTAGCGGCATCCACCTTTTGAATAGCTCTGATATTAGCAAAACTATTATTTGCAAGACTCTTAAACGTAGCCCTCAAAGTGTTTGTATCTGCCAGCTTTGCGGGTGCCTTTAATGGTACAGCCCTAAAGTGGAACACACCTTTTGCGGGGTCTGTACTTGTATCAAGCGGGTCATTTACGCCCTGCGCTGCATAATTTATCGTTTTACCTCCTGGCACAGTGCCATTCTGAATAAATGCCTTAATACTCTCAACTATCTCATGCTGATTTGCACCCTTAAATTTGACAACATTTCCATCCGTATCCTTGACAGCTTTGGTGCCCTCTGCATTCGGATCTCCCGTAAGAAGCTCCCAATAATCAAATGGCGGTGCACCCACACCGGGGGCAAGTCTGAAACCATAATTATATCCCTCGGGTTCAACATCATCACTCGGTTCTATAGACAATCCACCATCCGATGAAATACTAAACGTAAAAGACTTAGCCGTCCTTTTCTTTCCCGAGTTTGTGATAAAATCATAGTAATGCGTTTCACCCTCATCAACGTGGAAAATAACATCCTTTTTGATATCGGGTGTCCTTGAATTAAACATTATTGCCATGTCCGCAGTATAGGTCTTGCCCTCATAAGTATAGGCAACCTTTATACTGTCGATCAAGCCAAACATATCACTCAATTCCTGATCACTGTAATCGATCTCCAAGCCACCTTCGACCTTTGTAAGCTTTAAGCCCCCAGCTGATATCTTATTATCGCCCGAAGCATCGCCAAATGTCACAGAATCCGATACCAAAATCTCCTTTGTAAGCCTTACCTCGCTTTCTGCCTCTGTATTAAACGAAAGTACAGCAGCAATATCATCGTATGAGAGAGTATTTTTCCTCTGCAAGCGGTCTACGGGTATAGTCTTTTCATATTCAGCCGAAAAGCCCGTTACCTGCGGTTTTGCCGAAAAGCTGTTATTTATGCTTGATGTATGGCTAAGCATATCATAACGCTTTATCTCGTTTTTGTACGTTACCTTTATTACAGGCTTATCTGCCGAGCCCGACTTGACTTTTGCATCAAAAAGCACCTTATCGCCTATAACCGCGGTTTTTAAAACCTCTTCACCCGTATATCCGCTATGTACCTCGGTCAAACCGTCAACATCCCGAATACCGTAGCGCGAGACCTTAACCTCTTCTATAAGGTAATATTTGTCTGCCTCGACTTTTATTATTTTACTGTCCTTGTAATAATCACTCTCCTCATTGCTTGATTCGTTAAAGGAAATACTTGTGACATAACTCTTACCGCCCCCGACTATATTTCCGGACTCATCGCATTGAGACACCTTAAAAGTAAAGGTTGGATATCCGAAAGCTTCAAAGACATGTTTTGATTCAGTAGGAATATATTTTTCAAGCGTTATTTCCGCCATTGCGGGGGGATCCTCACACTCGATCTCTTGTGTGGTACTTGCATTTTTACTGTTTACTATCAGCGTAATATCATCGGTAACGCTGCAGCCCGCAGGTGCTACCGTTTCCACAAGACTGTAAACGCCCCAGGGAATATTGATGATATGCAGATGATTGTAGAAACCCGCATTTATAGGCTCCGAACTATCATATACAAATATCTCGGCTTCCTCTGTGATATAGCTGTCCACATTTGTGCCTGCGGCATCGTAATAATGTTCCGAATCGTCCGTTTCGGGTACATACCAATAATCCCCGTCTGCATCATAAACGCCATTTTCATTGGTTCTGACAAGCTTTAAAACAGACCTGCCCTCTTCCTTTGGCACTAACTTAAACTTAGCCCCTGCCATAGGCTCCTCAGCAAGTTCCGTAGCGGCCGTATCACCCTTTTTCTTTTTGTGCAGGTCTACACTGCCGTTTATACGCTTGTCACTTTCATATACCTTTATAAGTATATCCGCATTATCTGCCGTCACCTGAAAATATTTTCTTTTTGGAACAACATTCGTGTCTGTCGTAAACTCATTACGTTCATAGCCAAGCGGCGCCGCCTTTTCCTCAAAGAAATACCATAAATTATCTCCCCAATCAAGGCCTCTTACTATATCGGTAACACCCTCGCCCGTAATGTTGCCCTCATCATCGGTAACAGTTTTTGTGGGAAGCACCTCGGACACGGGTATCTTGTTTGCATCATTTACCCCGTCAAGACCGTCATAATAAGTCTTAAGTTCAGCAAGTGATGCAGCATCCCCCGCAGCAAGCTTTGTTTCGGTATATGTCTCGGGGTTGGTGCCATCGGTGACCTTTTGCCTATAAAGCTGATAATAAGCCTTGTTAAGCGGCAGACCCGATGTATCGTCAGTCTTTTCTACACGCGCCTGACCTGTTTTTTTCATATCTTCCTGATAGAAGGTATAAGGCTCCTTGTCCGCATACTTTTCGGCAGTTACACTGTCTATATGGTAGCAGCAAAGGCTGTATACATCATAATCACCTGTTTTAAGGTCTAATACACGCTTATAGCCAACCTTCAGGTTAGCACTGTCATTTAGCTTTTCAAACTCGGTATTATTAATACTATCGTTTTCGGCATCAACGACACTCTTAATATATGTTTTTCCACCCGAACCCTGCGCACCAAAAAGCGTAATATTCGTATCATATCCCCTTGGCGCTGTATTTTCTATAAATACATAATATCCAAACGACAGGTTTGGAACAGCCGCTATGCCGTCACGTCCGGTTTTTGCCGCAGTTGTTACCGCTTCCCAATATTGTTTTGTACCGCTTTTTGCAGCACTGAAATTTTCACCATTGTACAGCTTTTCGACCAAAGCACTAAGTGCATCATTGACATCATCCGCTCCAAACTCCTTATTAAGTTTTAAAAGCGTATATCTTGCGCCGCTTAATGCTTTACCGCCAAACGGCGTTGAGCTGCTTTCGGTTTTCTTTATCCTTAAAGTAGATTTTTTCTGCTTATCGTAAAGGTTCTTTTCGGTCTCGCCCGTCACCACAACAGAGCCTTCCGAGCCGCTGCCCGCACTTTCGTCGCCTGTGTTTTCACCGGTTGAGCCGGATATTGTATTTTCATCACCCTCGGCAAACATTATCCAGCCAAGGCCATTATGTTTATCCGCCTGTACATCGGGTTCTGTGGAATTATCCGGCGGTGTAGTCATACGCGAGGGAACAACACGGAAATAAAAATCCTTGCTGCTCATCTCATAGCCCAAGGGGGCGGATAACTCGCGAATTACATAAAGACCGTCCGGAAGATTTGCAAGCCAGATAGAACCGTCCTTGCCGACAGTAGCAATATCGTTATCGTTTATTTCACCTTGTACCTGATTATTTATACCGCTTTCAAGCACACTTGTAGGGGTATTGTCACCGCCGCTGCCCTGATTGTAAGGAGAAGCGGACGTAGTATAAACATAGCAGCCCTGCAGGCCGTCTTTTGTTGTTGTTTGATAAACAAAGCTTACGGGGGTATCGCTTACCGAATCCTCTACCTTGTATACGCTGTATTTTGCACCGTTAAGCGCCGCCTTGTCGTCGGCATCGGCATCTCTTTTAATAAAGCGTACCTTAACATTTTCTATACGCCTGTTTTCGATAAAAAGGCCGCTTTCTTCAGAATTATAAACGCCGGATGTTATATCCGTATAAATGCCGTTTTCATCCTTTTTATGCAGTGCAACGTAGTCGTCATTTCTCGATACTTCTACCTTATAAACCGTATCATCAAGTAAATAACCGTGGGGTGCCGCTACCTCTTTCAGATAATATGTGCCGGGTGCCAGACTAAACTCAACATAACCGCGTTTATCCGATATCTGCTCCATTTTCTGTATGGTAGGCTTGGAGCCGATATTTACCCACCACCAAACAGGTTTCTGACAACCCTCGTCATAGTAAACCGAGAATTTTGCACCCGAAAGTCGTCTTGTATTGTCGTTTTCCTCCACCTTTACAAGCCTTACAAGGTGACTTAAGTAAAGCTCGGTCGGGTTTGAAGCGACATAGGAATAACGCATATCCGAGAAAGAGCCGCCGCCGCTTACCGTACGGTCAACAACAATGCTGCTGAAATCATTGCGTGCAAACTGGTTGTTGTTAACAAAAAGTTTCGCCTCTTCCGCTTCATCTATAATAAACTCGTCGCCCTCTTTGCTGTTGTTTATATTAGGTGCCTGCATATTTAAAACAACATCCATAGTAATGGTGTGGTCGATAGATTCTACAGGCATATAGCAAAACGTCTTTGTTTCACCGTTTATGGTTTCATCCAATGTATATGCGGATGAATCGGGAACCTTAAGCACTATAGCTACAACATATACGTTTTCCGCACTAAGGCTTTCGCCCGATTCGCGCTTAAAAATATGGCTGCCCGAAGGTTCTTCTGTCATAGTTTTCCAACCCATTTGGAGATTTTCCAACTCGGTTGCAAAAGCATCGTACTGACTTATTTGGTTTTCATCCTGATTATCAGCCGCAAACCCGTCTATTATCCCCTTTAAACGGAGCATTTCAGCAGACTCGTTTTCGCCATCTTTTTTAGGCACCTGCTTGTAATACACAACAGGCTCAAAGCCCTGTGCCGTAACAGAGGTAGTATCCACGCCGAGAAGCTCGCCCTGCCACAAACCTTCATCGGACTCACCCGGTTTATACTCCACTATGTCAAGCAAAATGGGGTCGTGGATAAGCGGTATTGCCGTTGAAACATTGATATAATCCGTAAAACTAAGGTGATAACTGTACAAAGAATTGGCTTCGTTAATATTTTTGCCCTCTACGCGCGAAGTAATGGCACCGTTGGGATGCATATAGGTCGTAATAAATTTATTGCTTTGCACACTTCTTTGCTTGTCGGCAAGGTTGATACGCTTTTGATCGTTTGAAAGCGCAGCCTCCTTTTGTTTGCCGTCCACCACCAAATTTACAAGTGCCGGCTTGTTATCCGCATTTTTTACAACAACACCCGAATCAAGTACCATCATATAGGTAGATGCGGTAAACAAACGCTCACTTGTGCCAAGCTTTGCAAGATCCTCGCCCGCAATATAGGCATCGTACTTTATTGTTACCTTTGTTTCGCTGTCCATTTTAAGTGCAGCCTTAAAGTGAAAATCCGCCTCTATGACCTGCTGACCGTTTAAGGTAGTCAATTTTAAGGTGTACACATAAGGACTTGCATCGAGATATTCGTTACCTACAGACTCGCCGCTGCCCTGTTGAACAGCCGAAAAATCGAGTGTTACATTGTCAAGAGTTTCATCCGTAAGCTTTAAATTGTCGGGAATGACCGCATACATACGAAAATTGTACAATGCACCCGGGCTTTCGGACAAAATGGTACCCGTACTTGTTATTTTGGTTTTATGCACGGGAACTACCATTGTTATACCTTCGTCGGGTACGTTTTTGGCAACATACCTAAACTCCGACATAGATGTAGTTGACGAAACGGTAGTCATTGCATTTCTGAGCCATACATTTGAATATGTACGCCTAAGCAGCTTTGAGTTGTCCAGACTGTGATAGCCCTGTCTTGCAAATACGGTATCATCCGCCGTTACCTCAGCCTCATCAAGACCGATAAAAGTGCTGCCGCTTTTAAGCGTATTTATCTGCTCACTTTCATTTTTAAGGCAGCCGTAATCCTCGGTGTTATTATCTTCTGTTTGCAGCATTTGGATATAGCCGTAATTTACAATACGGTTTTCCGTATCTATATCAAGGCCGTTGCCTGCCTCTATATTTGCAACATTCTCTTCATTATCAAACTTTATATTAACATCGGCTTTTACGTTAAAGTTCTCTACGCTTGCAGCCACACCTTTAACTACAACACAAAAGGCCTTTACCTTTCCCGTAAAGTATACGTCCGTAATAGTCTTTGTGTTTTTCGTTTCGCCAAATTTTACATACGGATCGTCACCGTCACTTGATGTTTTAACAAAAACTTCATAATCATAGCCCGGATAATCGTCAGTGGGGTCCACTGTTTTATTAAGCAGCTGAGGAACGGTAATATGGGTAAAATCATATTCCTCGTCGTCAAGAATACGCGCGGTTTTATCCGTTCTGTAAACAGCAAGCGCATCATCGCCCACAACAAGGTCGTAAACAAAATCGTTCCTTTCGTCATCTTCCGCAAAAAGATGTAAATCTTCCACATTCGCATTGCCGGCCACAGATGTTTTGTTGTTTTGCGCTACACCGTCTACTACGGGTACATTGCTTTCATAATCGCAAACCACACCTGCATTTAACGAAAAGCTTACCTGACGTCCAGTTGTGCCGAAAAGGCCGTTTGCAAGCATAAGCTTTGATGCTTCCGTATTAGGACTGGGCCTTGAGTGGTTGTCTTTTTCAAAAGGACTTGACTTTGAAATTTTGGCTGCCCTGTTCTTTACATAGCCATGGTCGCCATAATTGTAAGGCATAGGCGGACGTCCCGATGATGAAGCAGGTGCATCCTCGCTGTAATATATTGTTTCGGTCGCTTCTGCATACTTGTCCGGATTTTCGGTTTCTCTTTGCTCGTGAAGCTGTCCGTCAAAATAACCGTAAACGTGCAGGCGGTTTTGATCAAGTTTCAGATTTTCTGTTCCTATATCATTTAAAAC
Organism: Clostridiales bacterium UBA3680; assembly: GCA_002372875.1. GTDB lineage: Bacteria > Bacillota > Clostridia > Lachnospirales > CAG-274 > UBA3680. The sequence goes on from DFJD01000028.1 coordinate 14,123, forward strand.
ATCATTGGCAAGGCCAATTTTAAACTCGGATGTACTTTCATAACCCTCAAATTTTTCAAACGCTCTGAATTTAAGGTATGTATGTCCATCATCCTTAGGTTCGACAGTTACACCGCTTATTTTATTGTCATCCTTGTCAAGCAGCACAACATCGCCACTGCTTATTATACTATCATAATCTTGTCCATACTTTGCCGCAAAATCATCGGGCAGTTGTATGCTTATATCATAAGTCGAGCTTTCAAGACCGCGGGCATACTGGGTACGTTCTATCTTTGATACATAATCAAACCAAGTGTAGTCATCACTAAGCTGATCTATCGTTTTAGAGTTAAGTACATTGCCCGTTATGCTCAGGTCAAACTCGTCGGGTCTTGAACTGTACTTCAAACTAAGATTGTTCGTGTCGATAGGAACATTTTCGTATATCTCGGTTTTGCTGTAGGTGTAGGGCATTGTTATCGGATCGCCGTTTTCGTCGGCATCTGCCGTATAGCCATCAGCCTCAATTTCTTCAAGAGTCAACGGTTCATTTGTATCTTTCTTGACCAAAGGCTCACCGTCCTGTAAGTAACACTCGGTCTCCACCGTAGTGTATACCTTATGTGTTACTTTACAGCCGGTTTCAAGCTCTTTTTCAAAACCGTCCACGCAGTCGCGCGAATCTGCATACCAATGAAATGTTGTGGAATAGTCCTTGTTAAGGTCAACCTTATTTTTAAAGGTGTATTCGTCCTTTTCCTCGTCATAAGTAATGAGCCAATCATTCGAAAGTGCTTCATCTGATGTATCCAGTTTAAGGCCGCCGCCCCTTTTAAGGTCATAAAGACCCGAAATTGTAAAGGTACATTCGCTTTTTTCACCGTCGCTGCTGCCGCGCAAAATATTCGGCGAGTCGATAGTAAATTCCGCAAAAATATTCTCCTGCCTGCTTTCATCCTCGGCCTGTTCATAGCCCGTCGGCGCAGGGTCGTTCTTTGGCGTTTCCCTGATGATCTTTGTATCTTCCTCAACACCTGCAAGGTTGTCATCATCCATCCATCTGAAATATACGTTATACTCCGACGCATACTCCTCGTACTCTGCATAGGTTATAATACTTTTAACAATATCCCAGTTAAATATGCCCGCCAACACAATAAAAGTCATAAACGCGCACATTAATCTGTGAAATGTTTTTTTGTTCATAATCCTCAACTCCATTACTTGTGTATACCAAATTTAAAACTCAATTTACCCGGCCTGTTCTTTTTTGCTGTACCTGTGTAAAGCTTGTAGGTGTAACCTGTTTTAAGGAACCACTGATTAATTAATCATTCGCATATTTGGTTAATGTTCCCGCATACTGTGTCAAAGC
>DFJD01000028.1:15575-33073 GCA_002372875.1 Clostridiales bacterium UBA3680
GACTATTTTGCGTAGCAAAATAGCCACTACGTAGCTTCCGGCTATGCCCTTTGGTCTTTTCCTTGTCTGCGAAAACATTATCTCAAATCTGCTTCAAGTGAATTAATCAGTATTTCCTTAGTTTTCTTTTTTTTCTTCATTTTCATCACCGTTTTTCCCCTTGGCTTTATATTCTTCACGCGCGATATCAAGCGCCAGATCAAGTATGTAGTCTGTTAAAAAGGCAAGAGCGATAACACCCAAGCCGAATGCCTTGCCTACGCCCGATTTAAAGAAAATCACCACATAGCCCACAAAAGGAACGGAAAACAGGGTTTTTCCGAAATAACCGTCAACCGTAACATAGCCTGTGTCCTCGACATTGTTGGCATCACCCTTAGTTACAAGACCCTCGTTTGTGACGGCTGTTACTCTGTGTGTTATTGCCAAATCTCCGCTTTTTACGGATATTACGTCTCCCACCTTAATATTTTTAAAGGGGAAGTTCATATCCACCATACACACACTGCCCACATGGATAGCAGGCTCCATGGAGCCCGACAGCACGGCATAGGGGCGAATGCCCATAATGAACATCACCATCACAAGCGCACCGACAAGCACCACAATTCCCATCACAAGGGAGTAAACAAGCCTTAAAGAGCGTATTGTGTATAGGCGGAAATAGGGTTTTTCTTTTTTATTCATTTTAGTCGTCTTTAAGCAGCTCCCCAAACGGTATTTATATCGGTACTGCCAACTCCCATTTGATTCTCAACATATACATACTGCTTATAGTAGGGAACCGTCACCACAAGATAGGTAAATACATCTATCTCACCGTCGTTTGTGATCATCGGATTTTTGGGTACGACTTCTTCGGGAGTAATATTGTTCGCCTGCTTCCACTCGGTCTCGGTGAGAATCGTTGACAGATGCTTTGTAAAAAATCTGTTGCTTACCTCATCTTTCGCCGTGAAGAAGGCAGCAATGGCAGTAACCGCGAACAAAGAGCCCATTGCCGCACCATAAATAATTCTTTTTTTCAGTTTGGCTTTAAACTCAAACATAATATCACTGCCTTTTCAAATACAAATCTCCCGACAAGGCGTATGCCGTCAGTCGGGAGTACAAATCATGTTTGTTGTAATTGTTAAGGGAACACCAATCAATTAATTAGCGTTTCCTTAAGATCTCCCGATCATTTCTCCTCGGTCTTTTCCTCTTCCTCGTCTTCTTCCTCTGCCTCAAGGGTTTTAAGCTCTGCGGAAACTGCCGCATACTTCTTGATGAGGTTAAAGAAAATTGCGAACAGAACAATAAATATAATTACCTCAACATAGTAGCTTTGAACGAAAAGGATAACAAATCCAAGTACGGGAATTTTCGCCTTGACCACACCTATTACCCTTGATTGGTCGATCACGAAGGGGTCTTCCGCATCATTGGAGTCACCCTTTGTGCGGAAGCACGTAACTCCCGACCCTTGGTAGTCCTCAAGTTTCTCGATACAGCGGTGCGTAAGGTATGAACTTTCATCTCCTCCGGGATAAAAGGTTATGGCATCTCCGGGGTTAATGTCTTTTGCATCGGTTATCTTTACAAATATAAGGTCGCCAACGCTGTAGGCAGGCTCCATGGAACCTGTAAGCACATCGTAGTAGCGATAGCCGAATATTGATTTGTCGGGTGTTCTTGAAGAGGCAAACATAATGGCAGCCACTATCACCGCCACCATAAGGGCGTAGAACAATATATCTCCCACCACTTCGATCACACGCTGAAACGGTGTCATGGGTATTTCGGGTTCATTATCTTTTATTTTCTTCATATTTTGTTATTCCTGTTTTTCAATTTGATATTTTTGTAGATTATACCTATTGTCAAAAGTATGGCAACAATGCCGCACCCCGTCAAAAGTTTTAGATAAAGCACAATTTTGCTGTGGTAGCCCGTTTTTACATCTTCGGGTATAAAAGGAATGTCCTCCGCGATCTTTTCAAATACATCGGTTTCTTCTTCCTTTATTTCGTCATCGCTGTCTTTCGAGGTGTCGGTCTCGTCGATGCTGCCTTCATCACCTTCCACATCTGAGGCAACTTCAACGGTGCTTTCGGCTTGCGTGGTCTCGGTTTCGGACGTGCTCTGTTCCGAAGTATCGGGTTTAGATGGCTCGGTGGTGTCTGTGGGTATAAACTCGCCTTTTTGAGTTATTTTACCGCGTATACCTCCGTTTCCGCCGCCGTTTTTGTCGGAATCGTTTTTTTGTTTTTCCTTTTCTCCCTCGTTATGTTTTTCTCCCCCGTTTTCATTGACCTGAGCGGTAAATATCCACCTGAAATCCACCGCACCGAATGCCGGTTTGTCCCGATCGGTCTTTCCGAGTATGAGAGCCTCGGTCTCGTCGGTTATATTCCATATAAACTCCGCATGCAATTTTCGTTGCTCATCGGAGTTGTAAATTCCGCCCAAGTCGATGGGATTCAGCTGCATATTCGGCGTGCCGTCACCGTTTACGTCACCCTCGTATATAAGCTCGTTTTCAAGGTAGAGCTTAACTTCGACCTCACCTTCAAGGTCGATCTCCCCTTCGGTATGGTCGGGGGCGGCAGACATATACACCCTGTAAACCGCATCGTTACGAAGGTTCATTACGGTAATGTCCTTGGTGTACAAAACTCTCGGCTGCATGTCCTCTATGTGAACGTAGTAGTCGCCGCTTGCCGACACGGAATTGCCGTCTTCATCCATAACGATAAGGTTTTGCGGAAGTCCCCGAACACTGCCGTCGGGAAGTCTGTCTGCAAAAATCGGCACTGTCATAACAAGAGTTAAAAGGGGGATAGAAAGATATTTAATTTTTTTAAATCTCATTCCAAACCCTCCCAGAATAATAATTGACAGAGTTGTATTCTTTATGTTATAAAGAACATATCAAACTTTTTAGGTATTCCAATATTTTGGGACATCTAAAAAATCGATATGAGGTGATAATGTGAAAAACTCAAAAAAATTTATTATACCCGTAGGTCTGCTTGCAATTTGCATTCTCGGTATCGTGTACGCTTTGTACGGCATATACCACGAAACCCGTGAAGTGGAAAATGCAGAGATCGTTTCCTCCGTCTTTTCGGAATATTCCCCTGCCCAAGAACTGCAAGCCGCCTCGGACAAAACCGAAAACGATACGGCATTGAAGGCGATAGGTGATGAATTTCGCCCCAAACTTGAGGAAATGCAAGCACAAAACAGCGACATTATCGGCTGGATATATATTCCGCAAACGCATATAAATTATCCTCTTTTGCAGGGAAAAGACAACGAATTTTATCTTACCCACGGTGCCGACGGCTCAAAAAGCGCGGCAGGTGCGGTATTCATCGATTCGAACGGTTTCGCCGAAAACACCGTTATTTACGGCCATAACATGGGTCGGGCAAGCAACGTCATATTTCACGATGTGACCAATATGTCGGATAAGGCATGGTTTGAAAAGGCTGCATTTGGCTATATCATCACAAAAGACAGAGTTTTTCGCCTTAACTTTTTTGCCTACGCCCTTACTTCTTCAGGCACACCGTTTTACTCATCTACCCCCGATTTGGAATATATTAAGCAAAACTCTCTTCATTTCAGAGACACATATTCGGGCGGTAAAACAATTACCCTGTCTACCTGCGCCTATGATTATGAGAATGCAAGAGCGGTGCTTGTGGGGGAAGTGCAATAATCTTAATTTACTCCCTCGGAAAGATCCGAGGGAGTTTTGTTATTAATAGTTCACGGAATGTTAATACATGTATAGGGTATTAACAGAAGTAAATTAAGGATTGGTTACATCTGTCCATTTAACCTTTACGATTTCATTGCCGTCATAACCACCTGTATCAGGAACAGTTACACCATTTATTATTTTCCTAAACGGAAAGGCAGTTGTGCACGCTTTCCGTTTGGGTATGTATGTGTATTAAAAATTATTTTGTACTTCCGCTATTTTCGGGATAGGGAAGTTGGTATGTAGGACACTAAATCGTTTCCGTCTCAAACCATTGTTAAATCTGCTTATGCAATTACGAACCACTTGTTGCTTTCCATGTAATCTTTTCAATTTCTTTTCCGCTAGTATCATAGTTTTCAACCTTCGAGTCTGTACCTATAGGAGTAAGAACCGCCGAAGATGCTTGCCATGTAGTATCTGTCTTAGCCGCTTTTATATCTTCTTTGCCATCCTGTTCAAGTGTAACCTGAACACTGTCCATAAATACATCAAGGTCAAAATCAAATGCTAAATAAGCTTCTTTCGTTGTGTTTTCACTTAATTTAACGGAATCAACAAGTTTAGCCGTTGTATCACCGGATTCTACATCATTGTTGTAATAGAATGTGGTTTTATGATTTCCGCCCGTAGCAGGAAGAACAGTCCATTGTTCCGCATTTGTACCAACATTTGCCAACTGAACATCTACGACTATATCATCTGCTACCACATCATCATTACCTGCTTTATATGTAACTGTAAACTTATTGTTTGTAGAATCATATGCCCATAATAAGTTGTTATTTCCCGATTCCGCAGTTTCAATAACCTTTTCGGAAGCAGTATACATATATACCTTATCAGTATTTATTGTAACCGGCAACGCTAAATCACCATTTGTGGTTTTTGTTTCTGTAATAGCACCAGCGGGAAGAACATAGTCTGATTTTCCTATAGCACCGTCTGCATAGTGAAGAGCTAAATAATGATCTTTTGTTCCATCATTAAAGAAATAGTAACCGCTATACTCATATTTATTACTTGCATTGTTATTAGATTCTTCTACAGTTCTTCTGAATATGTAGAGACCGTCTGTTTCTGGCTTAAATGTAGAAGCATCAACAACACCGTAATAATCAGCTGCTAATTCTTCCGGATTACCAGCTGTAATTCCGGTTGCACCAGTAGTTCCGACCTTAGTTCCCTTTGCAAGATAAACTTCGTTACCTGCTTTATTCTTTAAAGTTGTTGCTTGTTCCAACTCCCAACTTATCTTTGCACCATTAGGAGCATATACAAGATATCCACCCGCCTGTACAGATTGAACTTCGTTAAATACAGCCGGTGTATTCTCTTCACTTACAGTAGGTTTTGTTTCACTTTCGCTACTTGCACTCTTAAGATCTTTAGGATTATCTATTTTATTCTGACTTAATTCTTTGAAAAAGTATGCGCCACTGCCACCACTATAATTCAAGTTAATTCCGTTAAGTTTCGGGTCTGTAACAGCAGTTGCATTAGCCTTTGCAAATGTTGTTGCATCAACTTTGTCTGTTGCTGATGTTTCTTTAAGAACTGTCATTCTACCACTGAAATACATTCTTACAAGGGCATCAACAGTGCCTGTATTAACAACGGAAACGTCCTTGTTGATTTCCTGTCCCGGAATCCAATCCTCGGGTGACTGGAAGTCCTCGACGATGCTTGTGCCGTACTTGCCCGCCGCACTCAAACGGTTAGTAACCTGGTCCTTACTTGTATACCATGCAAATGTCATACCGCCGACAATGACTGCGGCAGTTGCAAGTGTGCAAATGAGTACGGCTTTCTTTTGTTTGCGCTTTTTTTCCGTTCTCTTCATAATTATTCCTCCTTATTTTTTAGAACAATTTTGTAGTTTATGCGAACTTTTCCCCATTCGCCAAGGGTTGCCGTAAGGCAAGGGTAAATCCTCCCTTCATCCCTTCCTTTCAACTGTATTTAATATAGCCTATGTATTTATAATATACAAAGGTTTATACTTTGATGTTATTTTATCACTAATCAGATAAATATTCAAGATTAAATTAGTGTTACTTAACTTTTACAAATTTTATCGCAGAAAAAAATATATATGAATTTTTTATTACAAATTTGAACAAGTGCATAAAATGTACATGTGGCGATTAAATGTATATTACGATTATAGTTTTGTTGTTATGTTTAGTATGGAATAATAAAATAAATAGTATACCGTTTCGGGATCAGAGAAATTTATATTGTATATAAACCTCGTGAAACAACCTCACCCCTAACCCCTCCCCACCTTGGGGAGGGGAACAGTCGCCGCCACGTTATGCTTTTCTGCTATCGGGTTAACGAATCACGATGTAATGTAGGGGAAAACCGACAACAGGGAAATTCTGTGCGGCTGTAAACAGGCTTTTATATCACGAAAAATCACATAATAACAAACGGTAGAGTGCATGCGTTCTCCCCTCCCCAAGCCGGGGAGGGGCAGGGGGTGAGGTTGTCTTTTTATCGCTAACCCCCAAAATGTTGCCCTACTCCACTTCCGTATTCTACGCAAAGCCCAAAAATTTTTTCAAATCCTCGTTTGACAGAAGTTCCTTTTTCGACAAACCAAAGGACTCCCCGGGGACGATTTTTAAATATCTGTCCAAAAATTCCTCATAGGATTTTGTCTTAAAACAATCAGGGGTAATGAAAAAGTGCCTTGTGCCACCCGTTACGCGGTCGCCTGCCTGAACGGTCACCATATAATCTCCGGTTTTTAATTTTGAAAAGCGATATATTTCCAAGTTCCAACCGTGAATTTCCACATGCCCGAAGGGAACATCATAGGTTTCAATAACGGGATTTTCCTTTATTGCCGCCTCTTGAAATGCCTGCTCCAGACTTTCCAAAAATTTATCCGCACTGCCGTAATCGCAAACATGATATTCGGTATCATCTTTAAAGGCTCTTACAAATTCCAACTCTCCGTCAATTTTCTCTATGCCGTAGAGGCAATATTTTCTCAGCATATTCTTATCAAGCCATTTATAGTCTTTTTTAACATTTTCATAGGCTTTGTTAAGGTATACCTCTATATCGGTGCCGTACTTGAATTTTTCGGCGGGATCGGAATTTGCAACGGGTTCTTCGGCATATTCGCAAAGAAAAGCTATAAATTCGTCTGCGTCGGTTCCCTCCGTCCATTCGCTCACTATGTTTTCGTCACGATAGCCCTTATCGACCGTGCCGAAAACGTATTTTCCATGATGAGGCACGATCTGCCAGGGAGTTTTTTTCATCATTTGGGTCAATGTCGCCCATGGATATTTTTCACGAAGTTTTAAAAGTGCCTTTTCATAGTAGGTGTTTATATCGGTGCCGTATTTGAAAAGCTTTTCATCTACGGAGGGGTTCTTGTTCAGCTCCTTTTCCCGTTCTATTTCATTTTCCCGTTCTTCTTCCAATTCCGAAAAGAAATCATGGCTAAGGGCTGTCCAAGCCCACACTTCGGATTTATCGACCGTAGGTCTGTTCCATGTATCAAATGTTTCCGTGTCCTTATCCCATCTTCCCGAAGCAAGTTCACCGTTTGTTAAAATCAAAAGGCAAAAACGTTCATTTGGAGGGCTGTCACCGTCTGCGAAGGATTTGAAGTTTTCCGCTTGAAAATTGTAAGCCTCTTCACTTTGCGAGCCGAGATTTATCCAATTCACGTCTTCTTCCAGACATTCGGAAATGTCATAGCTCATCTTATGCCATTTTTCCACTTCATCTACGGAGATCGTATCGGCTTGCCCTCGTATATATTCATCGTTTTTTCCGTCATCGGAAGGCGACCACGCACCTGCGGTATGCCTACCGTCTTTCAGTTTCAAAAGGCACATTTCCCAATATTCGGGTTTTTCTTTATCATTCGTGTTATGAAAAAGATTAAACGACAGCCTCAGCGTTTTATAATTGCAGATGATCATTTTCTCACTCCTCTCTTTTATGTAATAACAAAAACGGATCCTACCTCTTCAGGTAAGATCCGCATTGATTAACCCGCGGTCGCGGTTCTTTTTGAAGTTGATTTCTTCGTTTTGGGAACGGATCTCTTTTCTCCGTCTCCGTAGATGATCTTGGGCTTTTCCTCTCCGGTTACAACGCCCTTTGTAACTATACATTTTTCTATCTTATCGTCGGAGGGGATATCGTACATGATATCACGCATGAAGCCTTCCACAATGGAGCGAAGACCTCTTGCTCCCGTTTCAAGCTCAACTGCCTTTGCGGCTATGGCTCTGAGCGCATCATCTTCAAACTCAAGGCTTACGCCGTCAAGCTCAAGAAGATATTTATACTGCTTGGTAATGGCGTTTTTAGGCTCGGTAAGTATTCTTACAAGAGCATCTTCGTCAAGATTTTCAAGAGTTGCCACAACGGGCATACGACCTATAAACTCGGGTATAAGTCCGAAAGAATGAAGGTCTTGGGGAACGATTTTGCTTAAAAGGTCGGTTTTTGCAAGCTCCTTTTTGGACTTTACGTCTGCTCCGAAGCCTATGACCTTGTTTGTAAGTCTTCTTTCGATAACCTTTTCAATGCCGGGGAAGGCACCGCCTAAGATGAAGAGAATGTTGGTGGTATCTATCTGTATAAATTCCTGATGGGGGTGCTTTCTTCCGCCCTGAGGGGGAACATTGGCAACGGTTCCCTCGATAATTTTGAGGAGAGCCTGCTGCACGCCCTCACCGCTTACATCTCTTGTAATGGAGGCGTTATCGCCCTTTTTGGCTATCTTATCTATTTCGTCTACGTATATGATACCCCTTTGTGTTCTTTCTATGTCGTAATCTGCGGCAAGATAGAGTTTAAGGAGTATGTTTTCAACGTCCTCACCGACATAGCCTGCCTCTGTAAGAGAGGTGGCATCGGCAATGGCAAAGGGTACGTTCATAAACTTTGCAAGAGTTTGGGCGAGCATGGTCTTACCCACACCCGTGGGACCTATCAAAAGAATGTTGCTTTTTTGAAGTTCTACCTTGGGGTCCATCTCTTGTGAAGCTATTCTTTTATAGTGGTTATATACGGCTACGGAAAGAGATTTTTTCGCTTCTTCCTGTCCTATAACATACTCATCAAGAACTTCTTTAAGTTCCTTTGGGGTGGGAAAATCACTTTCAAGTAACTGCTGCTCGGCTATGGAGCCTGCCTCCTCGGCAACAATATCATAGCAAAGCATAACACATTCATTACAAATATAAGCACCGGGGCCTTGTATAAGTCTTCTTACCTGGTCCTGTGTTTTTCCGCAAAATGAGCATCTGAGCATTTTATCGGTTCTTGTTGCCATATCAGTTATCACCTTTCTTAACGGGCTTTGTAATTACGCTGTCTATAAGACCGTACTCAAGCGCCTCCTGTGCAGACATGTAGTTGTCTCTTTCGGTGTCGGCGGCAATCTGTTCTATGGGCTTGCCCGTGTTTTCGGCAAGCATTCTGTTCATATTTGCCTTAATTTTAAGTATCTGCTCTGCCTGAATCTTAATATCCGTTGCCTGACCTCTCGTGCCGCCTAAGGGCTGATGGATCATTATTTCGGAATTGGGCAATGCATATCTTTTTCCCTTTGCACCTCCGGCAAGAAGGAAGGCACCCATACTTGCCGCCATTCCTATGCATATGGTGGAAACATCGGGGGCAATATACTGCATGGTGTCGTATATTGCCATACCTGCGGTCACGGAACCGCCCGGCGAATTGATGTATAAATTTATATCCTTATCCGGATCGTCTGCGGCAAGGAAAAGAAGCTGAGCCACAACAAGGCTGGCGGTCACATCGTTGACCTCTTCTCCCAAAAATATTATTCTGTCTTGTAAAAGCCTTGAATAAATATCGTAGGAACGCTCGCCCTGAGCGGTTTTTTCAACAACTATCGGAACCAGACTCATATTTTTACCTCCGGTGTGAATTATTCTGCCTTTGCTTCAACCTCAACGGCATTTTCTTTTATGAATTCAAGCGCCTTCTGAACACGAATGTCATTTGTCATGTTCTTCTTGTCCTCATCTCTTAAAACGGAGGTGAGCTTGTCGGCATCCATATTGTAAGCTTTTGCGATCTTCTCGGTTTCTGCCTTTATGTCGTCGTCGGTCACTTCAAAGTTTTCCTTTGCGGCAACTGCCTCAAGTGCAAGACGAGCCTTAACCTGCTTTGCGCTTATGGGTCTGTAGGCAGCCTTCATAGACTCGATGTCCTGACCCATGTAGCTGAGGTAGTTTTCAAGAGTAAGACCCTGAGCGGAAATATTTCTTTCAAAGTCGCTTATCTTCATTTCAACATCGTTCTCGATCATAACCTCGGGAACATCCATCTCGCAACGCTCCACAAGGGCATCAAGAAGCTGTGATTCCTTGCTGTCGTTTGCCTCGCGTGTCTTGGAAGCTGTAAGCTTTTCTTTTACGCTGTTTTTATAATCTTCAACTGTCTCAAATTCGGTAACATCCTGAACAAAATCGTCGTTAAGCTCGGGAAGCTCTTTGAACTTGATGCTGTTTATCTTTACTTCGAATACTGCGGGCTTTCCTGCAAGGTCAGCCTGACCGTACTGCTCGGGGAAGGTAACGTTTACCTTTACCTCATCGCCTATATTCTTGCCTACAAGCTGTTCTTCAAAGGTATCTATAAAGGAATGAGAACCTATCTCAAGCTCGTAGTTTTCTGCCTGACCGCCTTCGAAGGCAACATCATCAACGAAGCCCTTGAAATCGATAACGGCAATATCTCCGTTTGCAACGGGTCTGTCGGTAATGTCAAGTGTTCTTGCGTTTTTCTGAAGCTCTCTTTTAATGTAACCGTCTATTTCTTCTTCTGTAGGCTCGGTAGCAACGGCTGTAAATTCAAGTCCCTTGTATTCGCCTACGGTAACCTCGGGCTTTACAAAAACCACTGCGGTAAACTCTACGCCCTCGTCGTCTATTTTGGTAACATCGATCTCGGGTCTTGAAACAACAGCAAGATCATTTTCCTTAACGGCACTTTCGTATGCATCGGGAAGTACGAAATTGATGGCATCATCATAGAATACACCCTTGCCGTATACGGATTCAATGAGCTTTCTGGGAGCTTTTCCTTTTCTGAAGCCCTGTATTGTTATTTTATTTCTGTTTTTCTTGTATGCATCTTCGATGCCCTCTTCAAACCTTGCCGCATCTACGCCGAAGGTTATTTTTACTTTGTTCTTATCGATCGTTTCAAATGTGCTCATTAAAAAATCCTCCTAAAAATGATTTTGCACTCCGAATGAGTATATCATAAAAAAATAATGTTTTCCACTTTTTTTTTAATTTTTATTATTATTGTAATATAACCTTATCTCTGAACCTCGTTGCCGCCGCTGCCGAAGGCAAGAGTATTTACCTCTTGCGCGGTTATAAGGTTAAAATCTCCGCTTACGGTGTGTTTAAGACAACTTGCGGCATTTGAAAACTCTACCGCCTTTTTTATGTCGTAATTGTTTATAAGGCTGTATATTATTCCCGCGCAGTAGGCATCTCCCGCACCTATGTAATCGAGTATGTGCATGGAGTATTCTCTGCTGTAGTAAGCTTTTTTACCCTTATATATCATGGATTGAAGAGAAAATGTGGTAACAGAGGTCTCAAGCCTCCAAACAGATGCCACAAGTTCAAAATTCGGAAACATTTCCGTAAGAACTCGCGCAACGTAGGCGTTTTTCTCCTCGCCTGCGGTGTCATGGGTATCTATACCGAAAATTCCGATAGCGTCATCCTCGTTGGCTATGCAAATATCAACGTATTTGCATATTTCACTCATAACGGACTTTGCCTTTTCACCGCTCCAAAGCTTACTGCGGTAGTTAAGGTCGCAGCTTATTTTTATACCCTTTTTCTTTGCTGTCTTGCAAGCGGTAAGTGTTGCCTTTGCAAGCTCGTCGCTAAGGGCGGGAGTTATTCCCGAGAAGTGAAACCATGTAGCACCCTCAAAAATTTTTTCCCAATCGAATTCTTCTGCCTTTGCAAGTGCTATTGCGGAGCCGTGCCTGTTATAGAGCACGTTTGTGGGGCGCTGGCTGGTTTTCTTTTCAAGGAAATATATTCCTATCTGGTCGCCGCCTCTTATGATGTTTTCAACGCCCACACCGTATTCTCTCAGGGAATTAAGCCCCTTTTGTCCGATGGGGTTGTTGGGCAGCTTGGTAACGTAGCTGCAGGATATGCCGAAATTGGCAAGGGAGACGGAGGTGTTCGCCTCTCCGCCTCCGTAAACCGCCTCAAATTTCGTTGCTTGTAAAAATCTTTCGTTATTTTCCGGAGAAAGTCGAAGCATGATCTCTCCGAAAGTGATCACTTTTTCACTCATTTCCTTCGAGGTCCCTTTTCAGTGTCTGAAATGTCTCATGCCGGTAAATACCATTGCAATACCGTATTTGTTGCACTTATCTATGCTGTCTTGGTCTCTTACGGAACCGCCGGGCTGAATTATTGCGGTTATGCCTGCCTTATGAGCCGCTTCAACACAGTCGTCAAAGGGGAAGAACGCATCGGAAGCAAGCACGGCACCCTTTACAAAATCTTCTCCGAGCTGTTTTTGACCGTGGTCTATTGCCTGCTCGGTAGCCCAAATCCTGTTTACCTGTCCGGGGCCGATACCTACGGATTGAAGGTTTTTACCTATTGCAATACCGTTGCTTTTTGTGTACTTAACTATCTTCCATGTGAAGATAAGGTCCTTCATTTCTTCATCTGTGGGCTTTCTGTCGGTAACCACCTTAAGCTCATCGGAAAGAAGGCTGTTATCTATATCCTGTACAAGAATACCACCGCTTACCTTTTTAACGTCAAAGGCTGTTGCGGGCTGTTTTTTCTCGATGGAATCAAGGGTCAAAAGACGGATATTCTTCTTTTGTGTGAGTATTTCAAGAGCATCTTCGTCAAAGGCGGGAGCAAGCACGATCTCAAGGAAAATCTTACTTATCTCTTCGGCTGTTGCCTTATCGATCTTTCTGTTGGCACAAACGATACCGCCGAAAATGGAAGTGGGGTCTGTATTGTAGGCTTTCATGTAAGCCTCGTGGATATCCTTTCCCGTTCCAACTCCGCAAGGATTTGAATGCTTGCATGCAACCACAGTGGGCTCATCATACTCTTTAAGAAGCTCCAAAGCGCCGTGGGTGTCATTTATATTGTTAAAGGAAAGTTCCTTGCCGTGAAGCTGCTTTACGGAGGTGAGCATACCCTCGTTTTTGCCGACTTCTCTGTAGAAAGCCGCGGATTGATGAGGGTTTTCGCCGTATCTCATATCCTGAACTTTTTCAAAGGTCATTGAAAGTGTGTCGGGATACTTGGGAAGACCTGCCTTATCTCTTAAATAGTTTGCTATCATTGAGTCGTAGTAGGCTGTATGATTGAATACCTTTGCCGCAAGATAGAAGTTTGTTTCAACGCTTACTTTTCCGTTTTCGGATATTTCGGAAAGAACTTTTTCATAATCGGAAGGATCGATTATAACGGATACATCCTGATAGTTCTTTGCCGCCGCTCTGAGCATTGTGGGGCCGCCTATGTCTATGTTCTCTATACAATCTTCAAGGGTCACGCCCTCTTTCATTATGGTCTGCTTGAAGGGATAAAGATTAACCACCACCATATCTATAAGGTCTACATTAAGCTCTTTTACCTGCTTCATGTGCTCGGGGTTTGACCTCATGGCAAGAAGACCCGCATGTATGTTGGGGTGAAGTGTTTTAACTCTTCCGTCAAGACACTCGGGGAAGCCCGTAACATCGGAAATGTTTATTACCTCGATGCCCGCCTCTTTCAATGTGTTGTATGTACCCCCCGTGGATACTATCTCTATTCCCAGTGCGGAAAGCTTTTTGGCAAAATCAACAATACCTGTTTTATCGGAAACGCTTATCAATGCTCTTTTCATAATATCCTCCTATATCTGTTTGTTTACTGTTTTATACTCATTGTCAAATCTGAAGAAAGGGCAAACCTCTTTGCCTGTGAGCATACGGGCATAGTCGTCCATATCCGCATTTACTATGCAGCAATAATCTTCAAATTCCTCATCATATACATAATTATAGCAATTTTCGCAGGACGCTTCAATCTTCATTAAAGTAACCCTCTAATCTGTAAATAGGTTGTCCAAGCTCGGAAAATCTCTTTTCGTACTCTGTCATTATGTTTCCCTCGTAATCACTGTTGTGCAAATCGAAGGTGATGTTATGTAATCTCCAGCCCCTGTCGGCTATTTCATTAAGGCTCGATTCAAAAAGAACCTTGTTGTCGGTTTTAAGAAAAAGCTCACCTTTTGAAGGAAAGATCTGCTCGTAAACGGCAAGAAATGTTCGGTAGGTAAGTCTTTTTTTCGCCCACTTCTTTCTTCTGTGCCAGGGGTCGGAAAAGTTGAGATATATTCTTTCCACCTCGCCCTTTTCAAAACATTCGGTAAGGTTTGCCGCATCTGTAACGGCAAAAGCAACATTTTTACCTATGCCGTTTTCTCGTGACCTTTTAAGGGCAATGGCCATTATCTCTTTTTCCCGTTCTATACCTATATAGTTTATGTCGGCATTTCTCTTGCTAAGTTCCGTAATGAAACCGCCCTTTCCGCAGCCGATCTCTATATGTATGGGATTATCGTTGCCGAAGAATTCTTTCCATTTTCCTTTGTATTCCGTTGCATCGGAAATAAGTGTGTTGTTCTCCGACAATTCCTTTTCCGTCCATGATTTTTTTCTGTGTCTCATAATATCACTCCGTTTTGTGGGGCAGGAAAGCATCTGCGAGCTTTCCGTATTGTTCAAGGGAGAGGGTCTCTCCTCTGACCTTTTCGTCAAAGCCGTTTTCAACAAGAAGCTTGCCTATTTCTTCTTTATCAAGCTTTACGATCTTGCTTGAAAAAATACAGTTTACAAGGGTCTTTCTTCTTTGAGAAAAAGCCGCTTTTATAAATTCGAACAGAAATTTTTCGTCCTTTACCTCTATTGCGGGTTTATCAAGAAGCTTAAGCCTTATTACAGCCGAATCAACATTCGGCCTTGGCATAAAGCAGTTGTTCGGAACATTTGCCGCAATATAGGGCTCACAGCTGTACTGCACCGAAAGGGAAAGAGAGCCGTATTCCTTTGTGGAAGGCTTCGCCTTCATTCGATACGCCACCTCTTTTTGAATCATTACCGTTACAGAGTCTATTTTAATGTGGTTTTCGATAATGTTCATTATTATGGGGGTGGTGATGTAATAAGGAAGGTTTGCCACCATCTTTATATTTTTATCGGGATATTTTGATATAATTTCGTTTAGGTCGGTTTTTAAAATATCTCCGTTTATAAGCTCTATATTGTCGTAATCTTCAAGCAATCGGTTCAATATCGGTATAAGGGTCTTGTCTATTTCTATTGAAATGACTTTGAAGGCATGCTTTGCAAGGGCGGCGGTAAGTGTGCCTATGCCCGGCCCCACCTCGATGACCACGTCATTTTCGGTTATTTCTCCCGCCGAGATTATCTTGTCAAGAACTCTCTCGTCCACAAGGAAATTCTGTCCGAATCCTTTTTTGAAATTGAAACCGTAGTGCTCTATTATTCTTTTTGTTTTATATGCAAGGCTTTCTGTCATGAAAGTATTCCTTTGATCTCGGTTTTGGCAAGTTCGAGAGCTTCGGGTATTTTGGATACATCCTTTGCTCCTGCCTGTGCCATTGTGGGACGGCCGCCGCCGCCTCCTCCGCAAACAGACGCCGCTTTTTTAACGATATCTCCCGCTTTTACTCCCAATTTAACGGCAGCATCGGTACACATTACCACAAAGCTTACCTTTTGGCCGAAATCGGAGGCAAGAACAAGAGCACATTCTCCGAGCTTGTCTTTGAGCTTATCTCCCATATCTCTTAAGGAGTTCATATCTATGTCTTTAACGAAGGCGGTGAGCACCTTTATTTGGCCTATCTGTTCCGCCTGTGACAGCATATCGTCTGCTGCGGAACCCGAAAGCTTACTTTTTAAGGCTTCAAGCTCCGAAGAAAGCTTTTTGTTTTCGGCAAGCAAGGCTTCAACCTTTGATATGATGTTTTTGGGAGTTGCCTTGATAATTGAAGATACACTGTCTATAAGCTGCTGTTGCTGTTCATAGTAGGCTATAGCACCCGCACCCGTGAGAGCCTCTATTCTTCTTGTTCCCGCAGCTACGCCCGCCTCGGAAACTATCTTAAAGGCACCTATTTGTGATGTGTTGCTTACATGAGTTCCGCCGCAGAATTCCACGGAGAAATCGCCTGCCTTAACAACTCTTACCACTTCGCCGTATTTTTCACCGAAAAGTGCCATAGCGCCAAGCTTTCTTGCCTGTTCAAGAGGCATTTCGGCAATTTCCACGGGTATTGCCTCAAGTATCTTATCGTTTACGATTTTTTCAACCTTCTGAAGGTCTTCTCTGCTTACCGCCTCAAAGTGGGTAAAGTCGAAACGAAGTCTGTCTTTGTTTACATAGGAGCCCGCCTGTTCGATATGGGAACCGAGCACACTTCTTAAGGCTGCCTGTAAAAGGTGGGTGGCGGTATGGTTTCTGCAGGTAGAAAGTCTTGTGGACTTGTTTACAAGAGTGTTGACCGTATCACTTACAGAAAGGCTTCCGTTTGCCACAACACCCTTATGTATGAATTTATTGCCGCCGAATTTTGTAACGGAGCTTATTTCCACGGAGCAAGTGTCGTTTTCTATAATTCCGATATCGCCGACCTGACCGCCCATTTCGGCATAGAAGGATGTTTTGTCAAGTATGACGGAAACGCTGTCGCCTTCATTTACCGTATCGACAACGGTTTCCGTGCCGTTTTCTTCTTTTACAAGTGCAAGGACCTTTGCGCCCTTAAGGTCGGTTTGTGTGTAGCCGTCAAACTCGGTGCTCATTGCCGCATCCAAACTGTGGAAAACGGTTTCATCGGCACCCATATATGTATCCACGCCTCTTGCGCTTCTTGCAAGCTGTCTTTGCTTTTCCATTTCGGCCCGGAAGGCATCTTCATCTATATCCATTCCCTGCTCGTTAAGTATTTCCTTCATAAGGTCCACGGGGAAACCGTAGGTATCGTAAAGCTTGAAGGAATCCTCTCCCGGAAGTATTTTGCTTCCGCTTTCTTTAAGGGCGTTCATTCTTTCTTTAAGAAGCTCAAGACCCGTATCTATTGTTTTTGCAAAACGTGTCTCTTCAACATTTAAGATGTTGTATATATGTTCCTGTTTTTCAACAAGTTCGGGATATGCCTCGCCTGAATTTTCTATAACGACTTTGCACACTTGCGCCATAAAGTTGCCCTCAATTCCGAGCAATCTTCCGTGTCTTGCCGCTCTTCTCAAAAGTCTTCTTAAAACGTAGCCTCTGCCTTCGTTTGAGGCAAGTACACCATCGGCTGTCATAAATGCCACGGAACGGATATGGTCGGTTATAACTCTGATGGATATATCCTTCTTTTCGTCCTGTCCGTAAACGGCACCCGCAAGACTGCATACCTTATCTCTTATGGCTTTTACGGTATCTACATCAAAAATGGAATTTACTCCCTGTAAAACGGTGGCAAGTCTTTCAAGACCCATTCCCGTATCTATGTTGGGATGGTCAAGGTTTGAATAGGAGCCGTCCTCCTCCTTGCAAAACTGTGTAAATACAAGGTTCCATATCTCCATATATCTGTCACAGTCGCAGCCTACCGTACAGCCGGGCTTTCCGCAGCCGTACTGCTCGCCTTTGTC
>DFJD01000057.1:0-628 GCA_002372875.1 Clostridiales bacterium UBA3680
TCAATGTGGCTTTTGTTTTTGGCATTTTTGTTTGCTTTGCTGCTTGGCATAATACTCGGTATCGTAGTGGGGTGGGTGAAGCCGATCAGGGATGTAGTCTTTCCGATAGTTAAGGTGATAAGCCCTATTCCGCCTGTTGTATATACGCCTTACGTGGTGGCTTTGCTGCCTACATTTTGGTCGGCACAGGAGCTTGTTATATTTATTTCGCTTTTTTTCGGGGTATTTATGAATGTGGTGCTTACTGTTACAAATATAGATCCGAAACTTATGGAGTCTGCCAAAACTCTTAATATGAAAGGGCATATATTTCTGTTCAATATACTTTTGCCGTATTGCGTGCCGGGAGTTGTGAGAAGCTTGAATGTATCGCTTTCAACTGCATTTATGGTGCTTACGTCGGCAGAGATGCTCGGGGCTACAAAGGGTCTTGGGTGGTTTGTAAAGTATTATGCGGATTTTGTGGATTATAAGAGAGTTGTGGCGGGGATAATAGTTATCGGTATCGTGGTTACTCTTTTGAATGCGGTTCTCGCATTGGTCGAGAAGAAACTTGTTAAATGGAGATGATCCCGATATATTCAATGATTACCGATCTATGAGTAAAAGCGGCAGCAGATATAACGAT
>DFJD01000057.1:693-6663 GCA_002372875.1 Clostridiales bacterium UBA3680
AGTGGAATTAGTATTAAGCAAGAAAGGAAAAGATAAATGGGTATATACAAAAATACTCCCGAAGTGGAAGTAAGGGAGAGAAGATTACATTCAACGCTTTTCTATAACGGCGATGCGCAAGATCTTATTGATAGATCCAACAGAAAAGAGCTTGTCTGTAAAAGAGGATATTACGGACAATGCTCCGATTGTTCGGAGGGCTGCGCCGAGACGCAAACTCTTTTTATAAGAGATGCGGCGGTAGTTGGGCATGCACCTATAGGCTGCTCGGGCGGTTCTTCAACACAAAATATTATGGCAAGAAATGTATCGGTATCAAGAAACGGCGTTTTGCATTCCGTAAAGTACATAAGCACCAATATTCAAGAAAAAGATACTGTTTATGGCGCTGCGGAAAAGCTCAGAGGAGCCATATTGGAAGCAGACCGCAGATTTTCTCCGAAAGCCATATTTATAGAATCGTCATGCGCATCGGGTATAATAGGAGAAGATCTTGAAAGCATAGCCTCGGTAACATCCGATGAACTGGGATATCCCGTTATACCCGTTTACTGCGAAGGCTTTAAGTCAAGATTGTGGTCCACGGGATTTGACAGTGCATATCACGCTCTTTTAAGGCTTGTAGAGCCTGCAAGGGAGAAGAAAAAGGATGTTGTGAATGTATTCGGCTTCAACGGTTCCGATACATTTTCTCCTCTTCTTTCAAAATTGGGTTTAAAGACAAATTATGTCGCTCCCCTTGCAAGTGTGGATGATATAAAGCATATAAGTGAAGCTGCCTGCAATACACAGGTATGCAAAACGCTTTCGACTTACATAACAGCCGTTATGGAAGAGGAATACGGAGTTCCCGAGGTAAATGCACCGTCGCCATTCGGCATAAGTTGGACGGATGAATGGCTCAGAGAGATAGCAAAGCTGACGGGCAAGGAGGAAATAGTCGAGGATGTGATAGAAAGCGAGCATAAGAGAATAGCTCCCGAAATAGAACGCTTAAAGAAGCTTATCGCAGGCAAGAGAGTTTATGTTATATCGGGAGATTCTTTCTGCCACAATCTTGGTAATATACTTAAGGATTTTGATGTAAAGCTTATAGGCTTTAACGCACTTCATCACGATGCACACCCCGATAAAGAAGGTCAAAAGAATACTTTGGAGGATCTCGTCAGAGATAACGGAAATATACAAAACGTAACGGTCTGCAATAAGCAGCCTTATCAGCTGGTAAAGATAATCAAGAGATTGAACCCCGATCTCGTTATAGTGCGTCACGGGCAAGTATCAAATGCAGCCACAAGGCTTGGCATTCCCATAATATTCGAGGGAGATGCAAATTATAGCTGCGGATATGACGGCGCCGTGAGAATGGGCAAAAGAATTTACGAAGCCATAAGAACGAAAAAACTCGTTGAGAATATATCAAAGCACGTTGAATTTCCGTATACCGATTGGTGGATGGACGAGGTAGAGGATCCTTTCGTTTTTGAGGGAAAATAAGGAGGCAATTTGGAATGAGTAAATATATAGAGCAGCCGAGATTCGGCTGTGCCCTTGCGGGTCAGCAGACAGTTCTTGCTATCCCCGGGGCAAGACCTATAGTGCACGCAGGTCCGGGATGCTCAAGCAAGGCTACGCAGTTTGCGGGTGCCGGCTCGGGTTATCAGGGTGACAGCGTCGGAGGCGGTGCGCATATATCGTGTACCAATTCGGGAGAACAGGAAGTCGTTTTCGGCGGAGAAAATAAGCTGCGAAATCTTATAGACGGAGCGTTAAAGGTGATAAAGGGCGATCTCTTCGTAGTGCTTACGGGCTGTACATCCGATATAATAGGGGATGATTCCATACAAGCCGCAAAAGATTTTGCCGAGGAGGGTTTCCCGATAGTAGGTACCGAAACAGCCGGATTTAAGGGTAATTCCTATTACGGACACCATAGAGTGACAGAGGCGATAATAGAGCAGTTTATCGGGAATGTAACGCCAAATGTGCGCAAAGGTCTTGTAAATGTCCTCTCTGTAGTGCCATATCAGGATCCGTTTTGGAGAGGTGATCTTTCGGAAATAAAAAGTCTTCTCGAAAAATTGGGTTTGGAGGTAAATATACTCTTTGGGGCTTCTTCGGGCGGAGTATCCGAATGGAAGGATATACCCAATGCAGAGTTTAACATTGTGCTTTCTCCTTGGGTAGGACTGGAAACGGCGGAACTCTTAAAGAGAAAATACAAAACTCCTTATATCCAAATCCCTATTATTCCCGTAGGAGCAGAGAGGACAGCGGAGTTTTTACGAAAAATAACGGAATATGCGGGACTTGATAAGGAAAAAACAGAAAAGCTCATAGAGAAAGAGAGCAAAGTATTTTACAATTATTTGACCTCGATAGGCGATTTCGTCTTTGAGTTCAGAGATAATCTTCCCGTGGAACTTTATGTGGTGGCAGACAGCGCTTATGCCATAGGCGTAACGGATTTTCTCGTGAATGAATTGGGGTTCATACCTATGGGGATATACATAACGGATGACCCCTCCGAAAAGCACAGGAAAAATATAGAAAATACATTCTATGCACTTTCCGATGATCTTAAGGATACACTTAAGTTTGAAACTGACGGCGGTCTTATACAGGAGGATATAAAAAAGAAACTAAACGGTTCTCGCCGAGCAATATTTTTCGGCAGCGATTGGGAAAAGTTTTTAGCACAGGATACGGGCAATAATTTTGCATTCTTGTCCCTGCCGATAAATCAGAAAGTAATAACCAACGAAACGATAGTTGGTTTTAACGGCGGTGCGCAGCTTATCGGAGCCGCCTACAACAGCATATTCAATAAAGGCGCAGGCGCCGTATCGAGAAGACAGCTGGATGTGTAATGAGATTGCTATAATACAACAGATTTCATTAAGGGCGCCTCTAAAAATTATATTCATAATTTTTAGAAGTTCCCTTAAGTCAAATCGGCAAAGGAAATTTTGGTAATGCGGAAAAGCGAAAGCTTTGGAGCAGAAACAAAATTTCCTTTGCCGGAGCATTATTTGACTTAATGAAATCACTATGATAAGGAAGTGATGCTTCATGTATAATGCTTTGTTGGTCTTTAACAACATAGAGCTTTTGGATAAATTAAAGATATTAAATGTATGGGGTGAAGTATCCGACTTCAACATAAAAGCTGTACTCACAAGGGGAGATGAGGCTTATGATGTGCTTAAAGCCGATGCCTTTGACCTCGTCATATCGGAGATAAGGATAATAGGCATAGATGGGCTCGCTCTTCTGCGAAGGGTGAGGGAAGAGGCGCTTTGTTCTCACTTTGTGCTTTGCAGCGAATTTCCCGATTTTAATTATGCAAGGCAGGGACTAATTTTGGGTGCGTACGATTATATAGTAAGCCCGTTTTCCGAGGAAGTGCTTTTTCAGATATTCAGCCGCATAAAGGAAGAACACAGCAGGCAAGAGGAGGACATACTGAAGGAGGGAGAACGTATAGCCTCACTTCTTAAAGCAGGCGATAATTCGGCAGAGGAACTGATATTCCAAAATATAGAGGATATATACAAAAATGAAAAGAATCTTATAGAAGCCGATAAAAAAGTCTGTCGCATATACGAACTTACCATAGATCTTTTCTTTGCACAAAATGAGTGGCTGGATCTTTATTGCAGCAAAAATGAATACTTCGCCGTAAACGAGATCCACGAGGGAAATGCGGAAACATATAAAAACTATTATATAAACAATCTGAAAAAGATCTTTATATTTATGCACGAAATGATTCCCCGCACAACGGATGATCAGCTTAAAGCCGTCATTCTCTACGTGCTTTCAAATCCCGAGGATAATCTCAGACAGTCGGAAATTGCGGATAGATTTCATATCAACAGTACATTTTTGAGTACGATATTTTCCGCAAAAACAGGCTTACGCTATGCCGACTTCGTGACGGTCGTAAAAATGAAGCGTGCATCTTTCAAGCTCAGATATACAAGTATCAAAGTTGCGGAGCTTGCCGAGCTTTTGGGGTATAAAAACGTAGTCTATTTTTCAAGGCTTTTCAGAAAATATTACGGGGTAAATCCTTCGGAATACAGAATTCCCGAAGGTCTTGATTATCAGATATAATACTAATTCCCCTTCAAATCCTTTCCTCGTACCGAAAAAAAATCCTTGCTATATTATGGATTGGCTTTAAAGGTACATTAGTATAAGGAGGCGGCAATATGAGTTACAGAGTGGCTGTTTCATCCACTGACGGAAAGGTTGTAAATCAACATTTCGGCAGAACGGCTAAATTTTGGATATTGGAAGTAGAGAACGACGGTAAATATAAATGCGTAGATCTAAGAAATGTAGAGCACTGCTGCAAGGGCGCAGACCACAATGATGCAGCCCTGAACAGCGTAATAGACGGCATAGAGGATTGCGGCTATGTGCTTGTATCGAAGATAGGAGACGGAGCAAGGCAGAGGCTTGAGGCGAGAAATATAGAGGCTTACGAGCTTCCGGGCATAATATCGGAATCAGTAGAGGATCTTGTAAAGCATTTGGAGATAAAGAAACTCGTTGATTCCTTTGTTTTTGAGAGTCAGGAGTGATGCGGTGAGTTATAAAATAGCTGTGGCAACATCGGATGGCATAAATGTGGATCTAAGCTTCAAGGATACAAATTCTTTCTATATATACGATGTTAACGATTCGGGCGAATACTCTTTATCGGATAAAAGAGAATACATAGAAGAGGATATAACAGAAAACATTGACAAAGTTTCGCAGCAGTGCGGCACAGTCTGTTCAAGCGGATGCTCGGACGGCAGAGGAAACGGCTGTGCGGGAGGTGCCTCAAAAAAGACGGAGCTTATAGCAGACTGCCGATGCGTACTCTGCACAAAAGCAGGGTTTAAGATACAAAAGAGCCTTGAGAAAAAAGCAATAAGCCTTTTTGATGTGGAGACGACTATAGATAAAGCGTTTCGCAGAATAATACCTTATTTCTCGAGGGTAGATAAGCATATAAATCTGCGTGGTTTCTCGGCAGAGAATGAGGAGGTGCCTGCGTATGAATAATTACGAGAACCTTAAAAAAGAGCATCCCTGTTTCGGAGGGCATAAAAACAACAAGGGCAGGATACATCTCCCCGTAAGCCCGGGCTGCAACATACAATGCAGGTTTTGTGACAGAAAGATAAGCGATACGGAGGACAGACCCGGAGTAACGTCGCAGGTGATAACCCCGCAGGAGGCACTTGCCGTAATAAGGCGGGCGCTGGAACTTTGCCCCGATATTACCGTAGCGGGCATAGCGGGTCCGGGCGATACTTTGGCGACAAATTATGCTTTGGATACATTCAGGCTTATAAAGAAGGAATTTCCGAATTTGCTTAAATGTATGAGTACCAACGGGCTTCTTCTCTCCGAAAGAGCGGAGGAGATAATAGAAGTAGGCATAGATTCACTTACTGTTACGGTAAATGCGGTAGATCCCAAAATAGAAGCAAAGCTTAATTCTGCCGTATTCTTTCACGGCAAAGTGTACGAGGGCGAGGAGGGCGCCGAGATACTTATAAAAAATCAGCTTGAAGGCATAAAAAAAGTATCGCAGGCGGGGCTTACCGTAAAGGTAAATACGGTACTTTGCCCCGGCATAAACGATGAACATATAGAGGAAGTGGCAAAAGCGGTATCGGAAGCGGGCGCAAAGATATACAATATCATCCCGCTTATTCCGCAGCATCAGCTTAAAGATGTACCCGCACCCACTTGCCCGCAAATAGACGGCGCAAGGGTAAAAGCGGAAAAATACATAGATGTGTTCAGGCATTGTCAAAGATGCCGTGCGGATGCTATAGGCATACCGGGCGAAAAGGACTTCGGAGATCAAATATATCAAAAAAGAATAAGCCGTAAAGATACATTTTCTCACGGCTGATAAATTTTGGTTACTGTCCACTGCGTGCCTAACAAGTTTTTAACAAA
>DFJD01000057.1:6727-12273 GCA_002372875.1 Clostridiales bacterium UBA3680
GCTTCTAAAGCGGGGGTGCTTACTTAATTATGAGTATTCCGCAGAAATTTATTTCTGCGGAATACGAATATCATTGACATGTATGAAATGTATGAAAGGAATGTGAAAATAAAATGGGAAAATTAAGACAGGTTGCTATTTACGGAAAAGGCGGAATAGGAAAATCAACAACAACACAGAACTTAACGGCGGGGCTTGCCGAACTTGGGAAAAAGGTAATGGTAGTAGGCTGTGACCCTAAAGCGGACTCGACAAGACTTCTTCTCGGCGGATTGGCTCAAAAGACGGTACTCGATACCCTCAGGACGGAGGGAGATACCGTAGAACTCGATCAAATACTCAAAGAAGGCTTCAAGGGCACTAAGTGCGTGGAATCGGGCGGTCCCGAGCCGGGAGTAGGATGTGCGGGCAGAGGGATCATTACGAGTATCGGCTTGCTTGAAAGGTTGGGTGCTTATACCGACGAACTCGATTATGTATTTTACGATGTACTCGGAGACGTTGTTTGCGGCGGATTTGCGATGCCCATAAGAGAAGGCAAGGCGCAGGAGATATATATAGTCGCAAGCGGAGAGATGATGGCTCTCTATGCTGCCAACAACATATCAAAGGGTATACAGAAATATGCAAAAAAAGGCGGAGTTCGTCTTGGCGGTATAATATGCAACAGCCGTAATGTAGACAGAGAAAAGGATCTTTTGAGGGCTTTTGCCTCCGAACTCGGAACACAGCTAATATATTTCGTTCCCCGTGATAATGTGGTGCAGAGAGCGGAGATACATAAGCAGACGGTCATAGCCTTTAAGCCCGATTCGGGTCAGGCACAGGAATACAGAAATCTTGCGCAGGCTATAGAGAATAACACAATGCTTACCATACCAACGCCTATGAAGCAGGAGAGGCTTGAAGAGATACTTATGGAATACGGACTTATGGATAATCTGGAGGATGATTACAAGATCTGAAGGAGGGGAGCGTAATGTCAAACTTTAATTTCGGTATGACGGATGTTGCGTCACGAGAAACAAGAATAGGCTCTTTGACGGCATACAAGGGCAGCCTTAGCGAACTTGCCTCTCTTACCGATTCGGGAGAGGTATCCAACTGCGACAGATGCTTTTCGCAGTCGGGCGGATGTCCGTCTATGTGTGCACTTGGGCAAATAGCGAGGATAAGGGATGTGCTCGTAGTGCATCACGGACCTGCGGGCTGTTCCATACAAGGTGTTGCCACGAATACTATAGTTAAGCAGCTTGCAAAAAAAAGAGGCATAAAAAACAATACCGTGTATATCGGCACGGATATGAACGAGGAAGATACCATATTCGGCGCAGAGGGCAAACTTAAGGATATTGTGCGCACGGCATACGAAAGATACCGACCAAAAGCCATATTTGTTTCAAGCTCGTGCGCCTCGGGTATAATCGGGGAAGATATAGATTCGGTGGTGGAAGATCTGCGGGAGGAGATAGACGTGCCTATAGCCCCGGTACACTGCGAAGGCTTTAAATCGCATATTCAGGCGACGGGATTCGATCTCTCCGACCACGCCGTACTCACGACTATAGTTAAGCCCCCCGAAGGCAAAAGAAATGTCATAAATTTCAAAAACTTCTTTGAAAGCGCAAGACTTGAAATAATAGATATATTCAAAAATTTTGATGTGGAGCCGCTTTTCTTCTATACAAATGCTACGGTGGAGGAGCTTTCGCACATGTCGGAATCCCTTGCTACGGTAAGCGTGTGCGGTTCTTTGGGTAACTATATAGGAAACGCACTTGAAGAGCTTTACGGAGTGCCTTATGTGCGTTCAATAAATATGCTTGGCATAGAGGGCTTCGAAACGTGGCTGCGCACTATCGGCAGGACGATAGGCAGAGAGGAGAAAATAGAGGCATACCTTAAAGCCGAAAGAGAAAAATATATGCCAAAAATAGAGGAGCTTAAGAAAGAGCTTAAAGGGCTTAGAGCCGTAATAGGTATGGGACCCGGGTATACTTTTGAAGTGGCGAGAGTGCTTAACGAGCTTGGTATGGAGGTAGTATGGGGCGCTGCTTGGCATTACGACAAGCAATTTGAAGATAGAGCGGCAAAGCCCGAGCCTATGCAGAATTTGATCGATAAAGGAATTGATTTTGAGATGTCTGTTTCCGATCAGCAAAATTATGAGCTTTTGAATATTTTGGAGGCTACCAAGCCCGATATATATATTTCAAGACACAACGGTACAACGGTTTGGGCGGTAAAGCAAGGCTATGCAGCACTTTTTGCGGGAGACGAATTTATGATATTCGGCTACAAGGGCACACTTAATTTTGCACAGGCAGTTCTCGATACCATAAAGAACAGAAGTTTTGAGAAAAATCTGGCAAAGAGGACTAAAGTGCCTTATACCGATTGGTGGTATAAGCAGAATATGGATAAGTTCTTTGTAGGCGGAAATAAGAAGGAGGGTAGGTAATGGCGAAATTACTTGAAAAACAAAGATATAAATGCGCTCTTGCGTCTATGTTGAGCGTACAGGCAATAGAAGGCGCCATCCCTATACTCCACGCAGGTCCGGGCTGCGGCAATAAGCTTGCGGATCTCTCGGCAGGGGCATCGGGGCATTTTGCTTCTCAAATTTTCCCTTGTACGGGTGTAAACGAAAAGGATGTAGTATTCGGAGGAGAGCAAAAGCTTAGGACTACAATAGAGAATGCACTCAAAATAATAGATGCCGACCTCTTTATGGTGCTTACGGGATGTTCGCAGGAGATAGTGGGTGATGATGTTGAAGAAGTGGTAAGCGAGTTTGAGGATAGGGAGAAACCTGTTATATTCTGCTCTACGGCGGGATTTAAGGGAAATAATTATAAAGGTCACGAATGGGTGATAAATTCTCTTATAGATAACTACCTTGAACCTTCGGATACAAAGGAAGAAGGTCTTGTAAATATATGGGCGGATGTACCTTTTCAGGATCTTTATTGGCACGGCAATTTGAGGGCGCTGGAGGAGCTTGTGAGAAGCATAGGCTTAAAGCCGAATACTATTTTCGGTCACGCAAGAGGTCTTGAAAATTTGAAAAAAGTGCCTTCCGCACAATTCAATCTTCTTGTATCTCCTTGGGTGGGGCTCGATAATGTGAAAAAACTCGAAAGCAAGTTCGGCACTCCTTATCTCCATTATCCTACTATTCCGATAGGAGCATTTGAAACAAGCAAATTTTTGCGTACTGTAGCCGAATTTGCAGGCATATCGGAGGATGCGGTAAATAAGGTGATAGACGAGAGAGAAAGCTATTACTACTATTTCATAGAGCGCTTTGCCGATACGTTTATGGAGACAAGGGTTATGTCGAGGAGATTTTCCGTAGTATCCGATGCGCAGTATGCTTTGGGTATCACAAAATTCTTGGTAGATGACCTTGGGCTTTTCCCTGCAAAACAGTATATTACGGATGATACACCGGAGAAGTTTCAAGATGATATAAGAAAATACTTCAAGGATATGAATTACGGTGTGGAATCGGAGGTAGCCTTTGAAACGGACGGCTATAAGATACATAAAGATATAAGAGAAACGGATTACCACGGATATCCGCTTATACTCGGCAGCTATTGGGAGAAGGAGCTGGGAGAGGAACTTAATGCGCATTTCTTAAGCGTATCGAACCCCGCAAACGAGAGAATGATAATCAACAGTTCCTATGTAGGATATGACGGAGGGTTAAAGCTTATAGAGGATATTTACTCCGTTGTAAAAACAAGATTTAATTAGGAGGCATTTATGAGCGATATAAAAAATTCAATAACACAGCTTATAGGGCATACTCCTTTGTTAGAACCCGTAAACTACGAGAAAGCAGAGGGCATATCCGCAAGGCTTTTGGTGAAGCTTGAGCTTTTTAACCCAAACCAAAGCACAAAAGACAGGATAGCCCTAAGGATAATAGAGAATGCCGAAAAAAGCGGACGTCTGAAAAAAGGTATGACTGTAGTGGAGACTACAAGCGGAAACACAGGGATAGGCGTAGCGGGAATATGCGCCGCAAAGGGATACAAATTCAGGGCATATATACAGGATCAAGTAAGTGTCGAGAGATTCAAGGTCATTAAAGCTTTGGGGGGAGAACTTGTCAAGTTTGGCGATGTACCCGAGGTCAAGGAGATACTTGATAAAGAAAACGGCGATTTTGTGGCGGGAGTGAATAAGCTTAAAGAACTGCTTAGGGCGAGGGATGATATATTTTTTGCCGATCAATGTCAAAATCCCGCAAACTACGAGGCTCACGAATACACGACAGCTCCCGAGATATGGGAAGATACCAAGGGAAATGTAGATATAGTGGTTACAAGTGTCGGCACAGGAGGCACTATAAGCGGTCTCGGAAAATTCTTCAAGGAAAAATGTAAAAATATAAAGATAGTAGCCGTGCAGCCGGGCAAAGATTCCGTTCCGTCAAAGGAGAAACCGCATCCCGATGAGATAACGGGTGTACACAGATTTTCCGACAGCCCCGAAAAGAATATTCCGAAAACTCTCGACAGATCCGTTATAGACGAGATAATAGACGTAGATACAAAATATGCTTATGATGCCGCAAGAAAGTTCTCACGCAAAGAAGGTGTGCTGTTAGGTACAAGTTCGGGGGCAGGTCTGTATGCGGCGACACTTTTGGGAAGGCTTTCCGAGAACAAGGGCAAAACTATAGTTGTTATCGCTGCCGATACGGGTCTTAGATATCTTTCGACAAATCTTTACGGAGAAGAGTAAAATGCTTGTCGATACTGTATTTGGCAGTATAAATTTTTCGGAAGGCTGCGAATTTTACAAAAACGGTTCTATAAGCTGCGGCATAGTAAGTAAACGCATACATATTGATACACCGATAGGAGATATAGTGCCCAATTTCAGCTTTGAAGATGGGCGCAAGAAGCACAGACCGTCGCTTGAATTTTTTGAAAACGGAGAGATCAAAAGCATTTATCTTGAAGTTCCGATGTATGTCGATACGGCGATAGGCAAAATAAAGGCAGAACTTGTCACGTTTTACAAAAACGGCGGGATCAAACGCATATTCCCCGTATACGGACAAATAAGCGGTTTCAGAAGTGAGGAGGACGAATATCTTCTTGCAGAAAAAACAGAGTTTAATATTTCCGATAATATCATAAATGCGGTGCCGCAGTGTGTGCATTTCTATGAAGGCGGGGCGCTTAGAAGCATTACTCTTTGGAAATTCTCGCCTTTGGTGCTGCCTACAAGGTACGGAGATATAAAAACGACTGTCGGCATCGAATTTTATGAGAGCGGAGAGATAAAAAGCATAGAGCCGTATATAGGGACGAAACTTGTAATTGACGGAAAAAAGAGGAATGTTTTCGATATTAATGCTTTGGGTATGCACGCAGACAATAATTCTCTTGTATTTGATAAAGAGGGAAATATCATTTCGTGGTTTCGGTAGATGGAGTTGATATAATACTAATTCCCCTTTAAAACCTATCCATCTATAGCAGTCTTTTCCTCAAGTCGATTATTAAGGAAGCACTGATTAATTC
>DFJD01000057.1:12437-22661 GCA_002372875.1 Clostridiales bacterium UBA3680
ATGCGAATGATTAATTAATCAGTGTTTCTTTAATATCATCAAATAATTTTTTGCAAATATCATTATCCTCGAGAAGATGACGAAATATTAATAAGGTCGTAGCATCGGGAACAGATTCCTACATAAAAAACACGTTCGGAATCTTTCTTTATTGTGTTCGCTTCGATATGTGTCAAATCAACAGAAATGTCGGATTCTTCGCTGATTATGCCCTTTTCGATACATTGGCGCACTATCTCCGTAATAATATCATCAAGGTTTGTTTCCTTTAAGCGCAAAGTGCGGAACTTTGATAATAAACTTTTGTCGGGCAGTTCCTCATCGGGATTTATACTGATAAACCACATATAAGCAAGGGTCACCTGCAATTCTTCCATAACTCTTTCGTCCGAAAGATCATACAAACGCTGCAAAATAAGTATGCGAACTATCATTTCGGGGTCTTTTGCGGGTCTCCTAAAGTGGCTGCAATAGCTGTCTTTGACAAGATCGTAAATAAAATTGAAAGAAATTGCGGAGATTGAGTTGAGTAGAAGTTATATTGTTTAGCTTCTCTATTGAGCATAAAAGTCATCTCCTTGCGTATATTTGTTTTGCAACTTAATTATAACACAAATCTGATGACTTTTGTACTTTTTTATTCAAAAATTTTGGGGATTGGGGACTTTTTCACTGGTCTCTGACGGTTCTGTGTCACTTTGAGACAGAAAACCGTCACCCTTTTCTTTCTCAGCAGTCTCTAATCGTCCCCTGCATGACCTTTGCGCAAAAATACCAATAAGGATCATTTTTCCGCCGTTACAACCTCAGCTATTGCACTCTTCTTCATGAGTATGCAACAGTCTTTATCATCGCCTCCGAATCTAACGATCACATCATCTTCGATTATGTC
The DNA here is from genome assembly GCA_002372875.1 of Clostridiales bacterium UBA3680. Taxonomy (GTDB): domain Bacteria; phylum Bacillota; class Clostridia; order Lachnospirales; family CAG-274; genus UBA3680. The sequence goes on from DFJD01000057.1 coordinate 13,330, forward strand.
TACGATCACACCATAAAAATCACCGGTGGTCAACACCGTATCTCCAATTCCCATTGTTTTGAGCATTTCCTGCCGTTTCTTCCGTTTCATCTTCTCGGGAACACAGAGTAAATGATAGAATACAAATACCAACACGATAATGGAAATGATATAGGAACTCACCATTCCTCCCGCAGTTTCGGCAGAAGCCACTGCATCACCACTCAATAAAGCAAAAGACATATTCATAATTTATCCCTCCTTGTGCCTCTTCAATAAAGGACATTTTAAATGTCCTTTACTATGACTTCTATTCAACTCAATCTCCGCAAAATCTTCGATTCATTCACATTATACCACAGATTTCCTGAAAAGCATATACTAAAGTATATAAATTTTCGTACAAGATTTTTTTCATATGTCAGGGGACAGGTGACGGTTCGAGACTGCTGAAAAAGTCCCGTTTTTAAGCAGTCTCACCCATATTCTGTCCCTTTTGCTCATCGTTCCGCTTCATAAGCGGTTTTATTCTGTTCTTCGAGCAGTATCTCCGACTCATCCGCTTTGTCAAGTGAAAGCTCCCTGTTCAGTTCATTCAACCTCTTTTCCATAGATTTAAGTTCTTCCATCTTAGGGAACGGCTTTTCCACTTCCTCTTTGGCAATTTTCAACTGTTTCTGCACATCTTCAAGGCTTTCGCTTACCTTTACGATTGTGTTCTCAATCTCTTTGAGCGAATTGTCGATTCTCATTATATTACCCACGGCATCGCTGCCCATTTCCACACGGTGGCTTATTGCACCTTTCAGCACCAACTCATAAGCACCCTTGGTCTTGTTAAAATCTACCGACATATCAAAACCCTTGTATGCACCTATGAAAGCACCTGTATTCTGCAATCCCACCGACTTTATAGTCGCTAAAAGTGCCTCGCCTGCATCCTTGCGTTCGTCGTAAATATTACGATCCACAAGCATACCGCTAAAACCGTCTGTTGTGTGATTTTTAAGGGTCTCCAAATCCTCTTTTAACCCTTTCAAAGCCTCGCTTTTCTGTGCTATCATTTCCGGATATTTCTTCACAATATCTGTCCTAAGATTTCGTCTGTTGTCAAGGAAATTACTGTAAGCTGTCCTTAAAGAAGTGATAGCCATATCAAGATCCATCTTTTCTTTTATTCTGCTGTCACATCGTGTATATGCTCTTCGGTAAGCTTTAAAAATACTGATTTTACCGCCATCTTAGGGTATTCCTGACCGCATATGACATAGAAATTGTTGCTTTTTGTTGTGACCACATCACAGATTATGTTAAATACCTCATAGTACATACGCTGAAAATCGTGATATTCTTCGCTATCGGCAGGTTTAAATACACCGTTTTCAAATATATCCTCATATTCCAAACTGGGAACGTTATAAAAGAGATTGATATTGCCGGCTATTTTTTCCCTCAATCTGTCCATCTCCAATTTGTCCTCTTCGGTATACACGATAGATTGATTGAATGATTTATTTAGATGATTTTCTATATATGATTTATATATATGTTTTTCATCGACATTTTGTTGAAACATGTTTTGACAATTTGTCGATTCTTGTTTTGACATTTTGTAGCAACTTGTTTCGACATTTTGTCCATTCTTGTTTTCACATTTTGTCGAAACTGTGGTAATATCGGTGCTTTCGCACTTATTGGCTGACATATCGACTGTTGCTCTGCGTTCGGATTTCAATGTGTTCAGTTTCTCAATCCCATTTTCAATGATCATTGCGATTTTCTGCATATTTCCCGTCAACTTAAAATATTTCTTTGCCGGCATACCTTTGCAGAAGTACTCAAATTTTTAAACAGCTTATCCTTAACAAGCACCAAAGGTAATTCTGGTCTCATAATTTCTTGCAAGTTGAGTTCATTAAAATAGAATTCTTTTCTCATTTCGTATCCTCCGTTGGAAAATAAAAAATGCGTCATAAGAATTTTTAAAAAGTCTCATAACGCATTACAGTTACAGTATTAAATTTTAAAGAAGAGAGAGGGCAAAATATTACTTGCTATACATTTTTATCCAAAATTTGATTTTTATCTAATTTTATACTCCACATTTTTTGAGGTACAAATCTAAAACCTTGTTGTTGCCGTGGGTTTATACCCCACATCCATTAAAAAATGACTTTTTTGACAGATTTCGACATAATCAGACGAAGGTAGACGAATGGTAGAAAAGGTACTGAAACCCGGCATTTATCAATAAAAAATGACTCTCAGTGCAATTACACGAAGAGTCACGAAAGTGAATGCGGACAACAGGACTCGAACCTGCACCACTCTTACGAGGACAAGAACCTGAATCTTGCGCGTCTACCAATTCCGCCATGTCCGCAAGCTTTAACATTTTAATATAGTTTTTGTTAAATGTCAAGGTGAAAATTTTTGCAATCAAGGTTTCAATTTTTTTAAAAAATGTTATAATATAAGAAGCTTGAAGGGAGGCGTTTTTATGAATATAGCAGTTGTGGGACTTGGCGGAGTCGGAGGCTTTATAGCCTGTATGCTTGCAAAAAAATATGATATAACAACGGTTGTTAGGGGAGAAAGAGGAAATATTTACAGGCAAAAGGGAATTAATTTTATAAGTGATATTTACGGCAACTGTGTTGTAAGGCCAAAGTATATAACAGATGATGCAAGAAAGCTTCAAAAACAGGATATAATTTTTTTGTCGGTAAAAAACTATTCTCTTAAGGAGGCTTGCAGTCAGCTAAAGAATGCTGTTGATGAAAACACCGTTGTTGTTCCTGTTATCAATGGTGTTGAACCCGGAAATGTTGTAAGAAATGAGCTTAAAACAAACAGAGTGGTTGATAGCCTGATATATCTTATCGGATATATTACAGAGGATCTCAGTATCAGACAACTTGATAATGTAGCGGATATATTTGTGGGAACCTATGGGGATAATGAAGAAGATGCCAAAAAAGTAAACGACATTCTTGTTTCCGTCGGTATAAGAAGTAACTATTCCGAAAATATAGAAAAAGAGATCTGGAAAAAGTATATATTAAACTGTGCTTACAATGTGGAAACGGCGTATTATGATAACACAATAGGGCAGCTGCGGGAGGATGAAACCAAAACAAGGGAATATTTGGCTCTTGTAGATGAGGCATACAAGGTGGCAAAGGCAAAAAATATAGCAATAGAAGTTAATGAAATAGAATATATTAAAAACAAATTCTTTGAATATGATTACGATGCCACAAGTTCGCTGCAAAGAGATATAAGGGCAGGAAAAAGGTGCGAAACCGATATTTTTGGAAAATATCTCGTTGAACAGGCACACCTGCTGAATATATCTGTCCCGATAAGCGAAAAGATGTATGAGGGATTGAAAAAATATGAGACATGACCTTCTTTAAATTGATTTATGTACGGACAGAAAACATCTGTCCGTATTTTTATTTGTTAAATAATCTTACCACCTGAACACGGCAAGCCTGTTATTAAAGTTTTTTCCGACTATTGCAAAAATCTTTCCCCTTAAGGAATATTTCTTCATTTCATCATTGTAGCTTTGTTCCGAAATGACACTCATACGGGGTTCAAGGGGCAGATATTCCTCCGCACTTTTTGTCCCCCAGCCGAAGGTGGCATTTGTGTACTTTACCGCATCGTGGTGTTTGCTGCCGTATTTTTCAAGTAATGGCGAATGAAGCTCCGCAAGAAGATATCCGTGTTTAAAGCTGTCGCAAAGCATATTTAAACAGGTCTTGACCTGTTCCTTTTGAAAATATTCAAGCACACCTTCCATAACAACTATTGTCATATCGTTTTGGGGCAAATTTTTTGTCCATTTACCGTCAAGGGCGCTGCCGCCGAGCATTTTGCAACGGTCTCTGTCCGTATAAACTTTCTTCCTTTTTTCTATTTGGTCCGGTAGGTCCACATCAAACCATGTTATTTTTCCGTTGTCCACTTGTGAAAATTTGTCGTCAAAACCACAGCCGAGGTTTATATACAGTGCATCGGGGTATTCTTTGATAAGTTCGTTTAATTTATCGCGAAACATTATCGTCCTTGAAATTACTCCTTCATGAGATAAAAATGGATCGTATTTGCTTACATCCACACCGAGGGCATCTATTATCTCCTTTGCTTTTTTGTCGATTATACGCGGAGACTGTCTTTCACTTTCGCTTGCCTTTATAGCGAGAGGGATCAGTGCGGTTTCTTCGATATCACCGAATGTTAAATTCATAAAAGTTTTCCTCCTTGAGTTTGTCTATGCTAACCATAATATCACAAAATAATATTTAAGTCAAAATATATTTGAAAAGGTATATTTTTTCTTGAAAAGAATACCGATGTGATGTATTATATAAGTATAAGAGTATACAGCTCAATGGAGCGTTATAACATAACTTTGTAAGATAGTACATTGTGTATATTGGTAGTTTTGGAGGGGTAACAGATGAATTTTAAATATGTGAGAATACAAGGAAATGAGCTTGCCGAAAACACTATGTATGCAAAGGGGATCTTCGGCATGTGTTGGCAACTTATACAAAATGATGATATGGATTTGGAAGATGCGGAACTTTTTAAGGAAATAGATTCATGGTTTGCCGAAAATCTTCCTTGGCCGCCTCAGTGTAAGCGTCAGGAAAAGGTGGTTTGTTTTTTTAAAACAGAGAATTCCGAAGAAATGATGAAAATGATACGTCCCGCACTTTGGCTTCTTGAAAAGTATAAGCATCCGTATTTTGTTGTATACACAAATACTCCCGGAGAAATAGTGTATGAAGATAAATATCAGGTTGCCGTAAAAGTATCGGGAGAGCTTCAAATAGAGCCGGTTCAGCAAAGCTGGAGCCCAAAGAATGAATGAGAAAGCACTTTTAGGACACAATTTTTTTTAAAATTGAAAATTGTATATTGCAATAATCAACTATATATATTATAATGTACACTATAATATACGTATTAAAAACAGGAGGGATGTAAATGAACACTTTAATTAAAAATATGCGTTTAGACAAAACACTATCTGTGAAACGCAATGTTTGTGCCGTATTTACAATGCTGTTTACCTTGCTGTCGGTCATGCTTATGAGTACGGCGACTTTTGCAATGAGCGGTAACGGTACTAAAAATGCCCCCTATGTGGTCAAAACTTATGATGAACTGAGGACGGTGTTGCTTAGAAATTGCTATGCCGAGCTTGGCGATGACATCTCCGAAAGCGAAGCAACCGTTTTGACTGTCGGAAACGGTCTTACCGTACATCTTGACCTTGCGGGGCATTCTGTAAGCATCGGAAAAACTACCGGGATAAAAGACAGTGCCATAAAAGTGAACGGCGCATGTCTTATAGTAGACGATTCGGGAGAAAACGGCAGCATATCTACAAGCGGTGTTTTGCACCTGTTTGGCTTTTTGCCAAATGAAGGTGGCGAGCTAATTATAAACAGCGGTAACTTTTCTTCTGAAACACAGGCTGTAATAAGAACATACGAAAATGCCGAGGTTACCGTAAACGGTGGTTCTTTCAAAAGAGGGAAAAGTGTTGTTTCGGCATACAACATATATGCTGCCGGAAATTCAAAAGTGACTTTAAACGGAGGCACATTTTACGGTGAAGTATGTATAAACGAAAACGCCGATTTTACAATGAATAACGGAACGATAGATTCTTTTGTTGTTGAAACGAAAGAAATGTATGAAACGACTGTTCCCAAAAGGATACTGCTCAATAAAGGAAAGATAACAAATATCATACTTATACAGAATGAAGCAAAAGTTTACTTGGACGCTCTTTTAAACAGAAAATCTCACTTCGAAGTGGGAGGAGTGAAAAAAGAAATAAACGCAAGGGTATATACAGTTGAAAACGGGGAAAGCTTATTCATCGTTCCCGAATGCAATTATATAACAAGCGTAAATGTTGAGCTTAAGGAGCCTAAGTATGGGCAAACACCCGATTTGAATGCAATCATAAAAACCGATAATGTTGGTTTTCATGACAGTGAGTCTGTTATGTGGGCAAAAGACGGACATTCAATGGGTGACAGTGAGATATTTGAAGCAGGGCACAGTTACAGCGTTGCAATATGGCTCAGTGCGGACAGAGGTTATGCTTTTAGCACAAACGGCAGTTATGTTCCGCTTGTTGACGGAACCTTGAACGGAGAAGAGGTAGCGGTAAACAAACCTTACGAACAAGATTCTTCGGAAGTAATAGAACTGTATCGTGATTTTGGTTATTACGATCCAAACGTTACACAAATAGATGTTAAGGTTGAGGAACCCGAAGTCGGTAAAACTCCCAATTTCAACCCGGGAATACTTACACAAGGCTGTAAATTTCAAGACTATACAAATGGGCAATTTCATAACGGAATATCATGGTGGGATGACAGTGATAGTAAGCCTTTGTCACCTATGGATACATTTGAAAAAGGGCATGATTATACATTGGAAATGCGTATTGTGCCGGCATATAATGCTACATTCAATGTAAAAAATGCAACGATAAACGGAAACTCTGTAGAACCTTGGGGTTCGAATCCCGTGTGGATAAGCTACCAATTTAAAGCGGGTCTTATGGGAGATGTGGATAAAAACGGCACTGTTGACAAAAAGGATGCGGCAACTCTTATGAAATATATAACAGGGGCTGAGCCTGTTTTGACGGAAATGCAGCTTGAAAGTGCAAAGGTTACCGACAGTACGAAGAAAAAGCCGGATCTGCTTGATGTTATGGCGATCCTTGAGATTGCAAGTAAGGAACCACTGATTAATTAATCATTCGCATATTTGGCTAATGTTCCCGCATACTGTGTCAAAGCCCCTCAACATAGCTTCCGGCTATGCCCCCGGGTCTTTTCCTTGTCTGCGAAAACATTACCTCAAATCTGCTTCAAGTGAATTAATCAGTGTTTCCATAATAAATAATTTTTTGAAGGCAAGTGTTCATAATAATGCTTGCCTTTTTTGTATTAAACATAGAGCGTGACAATTATTAGTATCGGATAAAAAGTGATAATTGACAGCATTGTATAATTTGGATATAATTTAGGAAAATAACAATACCGACTGAAGGGGCAAGCTGCAATGTTATGGGGTGTCGGATTTTTGAATAGGAATAAATTATATAAAATGTGATGATACGTAAAGGGGGAAAGCCATGTATGAGTTTAAAGAAGGCGATAGCGTAACATTCCTTTTTAAGAGGAAAAACAGAAATGGTATTATTCTGAATATCAACAAAAAAACGGCTGATGTATATGTGAGTGATTTTGCGGAAATAAAAACAATTCCTCTTTCCAAGTTAACTGTTGTGCCTCCGTTTATTCTTAAAAAAGAACAAGTCAGGCAGCTTTGCAGATATGAGGTGAAATGGTCCGAGCTTATTGGCAGTGCTTCCGAAAATGCTCCGATAATACTTGAAAAACCTTATACCATAACATTTGATGATATTTTAGCGGCGACCAAAAATATCCATCTGTCGTGGGACGACAACAAAACCGTCAGAGACCAATGGTATGAACCGATTTATGAATTAATGTTTGAGTCAAACGGTGAGATGTTTTTTGAAGATACACCGGATGATGTTGAAATGACAGAATACCTTCCGACGAGGGCAGATGTTATTTCAAGTATATTTTATCGGGATTTGAGTATTCTTTGTGATGATGAATCCGCTCCCATTTCCGAAACTATAACAGAAATACGGGATTATATTAAAAATATAATAGCGAACGAAAAGAAAAAAATTATTGACAGAGACTATGTTGATGAAGTTAAAGAGTTTTTTATAAAAAAACTCGGAAATGATGACAGATTGAAAAAAGCAACATCTTTGGAGTTAGAGGTATATCGTCATTATATAGACCAACTTATACAAAAAGATAATATTACGGCACTAAGATGCAAAGGCTACGGTTGTTACGGAGGCGATGCCGCCTATGAATGTGATTGGAATATGGCATTTAAGTGCATTACAAAGCTTTACGAATTGACCGGAGAGCCTGTATATGCCAATACGCTTGGATATATTTATTATTACGGAAGGTGTTCAAACGGAGAACCGAAGTATGACGAAGCATTCAAGTATTTCTCAATAGGCGCGGCAGGGGGTTATTATGAATCAATATACAAGCTTGCGGATATGTTCGTTAACGGATACGGAGTTGTAAAAAATACTCGAACCGCGTATTCCCTTGTTGCCGAATTATATAATAAAAATCTTCAATATATGTTTTACGGGGAATTTGACTGCAAATTTGCGGATGTGGCATTGCGTATGGGAAACTACGCCGAAAACGGCTACAGCGGTCAAATAGATTACGATGAGGCTTATAAATACTATCTGCAGGCGGATTTTGCAATCAGACAGCGGTTAAAATATGATTTATACGGAGACCTCTCCGTTGCAAACAGCATACGGCAAAGGCTAAATAATATGGTGCAATTAAAGCACGTACAAAAGCCTAAGAGGTTGTCTGATGTTGATTTAAAAGAACTGATAGGGCATCATTTGAAACAATACCGTAAATTACAGCTTAAAATTAAAAGCTTGAAAAACGGGGATATCAAATTGATCATACGTATCGCCCCTTTAAAAAATGAAGAATATCCTCCGAAGTTGTTTATTACCGAATCTAATACGGCTTTTTGCGGTATGCTCGAAACTCTTGAACTTATAGTTAAAGACGGAGTAATAGCAAAACCCGACAATGCTGATTCTATCATATATTTTGATAACATTAAAATATATGATGAGGACGGTTTTGAAACGGACAGGACGGTATTTGTGCTTGGTGACGATATACAAGCCGAAGTTGTGGGTGAATTTCGGTTTAAATCACCCATAAAGGTATCGGATAAAAAATACAGAATTGCATCTGTGTATTTTGAATCCGGAGGAAGGTATTATGATTATCTGCTTGAAACGGAAAAAGTCAAAGTAGGTGACAACGTCCTTGTTCCGACCGTCAGGGGAGAAAAAGAAGCAGTTGTTGCAAGTATTTGCGATAAATATGAGTACGAATTGGCATTACCGTTAAACAAATATAAGGTGATTAGGGAATCACTGATTAATTAATCATTCGCATATTTGGCTAATGTTCCCGCATACTGTGTCAAAGCTCATGTTTGTAACTTTGCACGCAAAGTTACAAATCCCGTAGGGACGGACTATTTTGCATAGCAAAATAGCCGCTACGTAGCTTCTGGCTATGCCATCGGGTCTTTTCCTTGTCTGCGAAAACATTATCTCAAATCTGCTTCAAGTGAATTAATCAGCGCTTCCTTAATATTTTATCAAGTATTACAGAAGAAATAGCACCAAT
>DFJD01000087.1:0-213 GCA_002372875.1 Clostridiales bacterium UBA3680
ATTATAGCCGGAGGCTTATGTATACTGGCTTCCGTAAATGATTGGGACTGGTTTTTTGAAAATTACAGAGCCCAACCCTTCGTTAAGCTTTTCGGAAGAGACGGCGCAAGGAAATTTTACATCGGTTTGGGTATTTTTATAATTGTTATGGGTGTTCTTGCCACGGTACATTGAACCCCGTTAAGGAAACACTGATTAATTAATCATTCGCAT
>DFJD01000087.1:380-19406 GCA_002372875.1 Clostridiales bacterium UBA3680
TGAATTAATCAGTGCTTCCTTAAATGTTTTGTTGTGCTATAAATCCGTTTAATGGATTTTCGTATTACATCTATACAACAAATAAGCCCCCTTTCGGGGGCTTTTCACTTACTTTTCACTTTTGTTTACAAGGCTTATCAAATACAGAAATTCCGCTCTGAGATCGTCATCAAATATACGGGAATCATTTTTAAGGCTGTCATATATGCCCTTATATGATGATGTTCCCTTATATTGAGAATCACGTACAAGCATACCGAACTGAGCAACGCCCGCCGCCCAAACGGTATCTTCGTCGGGAGTTTCGCTGTACATCTGCTGTGTAACGGGATATTCAAGAAGCTTGCTTTCGTTCTCATCGGGCTCCTTATATCTTATATTCACCGTCAGAAGTTCATCGCCTTCGGATCCCTTGTTATCATTATTGTAGCGTGATGCCACTTCGGGAACCTCTCTTTGAGAGTTAACGGTAACCACCTCATAAAGAGCCGTTACACACTGACCGGAGCCTACCTCGCCTCCGTCTTTTGCATCGTTTGCAAAATCTTCCGCATCCATCTTTCTGTTTTCATATCCCACAAGACGATATGCCTTTACCTTTGCGGGGTTAAATTCCACCTGAAATTTAACATCCTTTGCAACGGTAAAAAGTGTGGAACGAAATTCGTCTTTCAATACTCTTTCTGCCTCACGAGAACAGTCGATATAGGCATAATTGCCGTTTCCGTGGTCTGCAAGGGCTTCCATTTTGGCATCCTGATAGTTGCCATCACCAAAGCCCAGACAAGAAAGGAATATTCCCGTTTCCTTCTTTTCTTCTATAAGCTCTATCAATCCCGCCTCGGAGGATATACCGACATTAAGGTCGCCGTCGGTTGCCAATATCACACGGTTGTTGCCGCCTTGTATAAAATATTTCTTGGCAATTTCATATGCTTTGTTTATACCGCCCTCTCCGTTTGTTGAGCCGTATGCCTCAAAGGAATCTATTGCCTGCACGATTGCATCGTGCTCGCTTCCCTTAAGTCCTTCGCAAACAACTTTCTCCTCGCCTGCGTATGTTACGATGGATATGGTGTCGTTATCGGTGAACTGCTCTTGCAGCATTTTCAGGGATTTCTGAACAAGAGGAAGTTTATTCGGGAAAAACATTGAACCCGAGGTATCCACAAGAAATACTATGTTGCTTCCCTTATCGGCACTTATGCTGTCTGCCTTTATGCCGACTCTCAAAAGCATGGTCTCTTTATCATCTACCCAAGGACAGGCTGTAAGATCGGTCACCGCCGCAAATTTTTCCCCTTCCTTAGGTTCGGGATAGTTATAGTTGAAGTAGTTTATAAGCTCCTCATAGCGGATAGCATTGTCGGTTATGCCGTGGCCGTCATTTTCGTAAAATCTGCGTCTTAGATTTGAGTAAACGGCTGTGTCCGTATCTGCTCCGAATGTGGAAAAAGGCTGTGTCTGCACGGAAATAAGGCCGTTATCCTTCACCTCGTTGTAACCTTCCGTGTTCCAATCGGTTTCGGGAACAACTTCATAGGGTAAAAATGCCTCATCCATTGCCAAGCCGTCCTCTTGAACCATTTCGCTGTTTGAGGCGGGAGAAGTCGTCATCCTGCTTTTCATGCTTAGGCTGCCAAACGTTATGGCATTGTCTTCCCCGTATTCGTAAAGGCCGTCGTATTCCTTCCCCACTTCATTTATTCTTTTTTCTATTTCCTCGTCACTGTGCTTTACACTTGCCGTTTGAACCGTTGTTTGTTCCCCTGTGGTAGCCTCGGTTTTGCCGGGTTCCGTTGTGGGATTGGTACATGCGGAAGCCGCCAAGCCCGCCGCAAGTATCAAGGCTAATATTTCTTTCATAAATACACCCCCATTTTTGTTTTATCCCAAGGTCTCAACACATACCCATGTATATGAGCAAGCCTTGCATTTTTGAGTTACGTTATTGGTCTTTGCATCAATAGGTACGCGGTGCTCCGTTATTCTCGAACAGCCGCAAATAGGGCAGTACATCTGCAAAGATGTAAATGTTTTTGCGGAAGATGAAGCATCTCCCGTTCCGCCTGTTACCATTGATAAATCATTTTCGGTCATTATTTTTCCCATTTTCATATTCATTTTTATTCTCCTTTCTTTGAATCGATACTATTATTCCTTAACTGTTGTCTGTGCACAAGACCCGCAAAATACCCGTCTTTTTCCATAAGACTGTCATAGCTTCCGCTTTCGACGACCTTGCCCGCAGAAAGAACAAGTATCCTTCCGCAATTTTTTATGGTTGAAAGTCTGTGTGCGATAACTATTCTTGTGCATTTGATTTGATCCAGAGCGTTTGATATTTTTTTCTGTGTAATATTGTCAAGGGCACTTGTCGCCTCGTCAAAAATAAGGATCTTGGGCTTACAAGCTATGGCTCTGGCTATAAGTATTCTTTGTCTTTGTCCGCCCGAAACACCTCCCGAACCTTCGCTTATCATGGTGTTCATACCCATGGGCATATTTTCTATATCTTCCGCTATCTGTGCCAGCCTTGCCGCCTCCCATATCTTTTCGGGTGTGGGGTCGTCGCAAGCGATGGCTATATTTGCATATATGGTGCCGTGAAAGAGCTTATCATTTTGCATTACGGCACCTATTTTTCTTCTTAGGGTCTCAAGGTCGATCCTTTTCAGATCAATTCCGCCGTAGAGCACGGCTCCCTTTGTGGGCTCTTCAAAGCCCAGCAAAAGTCTTATAAGTGTGGACTTGCCGCAACCTGTCTCACCAACGATGGCGAGATATTCTCCCGGCCTTATTTTAAGTGACAGATCGGTAAATATGGGGTCGGAATTTTTATCATATGAAAAACTGACGTGACTTAGCTCAATTCCTCCGTTCAGATGCTCAAGGGGCGCTCTTGAAGGATCCGCCTCTATGGGAGCATCAAGAATGGGTTTGCACATTTCAAAAATGGGCTTTATATCAGCCACCGAAACGGCAACGGAAGAAAGTGCCGTAAAGGCTCCCTGCATCATACCGAAGGCGGCGGTAAATGCCACATAATCGGGATATTCGACCTCAGTATGCACCGCAAGGAAGTAAACCACCAGGGTACAGGCAAGGTTTATGCCCATATTTATGATGGGATATACCTTTAAAAATATCGGAAGGTCATAGGCGTAGCCCGCCTCCGTGGAGTAGACATCCGCCCATTTGGCAAATGCTCTTTTTTCGGCACCCGCAAGCTTGATTTTTTGTATCCCTCCCACAAGGGAAAGAAAAAGACCGCTTTCTTTTGCCGTATATTCCATTCTTTTTCTGCTTATCCTTGTTTGCAAAAATATGGCAAAAACCGTCAGAAGGAAGGTAATTATCACCGTTATTATTGCCGTTTCCAAAAGAGAAGGTGCATAGTGGTTGACCTGCCCTATGTAAAGCAGAGAGAAAAGGCTCGAAAAACCCACCGAAAGCACCGATTTAACAATAAGAGTACAGAAGGCTTTTATATAGCCTATTCTGTTTGCAAGCTCACCCGAGGAATAGTCCCTGAAAAAAGGAACACTTATGGACATAAGCCTCATATAGGACGCAGCCTCAACAGAAAGGGATATGCGTGAATTTATTGCTTCGGTTATCATTTCATGTATTATATGAACAAACTTACTCGATATAAGCACACAAATCATAAAAAATGCCATTGCCGTAAGCGCTTGCATATTTTCCGATTGTATGACCTCGCGAAAAAGCGTTCTTGTAAGATGTGTGGAGATCATTCCCACAAGCACCGCGCCAAAGCTTCCCATAGCAAGCATAAATATATCGTTTGGCGTTATTTTCTTGTACATAAACGTAAGCAGATCCGTAACCGAGAGCTTATGCAAAGGAAAAGGCTCGTAAAAAGCCAACGCCCTCTCACCGAAAATGCGGGAGTTTCTCTTTTTTACCTTTACGTATCTTGACTTTTTTTCGTCAAAGAACACAAACCCATGACCCTTTGGCAAGACGGCAATATAATCATCCCCGTCTTTCTTTTTTACAACCATGGGCTGAAATGCCTCAAGGTACCATTCACCCTCAAGAGTGACCCTTTTTATCATTATTCCGTAGGGTCTTGCGGCATACTCCAGTCTTTTTTCGATATCCTTTATTTTGGAGGGTATCTCCACTCTTTTGAAACCGAAATAGTCGAGTATCTCGTCTGCAACGCTGTATTGAGAGGGTCTTCTTCCGAGCTTTGAAAGAGCCTCACCCTTTCCCACCACCGCGGCGGTAAGCTTTATGAAAGAGTCATAAAATACGGTTTTATCCTGTTTTTTTCTGTCGTTTATTTGTTCGCTGAACCAACTCATTTTTTCAGTCGCTTCCCACAAGCTCCGCATAACGGCCGTTTAACGCCAAAAGCTCTTCATGCGTTCCGCTCTCCTTTATGCTGCCTTTATCAAAAACATATATTTTGTCACAATCTCTTATTGCCGAAAGTCTGTGGGCAATAATTATACAGGTAATTCCCCTTTGGTTTACAGAATCTACCACCTTGCTCTCCGTTATGGCATCAAGGGCGCTTGTTGCCTCGTCAAGTATTATAACGGTAGGGTCTTGGGCAAGCACTCTCGCAATTTCGATCCTTTGCTTTTGCCCTCCGGAGAGGTTTTTTCCGTTTTCACACAAAAGGGAATTATAGCCTCCCGTTCTTTTCATTATGTCATCATGTATGTGGGCATCGGTTCCCGCAAGTATTATCTCGAAATCCTCAATACTGTCGTCCCACATTTTTATGTTGTTTGCAAAGGTATCTTCAAAAAGCACTATATCCTGATCCACAACGGCGACCGAACCTGTGAAAACATCACGGTCTATCTCCGAAAAAGGCTTTTTGTCAAAAAGTATCTCGCCCGAGGCAGGAGAGTAAAGTCCGCTTATGAGCTTTGCCATTGTGGATTTGCCGCAGCCGGACGGTCCCACAAAGGCTACCTTCTCACCCGGGGAAATACTTAAAGAAACATTGTTTATGACCGGCTGCGATATTGCCGAATAGGAAAAGGAGACATTTTTTATATCTATCCGACCGCTCAGCTTGTTGTGAGAGGTATTTTCCTTATCGGTAAAGTATTTATCCGTAGGATAATTCATAACATCGTCTATTCTCTCTATGTCGGCAGTGACCTCAAGAAACTTCTGCCAGGCACCTATAAGCATGGAGGCAGGCGATGTAAATGCTGTCAGGAACCCCTGAAAAAGGGTAAGTGTACCCAATGTGAAGCGATGTTCCATTATAAGGTAGACACCTGTACAAAGAATGGCGATATTTATTAGCTCCGTTATAAATTCGGGAATGGGGTCAAGGAAGAAAGCTATAGTGGCATCCTCCTCCACCTGTATGTTGTGGGAGGCTTGAAGCCCTGCCCAGCGGCTGAACCAGCCTCTTTCCGCCCCGTTTGCCTTAATGGTCTCTATCATATCTATTCCCGAAACTGTCTCGGAGGTAAGACGCCCCCTTTTTTGCATCATAAGCCTTGTCACATTCACCCTGGCTTTTGCCACAGCTCTTGAAACAAATATATTCAATACAACGGCAAACACGCCCAAAAGCGTAAGTTTAACATTGTAGCGAAGCATTACCGCAAAGTAAAACACTATCATTATGAAATTTAGTATTACGGGAGCGATATTGTTTATAATGCCGGAGGCGACGATGGCGTTTGATTTTTGCCTAAGTTGTACATCTCCCGCCGTTCTTTGCAGAAAAAAGTCCACAGGGAGATTGAGTACATGCCACATAAAGGTGGCATTTGACACCACCGCCATCCTGCCGTTCAGTCTCAGGGCGTGAATTGTTTTTATGACCTCGTTTACGATCATAAGCACATACATTATCCCCAAGCATACAATAAAAGGTGTCACAAGGGAATTGTTTTTGCCCGTAATAAGATAATCCACATAAAATCTTTTTGCGGCATTGTCGCCTATATTGAATGCCGTAGTGACAACGGATGTCAGAAAAGCAATTATTACCGCAAGATATGTGTTTTTCAATCTTTTTTTTGTATATTGGAAGGGAGCTTCTCTTTTGCCCTCCGGCACAAAGTCCTCTCCCGGCTCAAGCATTATACATATCCCCGTGTAATGCTTTTTAAATTCTTTTAAAGAAATGATTTGGTTTCCTTTTTCAGGGTCGTTTATGGAAACCTTTCCTTTTCTGAAGCCGTTACACACCACAAAATGGTTTAAATTCCAGTGGAGTATGCAGGGAAACTGTCCTTCCGAAAAAATTTCTTCGGCACTTGCCTCAAAGCCGTGGGCGATCATGCCGTAATTTCTTGCGGAAATTACTATTTTTTGAGCATTGGAACCGTCTCTTGAAATGCCGCAATCGGCTCTTATTTTTTCAAGCGGTAGATACTTTCCGTAATAGGCAAGCACCATCGCAAGAGCGGCGGCGCCGCATTCAAGGCTCTCCATCTGCATTATGAACGGCGTTTTTGCAAAACCCGTTTTTACGGGCTCGGGTATTTTTTTATTCATAGTTTGAAATAACGAAATCCACAGGGCGAATATATTCAATCTTTCCTTTTGAGTTTCTGACTTCGAGCACTCCGAAAAGGCTCCATACTATGGCACCTACGAGAATAAGCAAAACAGCAACAAGGACCATCCACATTTGCGGTTTTGCGGTTTTAATAAAGTCGTTAAGCTCCTCAACGGAGGGGTCGAAGTTCTCCGTGCTTTTGTTGTTCATTTATTTCACCGTGTTTTTAAAGACGGTAAGTATGTTTTTGCCGTCTTTATATTCATATTTAACATCGTCCATGAGCTTTTTTGTGAGGAAAATCCCCAATCCGCCTATCTGTCTGTCCTTTGCGGATGCATTTATATCGGGATCTTCTTTAAGAAGGGGGTTAAAAGGAGCTCCCGTATCCTCAAATGTCAGGGTATACACTCCGTCTGACAGCTCTCCGGTTATGACCGCCTGTCCGGGTTTGTCTTTATAGGCATAATCCACTATGTTAACATATATTTCCTCTGCTATAAGTTCAAGCTGCATAACAACCTTTGGAGGGAAATCTTCAAGTTCACTTTCTATAAGTTCATTTATTTTATAAAGATTTTCCTTTGAAGCATCAAGTACAAGCTTACCCATTTTTGTTACCTCCGCTCAATTGATATAATTCAAAGCCGAGCATTGTAATGTCATCAAACTGATCGGCCATTCCCACAAAGTTACTTATTCTCTTTCTTACAAACGGAAGAATATCGGACATTTTTCTGTCCTTGCAGGCATTAAGGGCAGATAGAAGCTCATCTGTTCCGAACTGCACTTCACTTTCGTTTATTGCCTCGGGCACACCGTCGGTGTAAACAAAGAGTTTATCTCCGGGTACAAGGGTCATTTCATATTCCTTGTAAGGAATACCCTCCATACCTCCCAAAACCATACCGTGTCTGTCCTTTACCAACTCGAATTCTCCGTCTTTGTGCATTATTGCAGGGTATTCGTGGCCTGCGTTTGCACACTGCATCAAGCCCGTTTCAAGGTCGACTATTCCTATCCACGCCGTAACGAACATATCCGCATCATTTCCCTCGCACAGCTCGTTGTTTGCCTTTTGGAATATCTCCGAAGGGGAGGCTCCCGTTTCGGCAAGTCCTTTTATGGCTGTTTTGCTTCTCATCATGAAAAGAGAGGCGGGGATACCCTTTCCCGAAACATCGGCGATCACAAGGGCAATTTTATTTTTATCCACAAAGAAGAAGTCGTAAAAATCTCCGCCCACTTCCTTGGCAGGATCCATGGTCGCAAAAAGGTCGAACTCGCTTCTGGGAAATTTAAAGTTGTTAGGAAGAGCGGATGCCTGTATCTGACGGGCAAATTCAAGCTCCTGCTCAATTCTTTTTTCAGCTTGGTCGATATACCCTTTAAGGGCATCCACCGTGCGGTTTATGTCATCGGAAAGGAAGGTAAACTCCACCGATGAACGAACATTTACCACCTCGTTCAAATTTCCGTTGGTTATTTTTGCAAGGGAGTCGTTTACTCTGTTAAGGTTATCGACAACTATTTTCTGAACAAGTATATAAATGAGTATAAACACAAGGGTGAAAAGCAGAATGTCGGAAAAAGCCGTTTCGTAGGCGTTTGAATTTCTGCTTTTATATATCTCGTCGAAGGGGATGCAGGTTAAAAGAGCAAATCCTTCTTTTGCCTGCTGATAGCGGCAATAGGATCTTACGCCGAAAACGTTTGCGGAAAAATAGGTGATATCCTCCGTCAAATTTTCCTTGCTGACACCCATATCCCACAAAGATGCGCCTTTATGCTCTCCGAGAACGATTTTCCCGTCGGTGTCAAGAACGTATATCGCTCCGTTTTCACCAACATGCTTTTGGGCAAGGGATTCGGCAAAATCGGCAAGGCTGGTAAAACGGTTTATATTCTCATCGTCAAGCGCGATCTGTATAATACCGCCCTTTGCACCTACTCCCACATACATAAGTTCAAGAGAACTGTCTTTTCCCGTGGGCATATAGTCCTGTGCAAGGGAATCGATCTGTCCGCTCAGTATTTCCATAAAGGGTCTTGACTGTGAAGAGGAGTCAAGGTCAAAACCGATATTATCGGGCTTTGAGGAGGCAATTATTATTCCCTTGTCATCTGTTATATCCACCTCGTAAAGGGAGAAAAGCTCTTTATAGTGTGTTGCCGTCTCGTTTGTGACTTTCTGAACGTCGCCTAACTGATTTATGTTTTCGGCTATTATCCTTGCGGTAGCTGTGCTTTGTTCCTTTATAAGGTTCATAGCCGATTTGTTGTTTTTGTCAAGATAATAATAGGCATTCGACACGTCTGCCGTGTTTACTTCCATGGTGTTTCTTGCATTTTGCAAAGCCGTTCTTGTTTGCATATCAAATGAAAATGCAAAGGTGGAAACAAGAAGCAAAATGGTAAAAACAAGCAGCCATGCCTGAAACTTAACGTTAAGAGGCAGCGTATCCTCGCCTCTTTTAAAGGAATACTTACTCAGCTGTCCGCTCATGGCGATAAGCACCACCGAGGAAACGGCAAGGCCGATACCGGTAAATATTATCATAGGTATGGAACAGGTGTCCACTACGTAGAACGCCATTTTCATATCATTTCTGTGTGTGATGAAAACAACGTACATGTGGAACACTTCCATAACGGCACCTATCGAGAAGGCATAGAATATGGAAGGCTTCTTTCTTTTGAAAAGATATATATGCAAAGCCGCCGAAAGGAAACCTGCAAGACAGGTGGAAACGGAGCAGGCAATTCTTGTGTAAGAGCCCACGTTAAAATATGTTCCCGCGATATATCGCTCTATTCCTCCTATAAGACCGGCGATTATTCCCGCCAAGGGGTCAAAGAAAAGACCTGCCGCAAGAGGGGCGATATCTCGCACATTAAGCACCATATCGTTGTATTTTACACCGAAATGCGTGGAAAGCACGGCAGCCAAGCCGTACAGTATACCTATAAACACTTTTCGCGGAAGTGTCATTTTATGTCCTTTAATGTCCGAAAAACCTATAATGGCAGTCATACCCACCATAAGAGCCGTAATAAGGCTCATTTTAAATATCATAGATGCCATATATATCACCTACCTTATTTTTTTAAAATAAAACTTTTTATTTATAATGAAGAACTGATTAATTGATCAGTGTTTCTCCAAACATTATACCACAAAGAAAACAAAAATCATAGAATTTTTATTACAATAGTAAAATTTGTTAGCACTCTTTTGTGTTGAGTGCTAAAAAGTTCTTGACATTTGTAAAATAATGTTTATAATTGATAAATGAGAATGAAAAAACAAGGAGAGATCGCAATGGAAAAACAAAAAGGTAACTTATCCATAAACAGTGAGAATATTTTGCCTGTTATAAAAAAATGGCTTTATTCAGATACGGATATATTTTTAAGAGAACTTGTTTCTAACGGATGCGACGCTATAAACAAACTGCAAAAGCTTAAAGCGGTGGGAGAGGCAGCCTACCCCGACGACGAGAAGTTCAAGGTGGTCGTTCGTCTTGACGAGGATGCCAAGACCATAACCGTTTCCGATAACGGTATCGGTATGACCGCCGACGAAATAAAGGAATATATCGCACAGATAGCATTTTCGGGCGCAAGCGAATTTGTTGAAAAATACAAGGACACCGTAAAAGACGGAAACGACATTATCGGTCATTTCGGTTTGGGCTTCTATTCGGCATTTATGGTGGCAGACCTTGTGGAGATAGACTCTTTGAGCTACAAGAAAGATGCACAAAGTGCAAAATGGACCTGCGACGGCGGTGTGGAGTATGAACTGGGACCTTCCGACAGAACGGAAAGAGGAACTACCATCACTCTTCATGTAAACGAGGAGAGCAAGGATTTTCTTAACAGCTGGAAGTTAAGAGAGGTTCTTGCAAAGTACTGCTACTTTATGCCGGTGGAGATTTACCTTGAGGATGCAAAGCAGGAGAGAAAGGACGCCGAAGAAGCCGCAAAGAAGGCAAAAACGGACAAGGAGCATGAGGTCGTCGAAGAGAAAAAGGGACCGTCTCCTGTAAATGATACCATGCCCCTGTGGCTCAAAAAACCCTCAGACTGCACGGACGAAGAATACAAAGCCTTCTATCACAAGGTATTTACCGACTTTAACGAACCCCTTTTCTGGATACACCTTAACATGGAATATCCCTTCAGATTAAAGGGTATACTCTACTTTCCCAAGATCAAGCATGAGCTTGAATCTATAGAAGGTCAGGTAAAGCTGTACAACAATCAGGTGTTTATCGCCGACAACCTTAAGGAGGTCATTCCCGAATACCTTCTGCTTTTAAAGGGTACGATAGATTGTCCCGACCTGCCTCTTAACGTAAGCAGAAGCTTCCTTCAAAATGACGGTTACGTTACAAAAATGAGCAAATATATCGTTAAGAAAGTAGCCGATAAGCTCAACACCCTCTATAAAAACGACAAAGAACAATACGAGGGTTTCTGGGACGATATAAGCCAGTTCATAAAATACGGCTGTATGAGAGATGAGGATTTCTACGAAAAGGTTAAGGACTCACTTCTTCTTAAAACCACCGACGGAAAGTATGTTACCGTTAAAGAATACACCGACAACAACCTTTCAAAGAAGGAAAAAACCGTATTCTATGTTACAGACCTGCAGCAACAGGCACAGTATATAAAACTCTTTGATGAAAACGACATGAAGGCCGTGATCCTTGACACAAGACTTGACGTGCCCTATGTCAGCTTCCTTGAAAGCCACAACGACGGCGTTAAGTTTACAAGAATAGACTCCGACATCTCCGAGATATTAAAGGACGAAAACGAAGTAAAGCTTGATGATGAGGCGCTTACAAAGCTCTTTAAGGATAAACTTGCAAACGAGGATATAAAAATAAAATCACAGGCATTGAAATCCGATGAGATTTCGGCTATAATAGAGCTGAACGAACAGTCAAGAAGAATGCACGAAATGAGTATGATGTACGGTTTCGGCGGTGATATGAAGCCCGAGGAAACAGTTGTACTTAACTCAAACAACAACGTGGTAAAATATCTTGATAAGATAAGTAAGGATGAAACAAAGGCAGATCAGGCAGAGCTTATTTGCAAACAGATATACGACCTTGCAAGTATGTCTCTTAAGCCTCTCGATCAGAAGGCAATGACTGATTTCATTGCCCGTTCCAACAAAATAATGGAGATGCTTACAAAAGAAGAACAGGCTTAAGCACCTCCGCATTACGAAAGAGGGTTACAATTATATGAATTCAGCATATATTCCCGTAATATTGTTTGAAAGTATCGTTCCCTTCCCAAAGTGCAACTATTCGGTAAGCATAGACGGGCCCGACGATATTGACGCTGTAAGAGCCGCATTGGCTGCGGACAATTACATTATGCTTGCAAACGGAAAGAATTACGAGGCAGGCTTAAAAGAGGACAATGTGTACAGAGTGGGCGTAGTGGGAAAAATAAAAAACGCCATGCGCGGTCTTGACGGAGCGGTCAAGATAAACCTTGAGGGTATTGAAAGAGGTTTTATATCCGAGGTGGTAAAGCATGAGGATTGCTATCTTGCAAGGGTGGATACCATTGAAGATAAGCCCATTGCGGATAAGACCGAAAACGATGCAAATGTTCAGCTTTTGCACGAGCTTTTTGAGAAAAACCGTTCCCTTGCACCCATGTCCTCCACTCTTGTTACAAACGACATTAAAAAATGTTTCGATCTGAGTGAGCTTTGTGACAAAATAGGCGACAAACTCTTGAAAGACGAAGACGACAAAAGAGATATTCTTGAACTTGACGATCTGAGCGAGCGTGCCGTGGCAACGGTTGCCGCTTTGGAAAAGGAAAATGCCAGAGCAAACATCAAAAACAACATTATGCTCCGCGCAAGACAGAATATGGACCGTCAGCAGAAGGAGTATTTCTTACGAGAAGAGCTTAAAGCCATTAACGACGAGCTTGGCGATGAAAACGGCTCCGGAGAGGAGATAAAGAAATATCGCGAACTGATGGCTCAAAAAAAGGTTCCCGATTATGTTACCGAAAAGCTGGAAAAGGAATTTGAAAGGCTTCGCCGTTGTCAGCCCGGAGCTCAGGAAGGTTCCCTTATAAGAGACTATATAGACACCGTGCTCGCTCTTCCCTGGGGTACGTTCACCGAGGAAAACAAGGACATACTTAAAGCCGAAAAGATACTTAACGAAGACCATTACGGCCTTGAAAAGGTGAAAGAGAGAATTGTGGAATATCTTGCCGTAAGAAACAAGATAAACGATGCAAATGCACCCATTCTTTGCCTTGTGGGTCCTCCGGGTGTGGGTAAAACATCCATAGCGCGCTCCATGGCAAGAGCCACCGGCAGAAAGTATGTAAGAATGAGCCTTGGAGGCATAAGCGATGAGGCGGAGATAAGAGGCCACAGAAGAACGTACTTAGGTGCCATGCCCGGAAGAATAATAACAGCCTTCAAGCAGGCGGAAGCTTCCAATCCTCTCATGCTTCTTGATGAAATAGATAAGCTCGGAAGAGATTACAAAGGAGATCCCGCCGCAGCCTTTCTTGAAGTGCTTGACGGGGAGCAGAACGTAAACTTTAGGGATAATTATATAGAAATGCCCTACGACCTTAGCAACGTTCTTTTCGTGTGTACGGCAAACAGCCTCGATACCATACCCGAGCCTTTGAGAGACAGACTTGAGATAGTTGAAATATCAAGCTATACAGCCGAGGAAAAGCTTCACATAGCAAAAGATTTTCTTGTGCCCAAACAGCTTAAGGCAAACGGTCTTACAAGCTCCGAACTTAAGTTCAGGAAAAAGGCTCTTGAAGATATGATAGAAAGCTATACAAGAGAGGCAGGAGTAAGAAACCTTGAAAGAATAATCGGCACCGTTTGCCGAAAGGTGGTTAAAGACCAACTCAAAGAGGACAAGGCGGTAAATGTTACAAGCAAGACCCTTACCGAATATCTCGGCAGGAAGAAATTCCTTCCCGAGTGTATTTCCGCCACCGACGAGGTGGGTGTTTGCAGAGGCCTTGCATGGACAAGTGTAGGCGGCTGTACTCTCAACGTGGAGGTAAACATACTCAAAGGAAAGGGTAACTTCAAAATTACCGGTAACATAGGAAAGGTAATGGAAGAGAGTTACTCCGCCGCTTTAAGCTACATAAGAGCAAATGCGGATGAGTTGGGTATAGAAACGGATTTTGAGAACACCGACATACACATACACATTCCCGAGGGCGCAACCCCCAAAGACGGTCCTTCTGCAGGAATAACCATGGCAACGGCAATGGTATCTGCCATGACAAAAAAGCCGGTAAGAAAAGACATAGCCATGACCGGAGAAATAAGCATCAGAGGTAAGGTCATGCCTATAGGCGGACTTAAAGAAAAGGTGCTTGCCGCAAAAAGAGCGGGTGTAAAGAAGGTTATTATTCCCGTTGAAAATGCCCCCGACCTGGAGGAAATTCCGGAATACGGAAAGACGGATATGGAGTTTGTGCTTGCATCACAGATGAAGGATGTATTGAGCAATTCCCTTGTAAATTAAGGATTTATTGAGCAATTATTCTTTTGTGAATATATTTAAAGCCGTGAAGAAGCGATTTTTCACGGCCTTTTTTACATGTAATTTGTTGTGCCGTTAAGTGAAAAGATGGCAGACTTTTAAATCTAATTGGTTCTATAACCTCACAACCGCCCCTCGGCCTTTAGACAGGCGAATTCATTCACTGTAAATTGTATAAAAAAATTCGGAAAACAGTAACATGCACAACATAGCACTGAACAAAAAAAAGAAATAGTCAGTCAAGACTTTTTATCAATGACTGACTACTATTTACAAGTTTGTGAAAACTAAAGAACCGCCATATCCCGAACGGCAGGCTCAGTTTTGCAATAGCTCGGAAAAATATTTCAAATATCCATTCTACTCTATTTTCACTATTAATATACCATATTACGCTTTAGTTATATTTGTAATATTCTTTAACAGTGATTGCTACTGCTTCGAAATTTATAATTACATCATATAAGTCTCAAAAATTCAGTGAGCCTTGTTTTTTGCTCAGCCGACAGCTTTGATATTTGTTTTTTTAGTTCTTTGTCTATCACAATCTCATCGTTTGGCGTTTCAAAGAAATCTGACATCGTTATGCCAAGCGTTTCGCATAGAATCTCCAGGTTATCCACCGTTATACCCTTTTGTGAAAGCTCAACATCTCGAATAAAACTTTGAGATATTCCCGCTTTATTTGCAAGCTTGTTTGTGGTCAAACCGCGCTTTTCACGAAAATAAGTTATTCGCTTACCTACATCCATAATTATTCTCTCCTTTCTCTATAGAGATAGGTTATCAAATATTTATGCAAATATTTACAGATATCGCAATAATTTATTTCGCTTTAGCGACAGCTCATTCCGATATTTAAGCCCAAAAGCATGTTACAGTCCCTAATATGCTTTATATTACAGAAATAATAATTAATTATACTGTCTTACCTGTTTATCTATTATTTATCTGCCTATATAACAAACCCGCAGCATAAAAACGGTATCGTCCGCTGTAACTTATAATAACGGCTTACTGTTAAAACTCATTGAAACCTAACTGACATTCGATATTATAAAGTCCTGTATATTTACTACTTCTAAGGAAACCCTGACTCAGTTTATAGAACAAAATAAAGCCGGATTCCTTGATAGAACTGATGTGTTTTAAATTACATATGATTGCATTGTGTGCATATAAAAATTTCAAAAAAAGAATGCATCCTATTAAAATGCATTCTTTTTTTATCTTTTGCTATTTTATGAATTATATAAATCTTTTTTAATGCCTACACTTAAATTTTTCTTTCAAATTTAGAGCAAAAAAATGTAGCACTGACTTCACCGCCTGCTCGCAAAAGACACTTACATTTTGCTGTCTTTTCTATTTTCCACATATTCATAACAGGGTTATGTGGTGTTATATATGCATTTGTTGGATCATACCAATGCTTACATATTGCACAGTATTTACTACTTTTAACATTTATTAACATCATGCTCATAAAGACACCTCTCAATTATATTTTAACATTTAAAGTTTTGAGTTTTGCTGATATCAGTAATTTCTTGAACGTCTATACGGTCTATTTCTGTTTGATTTAATTGTCTGACTAATAAGATTTTTTTCTTTATCTGTAAATGTTACTTTCTTTGTATGATCATCAGCATTTTCAAGACTTGCTTCTTCCTCTTTGATTGTTTCGCAAGCGTTTATAAAATCCTGTTGAGAAACTAAATTCCTATTTTCCATTGCCGCCTTTACACAAGCAGTTACAACCGCTTTTCTTATTTCTCGACCACAAAATTCAAACTGTTCAGCAAGAGCTTTTGTATCCACATCTTCAGCCAAAGGTATATTAAGCCCATTATTATTTACAGGCAAAATATGTACATTCCATATCTTTTCCCTACATTCAAGATCCGGAAGAATAAATTCTACGCTTTTAAGACGTGTTCTGAAAGCCTGATCATAGTTAACAACAAGATTTGTCGCAAAAATAACAATCCCTTTAAATTGTTCAAGACAGATAAGTAGCTGACTTCGCATAGAGTTAATTGCCTGTCCCGAACCATCTGTAACATTTGTAAGACGCTTTGAAAGTAATGAATCAGCTTCATCTATAAATAAAACTGCATTATTTTTTTCTGCAGCCAAAAATATGGCTTTCACCTGCTTTGGTCCTTCCCCGTGAAACTTACTTTCAATATCAGCATAACTTACTTTTAAAATCTTTTTGTGGAGTTTATTGGCAATAGCTTCTGCTGCCATAGTTTTTCCGGTTCCCGACGGTCCGAAAAAACTAAGGGCTGAAACAGGATGCGGTTGAATTACCTTAAGCCCCCATTCATTAAACACTTTATTTTCATAAAGTAGTATATTTAGCGAGCTTTCTATATTATCAATTACTTGTTGTGGCAAAATAACACGATCAAAAGTATAATCAGGGTCAGTGGGTGTATATATTTTAGCCCTTTCTTCATAATCCGTTTCCGCAACATGAGAGTTAGTTTCAACATTCTTTGCGTTTGTTTTAATGTTATTAGGTGCTGCATTTTTATATTCTATCTTTGGATGATAATTTGTATCTATAATTGCCCTAACCTCTGCGTCTTCTAAACTATGGTCAGAGGTTTTTAGCCTGTTAAATACAGTAAGTTTATAAGAATTTAACAATGCAGCTTCATTATTTGTGTTTTGAATCACTGTATCAAGTCTAATATCTATATCAGCCGAAATACTTTTTTCCGAAGCAATGTATACGGAGATATCAGACCCCCCAATAACACTACGGGTTATTTCGCAAATATCTTTCTTAATATCCACTTGATCTTTAATGATTCCGGAAGGAACCGCTTTTTTGAATAAAATGTAAATCTTCACATTGTCACCTTCTATTTCAATCGATTACCAAAACTCCGTTTTTTGCGTTTTCTACCGCCGCTTGTATTTCATTATCGGCAGCTTTTGCCCCCTCTATTCTTAAGATTTCTTCGGATTTTGGATCATACTCGGCAATTATATATTTTGCATCAATATTAATTTTTTTGAATTCTTTCAGCATAGCGTTTTCTTTAAAATTATCATCTTTTATAACAATAATTTCAGTATTCTGCCCGGTTCTGAAACTTTTAAGATAACCCAGTGATAGGGTTTCTATTACAGTAATAGACGAAGATGGGCTGCCAAAGAGATCAACAAAAAATTCTATTATTGCTTCTATTATTTTTTTTAGCATAGACTTCTCCTTTCATTCAGTTAGGTTATAACAAGTACCCCATTATTTGCGTTTTCGACAGCTGCTTCTATTTTTTTCTCTGCTTTTTCAGCACCTTCAACTTTAATAACTTCTTCTTCATATGGATCGTATTCTGCCATAAGATAATTTGCACCATTCATTTTGTCTTCAAATGCCTCAAGCTCATCCATAGACATTGTTGTCCCACTTTTCCTGGCTTGTTTTATCATATCTTTCATGCCAACGGTAACGATCTCGGTTCCAGATCTTGTTCTGAATCTTTTTAAAACATCCAATGTAAGTGAAACAATAATTGTAATTGCCGCTACCGTCAAAACAAATGCTCCTATGCCATACAATAAACCTAACATCTTGTTTCCTCCTTAAATTCATCTAATTAAAATAAGATTTTTTTATTGCTTCTTATTCTATAACCAGTACACCATCGTTTTTATTGAGCTGATATTCAATTGCAGCGTCTGCACTTTTTGCACTCTGTATTTGAATTAATTCTTCTTCTTTGCCAAATTCCGCAAAAATAATTTTATATTCCTCTGCATTCTTTATAAGAATTTCCTTTATGGATGGACTTAAATTCGGCTTTCTGTTTGTTGCCTCTAATATCATTCTTTTTGTTTGACATACAACAAGCGTACTATTTGCTTCCTTTCGGAAATTTTTAAGATATGTGAGCGAAAGATTATCTATATTTACCACTTCTAGGTTCTTGTTAATTTTGTTTAAACCAATATTTCCCAGTTTTAGAATTTCAGATGCGATTTCAGGGTTTACTTCCATTTTTGTCATTACTACGCTAAGAATACTAAGAATCAAATCTTCCATATTATACCTCCTGCATTTTAAACATATATATTTTTTCCAATGGACATATCATTTGAAACACTCTCTGCTTCAATCTCCAATTGATCGTCATTACTGAGTGATTCTAATGTTACTTTTGTATGTCCGTTTGGCATGCGCATAACATCCTTTACAAAAGCCCCTACATTTGTTTTAAGTGTTTCATCTATTAGTTTTTTTGCTGTTTCTTTATTAAGGTATGTTACATAAGCATAAAATATCGCTCCGGCAACAGCAATGGTAGCCAAAACAAACGCCCCCCGCAATAATAAGCCTAACATATAATCACTCCTTCACTATAATTATTCCGT
This sequence comes from Clostridiales bacterium UBA3680, assembly GCA_002372875.1. Lineage (GTDB taxonomy): Bacteria > Bacillota > Clostridia > Lachnospirales > CAG-274 > UBA3680. The sequence continues at coordinate 18,870 of DFJD01000087.1, forward strand.
TTGATTCTTCTAATAATTTTTCAAGCTTAGAACTGATGCTGTTATATTTTATCAGTCGGAAACGTATTATCTTATCACTACCTTCACTGTAAATACATTGGAATAGGCACTTTTCAGGAATATCAGTAATTATTTCATCAATTCTGTACTTCTCGATATTTTTCTTAGTTGGCCGTAAAATTATATTTGTGTATACCATATCGTGGTTATATTTTTTGAACCAATCAGCTAGCACAATTGATTTTAATTCATCTGCAAAATATTCATCATCTATGATTTTTTTCGAACTCTCTGAACCGGCTTCATACCCTTTGTTATAAGCATGCTTTATAAGGAATGTCATAAGACCGATACCTCCTATAAAGCACACTAACTTTTTAAACATAGAAACACCTCCTGTTTTTAAAACAGCAATTTATTAATTTTTTTGTATACAGAAAACAGTTCTGATACTATTTGTTGCATAAAAATGATATCTCCCTCTGATATAGAATAACTATCCGCAAGTTTCTTAATAAAACTTTTTTCCTTATCGTC
>DFJD01000110.1:0-31178 GCA_002372875.1 Clostridiales bacterium UBA3680
GTATTACTATCCGCAATATATACGAAGATCACAACAGATATGTTCTGATCGAAGGCAGCGAAAATCTGCAAGAAAGAATAAAAGAAGAAATTGAAAAATTTAACAAACTAAGGAAGTCCCCCGCTTCTAAAGCGGGGGTGCTTACTTAAAATTCAGTGGAAGTCCAAGCTCCCACTGAATTTGGAATCGCTTGCAATTCCGTTGGTTATGAGTATGTAGCAGAAATTTATTTCTGCGGAATACGAATATCATTGACTTTTTGGCTGTAAAGCGAACAAGGAACGCTGGGTTATTTCCTTAATGAATAACAAAATTATAACTTGTAACCAAAGATAAATGAAAAAATGTGAAATATATACTATAACTGTATAAGATTGTTTTAAAAATAACGCAAAAATTATAGAATTCTAATTTATCTTTCTTATTTTATTGTTGATTTTATACAAAATTTATTATAAAATAGTCTTTGTAATGATAAATTTTTGCGAATAAATTGCAAAGGAGGAGAAAAATGAAAAAGATTTTAAGAAAGGTAGCTGCGGGAGTGATATCCTCCGTGATCGGATTAACTCAGGCGGGGATTCTCACGACAACAGAAGTAGTAGCGGATTCTTCTAAACTGTATGTTGACAAAACAGGTACCAAATATACCGAAGGTACCGTTTATACTACCGTTACGGCGGCTCTTAAGGATGCCAATGCCGGAGACACCATTTATATTGCTCCGGGAACGTATAGAGAAAGAATCACGGTAGACAAAGCAAATATTTCTTTTGTGAACGAAACACCGAGCGAGCAGGTGTTACTTACATGGTATTACGGAACGGGCTGTAAATATAGTAGTTTTGGAAGTAATGCAATAGATACATCAACTTCGGCAAGTACATTGGTTACCGGCAGCGGGTTTTATGCCGAGGGAATAACATTTGAAAACAGCTTTAACAGATATGTTACAGAAGAAGAGATTGAGGACGGACTGACGTTTTCCACTTCGTCAAACGGAGCAACAGAGAGAAGTACATCGACCGATGTGTTATCAAAAACGGCTACCGAAAGAGCTATAGCTCTTTATCTGAATGCCTCTGCTGAGCTGAAAAACTGCAGTTTATTAAGTTCACAAGACACGCTGTATCTCAGCAACGGAAAAGCATATTTAAGTGACTGTAAAATACAAGGTCAAACAGACTATATTTTTAATTCGGCAACAAGTACGGCGGTTTTTGACGATTGTGATCTTGTTTGGGCAGGGTATTCGGACTCGGCTTCGGAAAGTACCGCAGGGTACATAACGGCGGCACAAGGAACAATGCTTTTCAGACATTGCACAATTTCATCAAACAGTACAACAAACAGTCATACTGTTAATGTTAACCCCGGTTATCTCGGCAGACATTGGAAAGACGGAGCGAAGGTCATATTTGCGGATACAATTAATTTAAATGATGATTATCTGCTGGCTTCAAAGAGTGAAACTGCATATTTTCAAAGTCCTTCGGGGTTAACAAAAACAGATGCTTCTTCTGCTACAGAAGGCTATTGCATCACAAATGCCGATTACAGCAATGCACCATACACGGCGGCTACGGTCGTGTCCGAAAGCAAAATGACGGATAATTCGAGCATTTCGTCGGAGGATGTTGCCGGAGAAACGTATTTGGGTAATTATAAAAATTCCCTGAAAAATTACAAATTTACGGATTGGACAAATAACGATAAAGAAACGGTTACATGGGATTTCACAAGTCCGAGCTTTTCAACAGATATGACCGTATCAGGAAATATATCCGCAACCTCTGATTGGAACAACAGCTATAATATATATGCAGACATTCCGTCGGGAGGCAAAATAAGACATAACGATAATTCGGCTCAGTTTTCAAGTGGGGTTGTACTTCATATTCCCGTAACTTCTACGACCGATACGATAAAAGTTGTTTCTTATCAAGCAGGTTATTCTTATTATTCTATAGGAGGCAAAGATAAATCGGGCACTGCAAGCAGTGAATATACAGCAGATTTAACGGATGTGGGACAGGGTTATGTGGAACTTGTTTCTACAAAAGCAGAAAATTATATTGTTAGTATTACTCTAACCAAATTCAGTGCCACAAAAACAGCAAGTTGGGATTTTCAAAATGTAATTCCCACAAGTATCAGTTCGGTAGATCTTCAAAACAAAACAGGAACCGTAGAATCGAATATTGAAGGTATAAGCCTAAATGTGGATGCAACAAGCGGAAAATTAGCTTATCGTTCTTCGGGAGATGCTCAGTTTAATCAAAATACAGTAATTCAAGTTCCCGTTTATGCTGTGGGGGATATAATAACAATCGTATCTTATCCCGGATATCACAATTATACTGTTGCAGGGAATTCCGTAGAAAATGACACTTATAGTTATACGGTCAAGCAATCGGATATTGTTGCGGGATATGTTGAAATCAAAGGAACAGGGGAATCATATATCTACTCTGTTACACTGAAAACAAACGGAAATCCGGCTGCTAAAGTGAAAGAAACGGAAGAGGAAAATACCGAAACAACGACAATAGCCATAACAGACGGTATAATTTGTTGGGATTTTGTAAATAACAAAACAGATTTAGGTACAATACAGAAAGAAACGGGAGAAGTACGTGTTAAGGGTTTAAATGCGTTTTATCTTAATGTTGATGCAACCGAAGGAAAAATGTATAACAACACAGACAGTGCGCAAGTTAATAGCGGAACGGTTATAAATATACCGGTAACTTCGGAAAAAGACATTATAACCATAGTACCGTTCCAAAATAAATCATATGCCCTTGAATATACCATTAATAACGATTCCGAACCTAAATCGGGAATAACTTCCGTAAATTATAATGTCACTTCGGCGGATGTGGAAAGAGGATATGTTTACATTACAGCAAGTAACAATGGATACTTAAATTCAATAACACTGAAGATGAATAATGCTTTTACGGATGTGGAATCTAATACCGGTAATTCTAAACTCTACATTTTTGCAAAGGTTGCACAGGGAGATGTTGGCAGTAAGTATATAACAGATGTCGGATTCATTGCCGCAAAATCATCGGACAGCTCTGCTTTTAATGACAGAACAAAGGCTACGTGTTCACTTGATTCGGTTGCAAAAACAATAAATGACGGCAACTATCGGGTCTTGACATCGGAAAGCGACTACTATGCGGCGATGGCAATAAGCGATTTGGAGAATAACGCTGTATATGTTCAACCGTTTACAGTACTTACGGCTCAAGATAATACCGAGGTTGTGTTGTATGGTACAGTTTCTGAGAATTTAAACAAATAGGAGGAAGAACAAAAATATGAAAAAAATATATTCTGCTCCGAAATTGACAATTGTTAAAATAAAAAATACGGATATAATAACGCTAAGTTCGGCAAACGGATTTATGGGTACATTTTCATATTCAAGTCTTAACAGCTGAAAAAAGAGGTCTGCGGATTTTCCGCAGACCTTTTTATGTATGCTCATAAAGCTGTATATTTGGTTCCTCGGTTGTTGCTTTTTCGGGGTAAAAAACAATATTATTCTTCAAGTGATTTATCTACATGCACCGTAACGGTTTTGTCGTAGCAGGTGAATATCTCGTTTACAAATTCCTTTTTAAGCTTGGGGGTAACAAGGCTTATAAGGGGAACGATAATAAGGCTTAAAAGCATTGTGGCCGCACCCGCGTTTATGGGGGATTTAATGAAGCCGAATATCATATTTGCCACAGTGAAGCAAACACCCCAAATGTAGCTTGCCCAAACAGCGGATCTTGTGATGTTTTTCATATACAATCCGTACATAAAGGGGGCAAGGAAGGCACCTGCAAGGGCACCCCAGCTAACACCCATAAGCTGAGCGATGAACATGGGGGGCTTAAGTGCCATAATAACGGAAAGCACCACGAAGACAGCCACAAGGGTACGCATTATTATAAGCTGTTTTTTCTCGCTCATATTCTTTGCGAAGGTCTCTTTTATAAGGTCGAGAGTTATGGTTGAAGATGAGGTTATAACAAGGGATGAAAGTGTGGACATGGAAGCAGAGAGCACCAACACCACAACTATACCTATAAGCAGGTCGGGGAGAGTCTTAAGCATTGAGGGTACGATGTTATCATAGGCAATGCCGTTTTCGGTGATGACACCGGGAGCGTCGGCAAAAAGTCTGCCGAATCCTCCGAGGAAATAGCAGCCGCCTGCAACAAGCACCGCAAATAATGTGGAGACCACAGTTCCCGTTTTGACTGCCTTTTCATCTTTTATGGTATAGAATTTATGCACCATCTGAGGCAATCCCCAAGTTCCGAGGGAAGTAAGAATTATAACGCCGAGCAAATTCATGGGGTCGGGGCCGAAAAAGCTTGCAAACAAGCCGTCGGAGCCTACCAAAGGCTGAGCTGTGACCGTTACATCGGTGGGAACAAGGGAAAGCTCCTTAAGGGCATTAAGAAAACCGCCCTGTCCCATAAGTACAGCACCTATAACCGCACCTATACCTATAAGCATGATTATACCCTGTATAAAATCGTTAAGAGCCGTTGCCATATAGCCGCCCACGATAACGTAAACGGCAGTAAGCAGAGCCATAACTATGATACAAACTTCATAGGGAATATCGAAAGCCATTCCGAAAAGTCTTGAAAGACCGTTGTATATGGAGGCTGTATAGGGCACAAGGAATATAAAGGCTATTAAAGAACCTGCAAGCCTTAATGCCTTTGAATCAAATCTTTTTCCGAAGTATTCGGGCATTGTACGGGCATCAAGCTTTTGAGTCATGACTCTTGTTCTTCTGCCTAAAACAAGCCATGCCAGAAGACTTCCTATGAAGGCGTTTCCAAGACCTATCCATGTGGCGGATATACCGTATTTCCAACCGAACTGACCGGCGTAACCTACGAACACCACCGACGAAAAGTAGGAGGTACCGAAGGCGAAAGCCGTTATCCAAGGTCCGACAGACCTTCCTCCCAAAACATAATCGTTTACGTTCTTTGCCTTATTACGGGAATAAAATCCCACCCCTATCATTACAGCAAAGAAAACTACCAGCATAAAAATTTTAGCTACCATTTTTTTCCTTCTCCGTTTTTTATTTTGCATAAATGCAATGAGTACAGAAAAATTATAGTCCTTGAATTATGTGGCTGTCAAGCATTTTTTTGAAGGAAATTATAAGGGAACGGTCGCCCGGGGGCGAAGTATTCCGTTGCCGATTTCGTTGTTGGCTGAATTGCAGAATAATACCTTGATCGGAACATGTGTATCGTAGGGGCGGACCCGATCGTCTATCACTTTTGCTTCGCAAAAGCCGGCTCCGCCGTCCGCATGTCATTGCGGCGAATGGTTCGCCCGATTAACAACCTCACCCCTAACCTCTCCCCAACTTGGGGAAGGGAACAGTCGCCGTCACGCAGAATTTTCACATTATTGATATACTTTTATATTATAAAAAATTTACTTAATAACAAACGGGAGAGCACATGCGTACTCCCCTCCCCAAGGTGGGGAGGGGGTGAGGTTGAAATAACGAATTGTGCGAAGATAAGAACTTCGCAAGATGCGGGTCGCCGCTACATAGCTATGGCTATGCCATCGGGTCTTTTCCTTGTCTGCAATAACAAAGTCTCAAATATATTTCAAGTGATTTGATCGGTGTTTCCATAGCAACTTTTACTATACAAAAAATAATTATATCGATGTTTACCTATACACATAATAATAACTTATCGTAATTTTTCAAGAAAAACACCTGTTTTGAAAGGCTTTGATCTGTTTTGTGCGAAATGACGAAATTTTATTAAAGTTTGTTAAATATTACCAAAATATTACAAGTTTATAAAAACTATATTTAGTTTTTTTTAAAGATTTGACACTAAATATTCCATTTTTGTAAAAAAAACACAAACCGCCAATTGTGTAAAATGAACAAAAACTGCTTAATAAGCAAAGAAACACCGATTTTTTTTGCTTGATTTTTTTTTGCAAAAAAGTTATATTAATTTGGGTTGAAAAGGGTTGAAATGGGTTATGAAGGGTTAAGAAACCCGAAATCTTGAAGGAAGGGGGGATTAGATGTCCGATTTACTTGAAATGGGCTTTTTCGGGGAGTATTCTCATGCCCTTGACGAGAAAGGACGTATAATCATTCCCGCCAAACTCAGAGAGGGTTTGGGGGAGACCTTCTATATTTCAAGAGGATACGACAACTGTCTTGCGGTGTTTACAAAAGAAAAACTGCAAGAAATATTAGACCGAATACAGAAAAAAGGGGAATCCTCCGTTACCGCAAGAGATATGAGAAGAAGGATAACAAGCTCCGTTTCGGTGAGTACCCCCGATAAAGGCGGCAGAGTTGCCATTCCGCTCAAATTGAGAGAGTCCGTAGGCATAAAAAAGGAAGTTGTCTCCGTAGGTATGGGAGACTTTATCGAAATATGGGCAAAAGAAGAGTGGGATAAATATCTTGCCGAACATGATGACGATATTGTGGATTTTGAATAAATGGAATTTAAACATGTTTCCGTGCTGCTTCACGAAAGTATAGAGGGGCTTAACATAGACCCCGACGGCATCTATTTTGACTGTACTTTGGGGGGAGGAGGCCACTCCGAGGAAATTTTGAAAAAATTATCTCCAAAGGGCAGACTTATAGGAATAGACCAAGATGCCGATGCAATAGAAGCGGCAAGCAAAAGACTTGAAAAATACGACAATTTCAGTTGCGTAAAAAGCAATTTTTCGAATATTGGTTCCGTAGCGGAATCTTTGAGGGTTTTACCCGGTGAAATCAACGGATTTATGCTGGATCTGGGGGTTTCATCTCATCAGTTTGACGACTCCGGCAGGGGGTTCTCCTACCATGGCAACGCTCCTCTCGACATGAGAATGGACGTTGCTGCTCCCTTGTCGGCGGCGGATGTGGTAAATACCTATTCAAAAGAAGAACTGACCCGTATTATAAAGGAATACGGGGAAGAAAATTGGGCCGCAAGAATAGCGGATTTTATAGTTGCTCAAAGAAAGGAAAAGCCGATACTGACCACCGAAGAACTGGTCGAAGTTATTAAAAAGGCTGTTCCGAAGGGCGCAAGGCGAGACGGTCCTCACCCTGCAAGAAGGACCTTTCAGGCAATAAGAATAGAAGTAAACAACGAACTCGGCATAATAGAGGATTCTCTTAACACCATGGCGTCTTTGCTGAAAAAGGGCGGCAGGATATGTGTTATCACCTTCCATTCCCTTGAGGACAGGATAGTGAAGAATACCTTTAAAAAATTGCAGGACCCCTGTATATGTCCCAGGGAGTTTCCGGTGTGTATGTGTGGGAGAGAATCTTCCGTTAAAATAATAACGAAGAAGCCCATAATCCCCTCCCAAAGCGAGATTGAGGCTAACAACAGAGCAAGGAGCGCAAAGCTGAGGATAGTTGAAAAAATAATTTGATTGTGATATAATGTGAAGGCGGTGTGATGATGAGCAGAAAAAACAATACGGTAAAAAGAAATACCGGTAGGATCGGGTTTTCTTCTCGCGCAAATGTCACAACAGGCAGAAACACTGTCTACACGAATAATTCCCGTACATCGTCAGGTACCTACACGGGCAACAGGGGCACCTACAGAGCTAACGGGAGCAGCTTGCGCCCTAACGGAGGGTTTTATTCAAGAATGAAAAACAACCCCGGGCAGCAAAGCTACAATTACGGCTATTATTCTTCGCTTTACGGCAATACTTCCTCGGCATACAAGCTTTATCACGAGGAGGAGGAGCAGCAATATATCGAAGTACCCGTAAAAAAGCGTAAGCGTGTTGTGCAGAAGGCAGTCGCACCGAAGGTGAAAAAAAGAAAAATTGTTCCTATATTAAAGGAGGAATCGGTTGTGAGCCTGCCTAAGCTGCTTGTTTTGGTTGGGATTTTCCTTGCGTTTATGCTCGGGTTTGTATATATTTCGGCAAACAATACGGTCACAAGAGACCATATTTTAAGCATGGAAGAAGAGCTTGATGCGATAAAAGAGGATAATGAGTATACAAGAAGATCTCTTAACGAAAACATTAACCTTAAAGAGCTTGAAAAGAAGGCAACGGCATTGGGTCTTCAAAAGCCGGCGGAATATCAGAAAATAAATATAACCGTACCCAAAGAGAGCTATACGGTGCGCTTTGAAGCAAAGCACAGCGAGCATCATACCCTTGTCGATGCGGTTAAGAAGCTGTTGGAGATCGATTGATAATGCCTAATATAAATCAGGATCCCATCCAAAACAAAAAAAAGAAAATAAAAAGAAATAACGGAATAAATTACAATTTAAGGCTGATGATTGTTCTGTTTCTTTTCACACTGCTTATTGCCATTGTGGGTGTAGGCAGAGTGGGCTACATTAAGCTGAGCGGAAAGGAATACGAAAAGCAGGCTATATATCAGCAGTTAAACAAGGTTCAAGATAAGGTCATAAGTCCGAACAGGGGCGATATTATAGACCGAAACGGAGACACCCTTGCATTGGGAGAGACTGTTTTTAACATTATCTTGGATGTAAGGCTGCTTGTTGAGCAGAATGCAGACAACCAAAAGAAAACAATAGACAGTATCGTGTCTATTTTGGGGGTTCCCGAAACTGAGATAAAAGAGCTTATAGCTCTTGACTCAAATGGTGTGCCTAAGGAGGACAGCAATTATTATGTTCTCAGAAAAAAGGTTTCCTTTGCAAAGGGTAAGGCAATAAACGATCTGAAATTGAACTGGCTGTATGCCGAACAGGATACAAAAAGAACCTACCCCGGGAACAGTCTTGCGGCTCAGGTAATAGGGTTTGGAAACTCTTTGGGAATTGAGGGGGCATACAATTCCTATATGACAGGTGTGCCCGGAAGGACCTTCCGTACCTATGAAGAGGGCGGAAGCGTTGTAACACAAAGAGAAACTCCCATAAAGGGAGATAAGGTCGTTACAACTCTTGATTCGAACATACAGAAAATTGCAGAAAAGGTCTGCAAAGAGGCCTATAAGGAATACGAGCCTGAGTATACCGCCACAATGGTCATGAACCCCAAAACTGGGGAAGTGTATGCCATGGCGCAGTATCCTACCTTCGACTTGAACGATCCGATGAAGATCACTCCATTGACCGACGATCCCGAATTTGCCGAGCAATGGAAGAAGATGAGCGAAAAAGAGCAAAGCGAATATGCTAACAAGATATGGAAGAATGTTTTCATATCCGAAACCATGGAACCCGGTTCCATATATAAACCCGTTGTTGTTGCAATGGCACTTGAGGAGGGAGTAATTACCGAAGATGAGTCCTTCTTCTGCGGAGGTTCTCTTCAGGTTGCCGAGTATACCATACACTGTCACAACAGGGCAGGTCACGGAACGCTCTCTTTAAGCGGTGTGCTTGCTCAGTCTTGTAACGTTGGTATGATGAGGATAATAACAAAGGTTGGTGCCGAAAAGTATTTGCAATATCAGCATGATTTCGGCTTTGGCGAAAAGTCCGGCATAGACCTTCCGAATGAGGTGGATGCCGAGGGTCTTTTGTACACCCTTGACAGACTCAACGAGGCGGAAATGGCGACAAGCTCCTTCGGTCAGGGCTTTAACTGTACACCTTTGCAGGCGATGGTTGCTTTCGGCGCACTTATAAACGGCGGAAACGTAATGCAACCCTATGTTGTTTCAAGGGTGCTTGACGGTAATAATAACATTGTTTTTGAAAATACGCCTAAGGTTGTAAGAAATGTGATCTCAAAGTCCACCTCCGATTACCTGAGGACATCTCTTGAACAGGTGCTCACAGAAGGTACGGGACAACAGGCGGTCATAAAGGGCTACAGAATAGGCGGAAAGACAGGTACCGCACAGCAGGGTGACAGAGACCTTCAACAATACGGTTTGAGCTTTATTGCTTATCATTCCGTTGAAGATCCCGATATAATGGCGATGACCATTATCTTCAAGCCTAAGGATTACGACGATAGCGGCGGTGAGGCTACTCCCGTGCCTATGATGAAAGACCTTATGGAAAGTATTATAGACTATGAGGCGATACCTCCCGATGATGAATCGGAAGCTAAGGATAATACGGCTCAAAGCAGCTACACCGTAAAGGATTATACCAATACAAAGCTTAAAAACACCGTTCAGGAGCTTATAAACGAAGGAATAGACTTCGAGATAATAGGCTCGGGTGATGTGATAACAAAGCAATCTCCTGCGGCGGGAACACAGCTTGACGGTAAGCCGGCAAAGATACTTTTCAATATATCCAAATCTAATGAGAAGGTAAAGCTTGTACCGGTGCCCGATGTGACGGGCTTGACGGTGGATGCGGCACAAAAGATGCTTGAGGAGTCGGGCTTTAGTTTCTCGGTTGAAAGCGATGCCGATGTTTTGGCAAGCAGTAGTGAAGAAGATATATCCGAAGAGGATAGCGAGGAAGAGGGCGAGGAAACCTTCGAGGAGGAAACCGAACAAATCGAAGAACCCGAACAGGATCTCGATATTTCCGAAATATCTTCTCAGGAAGTTTATGTGCAGATGCCGTCTGCAAATGTAAAGGTTGAAGAGGGCACCGTAATAAAGATAAGAGTAAAATAAACAGTAAAATAGGGCTGTGAAGAAATGAAAGATTTTCTTCACAGCCCTGTTATTGTTTTACAAGAAAATTAAGGAAGCACTGCAGCGGCTATTTTGTAACACAATAGTCCATCCCTATGGGATTTGACATAACATGCGGTAATATTAGTCAAATATGCGAATGATTAATTAATCGGTGTTTCCTTAAAAAACAACCTCACCCATAACCCCTCCCCACCTTGGGGAGGGGAACGGTCGCCACCACGCAACATTTGCCCGTTGCCGATATACTTTTATATCACGAAAAAATCACATAATAACAATCGGAAGACTACATGCATCCTCCCCTCCCCACCTTGGGGAGGGGAACAGTCGCCACCACGCGGCAATTTTCCGTTGCCAATATACTTTTATATCACAAATAAATTGCTTAATAACAATCGAAAATGTGAATGTATCCTCCCCTCCTCACCTTGGGGAGGGGAACATTCGCCACCACGCAACATTTGCCCGTTGACGATATACTTTTATATTACGAAAAAATCACATAATAACAAACGGGAGAGTACATGCATCCTCCCCTCCCCAAGGTGGGGAGGGGCAGGGGGTGAGGTTGAACCCCCGAAAAATACCAAATAATATAACCATGTAAACCCGATCTGCAATGTCATTGCGGTGAACGGTTCTCCCGTTTGTATATGATAATATCGGATACGAAGGGGTTATTTTTTATTTTTTCTTCTTTTCCAAACATTTATTGCGTTGCTTTTTACTATAAGTTCTTCAACGGGAAGGTTGCAAGGACAAATTTTATTGCAGGAGAGGGATTGTCCGCAACCCGAGAAAAAAGCCTTTTGATATTGCTTTGATATTTGCTTTAAATGTTGCGGCTCTTCTTCTCTGTCGGCTATTCTGTAGGAATTTACGGGAAGCACGGCTCCGCTGTAATTGTCCTCGCCTAATGAAAATTCGGGGCATACCTCCAGACAACAGCCGCACATTATACAATTTGACGAGGAAAACCTTGCGGCATGGTGTTCTTCATCATAGCCCATATTTTCATCAAGCCAAAGAGCCGCTTTATAAAGAGATTTGAATATATGCTCTCTGTCCACAATAAGGTCCCTTACAACGGGAAATTTGCTAAGGGGAGCAAGAAAAAGTTCTCCGTCCGCCTCTATGTATTGCGAGCAGGCAAGGGAAGGTCTGCCGTTTATTATCATGGCGCAGGCTCCGCATTTTCTCAGCATACAGCCGCATTCCCATCCTATTTTTTCCGCAGGTTCTCCGTTTATGTCGGTAAGGTTTTCTCTTTGATTTATTTTTCTTATGATACCCGCTACCGTTGCCCCTTCTCCTTGATATAAAAAGGATTGCTCATACGGGGGCGATTGGGGATCTTTCTGTCTTTTTACCGTAACTTTAAGCTTCAATTAAACACCTTCAAACCTTATATTTACAGTTTCGTCAAAGCTTGCCACCGATACTTTTTTGAATTTGTCATCATTTCTTTCGGGATAGTCCGAACGGAAATGCGCTCCTCTGCTTTCCCTTCTTTCAAGGGCAGACTGTAATACAGCTTTTGCAAGAAGAGAAAAAATATCGTTTTCTTTTATTTTTTCAAGGGCGGCTGATAAACTTTCTTCGTTTCTTATAACACCCATGGCGGTCTGTAAAACATCCTTTATATCTTCCGCAGCCTCAAAAGGAAGGTCTTCTTTTAAACGCTCTCCGTCTTGGATCAGAGGTAAATTGTCCTCACAGGCGGTCGAAGCGGCAACTTTTCCGCCGTATACCGCGCCTAAAAGAGAATTTCCGCCCAAACGGTTTGCTCCGTGGTACTGACTGCAACATTCACCTGCGGCATACAGACCCTTTAAGCTCGTTCTGTGTGCCGTATCCACGGCTATGCCGCCCATAAAATAGTGTATTCCCGGGAAAACGGGTATGGGTGAGTCTTTCGGGTCGACAGAAAGATATTTTATACAATCCTCTCTCAGGCTTTTCAGCTTCTTTTCAAAAACCGCCTCGTCAAGCTCCGTCATATCGAGGAAAACTTCACAATTCATCTCTTTCGATATATTGTATATTTCCCTTGCTGTAACATCCCTCGGCATAAGGTTTTTAAGCTCGGGATATTTTTCTTCCATGAAATAGTATTTTTCATTGCCCTTATATACAAAAAGCCTTCCGCCCTCACCTCTTGCCGCCTCACTTACAAGCATTCTTTTTCCGTTGTTTTCGGCGGTGGTGGGGTGGTATTGTATCATTTCGAGATTGGAGAGTTTGACCCCTCTTGCAAAAAGAAGAGCGGTGCAGTATCCGGTGTTTGCCACCGAACCCGTGAAATCCTTAAACAGGCCGTTCAGTCCGCCCGATGCCGTTATAACACCGTTTGCGTAAAGTAGTTCTTCTTTTTGGCTGTATTTATCGAAGATAATTGCTCCCGTGCAAACACCTTTGTCTATAAGAATATCCCTAAAAAGATGATGGGGCTTTCTGATTATAAGGCCTTTTATCTCGTACTTTCTGACCTCATCGTTTATGGCGGTGAGTATCTGCTTTCCGCTTGAGGTGCCTGCAAAGGCAGTTCTTCTGTTTTTCTGTCCGCCGAAGGGTCTTAGCGAAAGTTTTCCGTTTTGTTCGGTGTTGAAGTTTACGCCCATACGGGCAAGCTCTTTTATAATAATGGGGGCTGCCTGTGTAAGGGCGTGTATCGCCTCTTCTTTTACAAGACCGCAAGAAGAAAAAAGCGTATCTTGAAAATGTGCTTCCGGAGAGTCATTTTGCGTATCTATGGCGCCGTTTATGCCTCCCTCTGCCATGACCGACTGAGAGCGCTCGGAATAACCGTCGGATACAAGTATAACGCTGTCGCCGTTTTTTGCGCAGGTAAGGGCGGCAGAAAGCCCGGCAAGCCCGGCACCTATGATTATAAATCTGTTGTTCATATCAGTTGCCATCCTATAAAATATACGGTCGTTGCAATAAAGGCAAGTATAAAGAATATTGCCAAACACACAAGCAGGCTCTTTACCCTGTTTTTTTCGCTTAAAACTCCCAAAGCCGTAAGCAAAGGCTTTAAACCGAGGACGATGTGAGCCAAAAGCGTAATTACAAGCAATGCAGTGGCAATATATCTAAGGGGTGTAAACTCGTTAAGAACAAATCTGCCGTATTTTTTTGCACCGAACATTCCCATGTGAAAGAAAAGAAGCACGATCATAAGCACGCCGGTGATCCTTATTGCCCAAAACCTTGCGTTCAATTCGAAATAACTGTTGCCTTTTCTTGCTTTTATCAGGCTTTTGACAGTAAGTATAATACCTATGACGGCATGTATTACCGTAAGAAAAAGCGTAAAATATGCAAGCGGCTTAAAGGTAACATAGGATATACCCAGCAGCATAAAGGAGCCCGTCATTACATGGCATAAAACCATTACAATAAGCAGACAGGTAAGTAGGGTGTTTATTTTTCTCATATTTCTTTAAGATATCTTGAAAGGGCATCCTGCCAGGAGGGCAGAGGCTCAAAGCCGTTTTGTACAAGTTTGGATTTGTCAAGTCTTGAATTGAAAGGTCTTTTTGCCTTTGAAATGCCGTATTCGGCAGTTGTAACGGGAATTACTTTTGTTGACAGACCTGCCTGAGCATAGATCTCCTTAGTGAAATCGTACCAGCTTATAAAACCGCCCTCGTTTGTTGCGTGATAGTAGCCGTATTTTTCGCTTTGGCTCATATCGGCAAGCAGCCTTGCCAAATCGTAGGTGTAGGTAGGTGTGCCTATCTGGTCGTTTACCACCCTTACCTCGTCATGGTTTTTGGCAACATTCAGCATGGTTTTGATGAAGTTTTTGCCGTTTTTGCCGAATACCCAGGCAATGCGCACTATAAAGAATTTATCTAAATTATCTCTTACAGCCATTTCTCCCGCAAGCTTGCTCTCGCCGTACACATTAAGGGGAGCATATTGGGTGTTATCGGGCTCCCAAGGCTTTTCTCCCTCTCCGTTAAATACGTAATCCGTGCTTATGTATATCATCTTTGCGTCAATATCTTTGCAGGCAAGGGCTATGTTTTTGGTGCCGCCCTCGTTTATGGCAAAAACCTTTTCGCGGTTTTCCGCATCTTCCGCACCGTCAACGTTGGTCCAGGCGGCACAATGGATAACCGTATCGGGGGAATATTTATCAAATACGGCCTTGACCTTAGCCTTGTCGGTAATATCAAGGGAGATGTAATTCACCTTTTCGGGAAAGGTAAAGGGATTGGCACCCGAATACTCCGCCGCGATATCGCTTGCGTAAACCGAAAAGCCTCTTTTTGTAAGCTCATTTACGGTATCATAGCCCAACTGACCACCGACACCTGTTACAAATATTTTCATGTTTCTGTCCTCCGAATTATTTACTTTTGTTGATTATATGTTATCACATATAAAAATTTCAGTCAATAAAAATAATGGCTATGGGTATGCGGAAAAAATTTGTTTCCGGACATATGAATAACATTGTTTCAAAAAAATGTTTACAAAATGCCTTGCTCGTGATATTATATCTGTAAGAAGTTGAGTAATCAGCTTTGGTCTGGGCACAAGCTCTTTGGACCACCGTAGGCGGGAAGAATTTCCCGCTATTTTTGTATACAGGGGCAAACTATGGCAAAAAAAGAAAGTATATTGAGCATCTTTATTGATGAATCCGGAGATTTTGGCGAGTTGAAAGAGAAGCCTGCTTATTATCTTGTAACTTTGGTGTTTCATGACCAAA
This sequence comes from Clostridiales bacterium UBA3680, assembly GCA_002372875.1. GTDB lineage: Bacteria > Bacillota > Clostridia > Lachnospirales > CAG-274 > UBA3680. The sequence continues at coordinate 15,375 of DFJD01000110.1, forward strand.
GCGAAGATATTTCGGACAATGTAAAAAGGTTAGAAAAAAGCATTAAAAATTCGGGTTTTGATATTGAGTACATACATTCTGCACCGATAATTCGCAGAGAAGATGTTTTTAAGAATTATACGCTTGACGAAAGGCGCAGTTTGATATATAAAATATTGAATTTTACAACTTCTCTGCCTATTGTTTACGCAACGGTTGCAATTAACAGAAATACCTCCGAAAACAAGATTAAGTTGTCGGGAAGAATTTCAAGAGAAATAACAAAAATATTTCAAAAATACAGCAAGTTTTTTAATAAGTTTGAACACCTTATTTTATACTATGACGGCGGTCAATCCGAATTATCTGCTATTTTGAGTGCTGTTTTTTCGGCACATTTTGACAATGTAGAGTTTAGAAAAGCCGAACCACAGAATTATCGCCTGTTACAGACTGCTGATTTTATTTGTACGATCGAATTGCTAAAAATAAAGCGTGATGAAAACAGATTGAGCAAGTCTGAAACATGTTTCTTTTATAAACCGCAGGAATTGAAGAAAACATTTATAAAAGCTATAGATAAGAAAAATATTGATAAATCAAAATAACCGCCATATTTTGGCGGTTTTATTATGCTCAAATTTCAAAATAATACACAATATGTTGGATATATGCTGTTTGAGTTTTTTTTCGAGTAATTTACGGAAGCTCTCATTCCATTCGGGTGAGGGCTTTTTTGTGCCGAAAAAGCAACCGATCGTTATATATAATGTGGAGCCGTAAAAAAACAGACCCGTAAAGGTCTGTTTTTGCTTTTATTTGGTTGTATCTTCAATCATTATCATACTGTCGCCGCCTGTCATTGTTTTGGGCAGCTCGCCGTTCCATTTTTCTATCCATGCCATTTTTATGTTGGCATCGGTAATTTCGGCATTTTTAAGCTTGTAGCTTTCCGCCTCCGCTTTTGCCTTTGCTATTTGCTGTTCCGCTTCTATTTTTACTCTGGCAAGGTCCTGTTCGGCTTTGAGAGCTTGCTGTTGTGCGGTCTGCTTGGCTTCAATTGCGGCGTTGAATTCCTGGCTGAAATCAAAATTTATGATGTTTACCTTGTCTATATTAACGCCGTAGGACTTTACGGTCTCAGAAAGGGTTTGATGTATGTCATCCGAGACCGCCGCTCTTTTTGTGATGAGCTCTTCTGCGGTATATTTGGAAATTACGCTTTTTACACTTTCTTGTACGGCAGGTCTTAATATGGTGTTTTCTATGTCGTTGCCCACCTTTTTGTAAACTTCGATACTTGATGCGGCGGGAACGTCATAATTGATGGAGATATTTGTGGTAACGGTCTGCAGGTCCTTACTTGCGGAACTGCCGTCAACATCGGTCCTTAAAATGTGGTTGTCGATATTTTCAACACTTGTAATAAAGGGTATCACGATATGTAAGCCCTCGTTAAAGTAATAATTCTGAACCGCACCGAACCGTTTGACGATACCAGTATGAGAGTTGGGAACGATACATATTCCCGATGTGCCTATGGCGAGGAGTACAATAAGAACAATGACTATTGCAGCTGCTTTTTTCTTCATATTTTCCTCCTTTCGAACTATGCTCCAAAGCCCTGTCCGTCGCTTTTAAAGAGCAGTCCGCCAAGGACGAGCACGATCCATCTGGCAATAAGACCGTAGCCGAGGAAAAATATTGCGGTAGCCGTTGCCGTTCCCAAAAAGGAAACGCAGATAAGGTTTCCCTCTTTAACTTTCATAACGGCGTTTGCTATTGTTATCAGAAGCAAAACTCCCCCGAAAATATTTCTTACCGTGTTCTTTCTTTTTGAGTAGTTGTCGAAAGCCTCATCGTAGCCTTCCTCGGTGGAGGCGTTAAAAGCCTCTTTAACGCTGTTTCCGAAGGCCTGTCTGTCTGTCATTCCATGTATAAAATATGCCACTGCCCAAACAGTAAGACAAATTGCGATTATTTTTAACGGTGTCATAGATTTTCTCCTTAAAATGATTTATTCGTCCCAGTTGTGATACACATTTTTAACATCATCGCTTTCGTCAAGAAGATCCAAAAGACGATTCATTTTCTTGATGTCATCCTCGTCGGTAAGGGCGGTATAGGTTTGAGGTATCATCGTGACTTCCGCCTGTGCCATGGGAATGCCTGCTTTTTCTATTGCTTCTCTTACAGAGGAAAAATCGTCGGGGCTTGTAATTATCTCGAAGCTGTCGTCCTCTTCGTTTATGTCTTCGGCACCTGCCTCGATGGCTGTCATCTCAAGGACCTCGGCATCGATCTCGTCGCTTTTTTCTATTATTATTTGACCTTTTTCGTCAAACATAAAGCTTACACAGCCGCTTGTTCCCATGTTTCCGTTACCCTTTGTAAAGGCACTTCTTACATCTGCCGCCGTTCTGTTTTTGTTGTCGGTAAGGGCTTCAACTATAACGGCAACTCCCTTCGGGCCGTAGCCTTCGTAGGTGACCGATTCGTAATTTACCGCGCCCAAATCTCCCGCAGCTCTTTTTATTGCCTTGTCGATGGTATCGTTTGGCATGTTGTTGCTTTTTGCCTTTGCAATGGCATCACGAAGACGGGAGTTACTGTCGGGGTCGGGACCGCCTGCCTTAACGGCTACGGCAAGTTCTCTTCCTATAACGGTAAATATCTTGCCCTTTGCCGCATCGTTCTTTTCTTTCTTGTGTTTGATATTAGCAAATTTGGAATGACCGCTCATTTCTTTTCCTCCGTAAGTTTTTTTTGCTCTTCCTTTATGTCGGAAATGTACTGTTTGTTTATGTCTACAAGCCTTTTTGTGTATTCCTCGGAAGGACCGCCGTCCACTGTTCTTGAATTGACACAGGTCTCAAGGCTGATAGCGGAATATATCTCTTCGGTGAAAATATCGCTTGCCTTTTTGTACTCTTCAAGAGAAAGGTCTTCAAGCGCTTTGTTGTTTTCTATACAGTAAAGCACGAGCTTTCCTATTACCTCGTGTGCATCTCTGAAAGGAAGTCCCTTCTTAACGAGCCAGTCTGCCGCATCTGTAGCATTCATAAAGCCCTCTTTTGCTGCAGAGTACATATTTTTCTTGTTTACGGTTGCCGTTTCGATCATTTTTGTGAAGACGGGAAGGCACATTTTAAGGGTGTCCACAGCATCGAAAACTCCCTCTTTATCCTCCTGCATATCTTTGTTGTATGCAAGGGGCAAGCCCTTCATCGTGGTAAGCATGGCCATAAGATGACCGTAAACTCTGCCTGTTTTTCCGCGTATGAGCTCCGCCATATCGGGGTTTTTCTTTTGGGGCATTATGGACGAGCCCGTGGAATAGGCATCGTCAAGCTCCAAAAAGGCATATCTGCGGGAGGACCATAAAATTATCTCCTCGCAAAAACGGCTTAAATGCATCATTATTATGGAGAGTGTGCTTAAAAGCTCTATCACAAAATCTCTGTCGCTCACTCCGTCCATCGAATCGAGGGTTATGCCCGCAAAACCGAGCTTTTCCATAACATATACCCTGTCAAGAGGGTATGTGGTGGTGGCAAGGGCTCCCGAGCCTAAGGGCATTACATTTGTTCTTTTGTAGGTATCGCAAAGCCTTGCATAATCTCTTTTGAACATTTCAACATAGGCAAGGTAGTGGTGGGCAAGAGTTACCGGCTGTGCGTTTTGCAGATGGGTATAGCCGGGAAGTATGGTGGAGGTGTGCTTTTCGGCAATTTTGTTAAGCACCTCCATAAGGTCTGTAATGAGTTTTTCTATATCGATTATTTGCTCTTTAAGATACATTCTTATGTCAAGAGCGACCTGGTCGTTGCGGCTTCTGCCCGTGTGAAGGCGTTTTCCCACATCTCCCGTTCTTTCGATAAGAAGAGACTCGATATTCATGTGTATATCTTCCGCCTTCTCGTTGAAGGTCACTTTGCCCGCTTCTATATCTTTAAGTATTTCTTTTAGGGTCTTTTGTATAAGTTTGCTGTCTTTTTCGGGAATTATTCCCTGTTTTCCGAGCATATCCGCATGTGCGACGGAACCTAAGATATCCTGCTTGTACATTCTGGCGTCAAAGCCTATGGATGAATGGAAATGGTCGGTAAAACTGTCGGTAGACTTTGTAAAACGTCCGCCCCATAATTTCTTTTCTTTCATGATTACTCCTTTATACGCGCAACTCCCGACTCTCTTGCGGCCTTTGCCACGGCGGCGGATATTCTTTCCACCACTCCGGGATTGAAGGCAGAGGGGATGATTATACCTTTTTCAAGGTCCTCGTCGGTCACAAGGCTTGCAATGGCATCACTTGCGGCAAGCTTCATTTCTTTGTTGATATCACTTGCCCTTACATCAAGAGCGCCTCTGAAAATACCGGGGAATGCAAGCACGTTGTTTATCTGATTGGGAAAATCGCTTCTTCCCGTGGCAACCACTCTTGCACCTGCGGAAAGAGCCACATCGGGCATGATTTCGGGCACGGGATTTGCCATGGCGAATATAACGGCATCCTTATTCATCGTTTTGACCATTTCTTCGGTCAAAAGTCCGGGAGCGGAAACACCTATAAATATGTCGGCACCTTTTACTATGTCGGCAAGAGTGCCGCTTTTTTTGTTGGGGTTGGTTATTGCCGCAAGTTCGGTATATGCAGGCTCGTTGTAATGTCTGTCGGAGGAATACACTCCGTTAAGGTCGCAAAGTGTGATATCCTTTATGCCCGCATCAAGCAAGAGCTTTGCAATGGCGGTTCCCGCAGCTCCGGCACCCGACATGGCAACAACGCAGTCGGAGAGCTTCTTTCCTGTGAGCTTGCAGGCATTTCTTATACCCGAGAGCACGACCACAGCCGTTCCGTGCTGGTCGTCGTGGAAGATGGGGATATCGCATTTTGCCTTAAGTTTTCTTTCTATCTCAAAGCATCTGGGAGCGGAAATGTCTTCAAGGTTTATTCCGCCGAAGCTTCCGGCAAGAAGGGAAACGGCATTAACAAACTCGTCAACATTCTGTGTTCTTACGCAAAGAGGAATGGCATCTACTCCGCCGAATTCCTTGAAAAGAACACATTTACCCTCCATAACGGGCATACCTGCCTCGGGTCCTATATTACCCAGACCGAGTATGGCGGAGCCGTCGGTTATAACGGCAACGGTATTATGCCTTCTTGTAAGGGTGTATGAAAGTTCGGGGTCGTTTTTTATGGCAAGACAAGGCTCCGCAACTCCCGGGGTGTAGGCCACGGAAAGCTCTTCGGCGGTTTTCACGGAACACCTTGATGTGACCTCTATTTTTCCTGCCCATTGGGCATGCTTTTCCATTGCTATTTTCTTATAGTCCATTATTCTACTTCCTTTCCGATTATGTAAATACTGCTTATATGTCCGCCTACGGCATTCATAAAAGCGGTTAAATCTTTAAAATTGTATGTTTTGTCTACATTGCCGTACATATTGTATATGTTTAAGCCGTTATTTTCCTTTACTGCCACAATGTGCATTCCCGAAAAAAGACCCTTGCAAAAATAGGTAACAAGGGCATATTTACCTTTTTGTATGTTTTTCGTTCTTTTTACGGAAAAACCCCTTGTAATGAAAAAATCTGCCAGCTTTTTCGGCCTGTTTCCGAAAAGACCGAAAAGCACGGTGGAATTTTTGTCGCAATAATAAATTATTTCGGGAAGGGTACTTTCAACACCGAGCAGATTTGCCAGGTTATAAAGAGCCAAGGCGCCGCAGCCGTTATAAGCAAGCGGAAAAAGACCGAGTTTCAATGAGGAAAGCTCCCGCCTGCTTTGCCCGTTTATGACACCTTTTACATTAAAGTGTTTGTTTGCGGTAAAATTTTTATCGGCTATTATTTCTCTTAGAAAGTTCATGAGGCACCTGCCCCTTTATTTTTTCAATAAGCTCCTCGGCTTTGCTTGTGGCGCACAGTATACCGTGTTTGTTGGAAAATACTACGGCACCTATTTCAAGATGAGCGCTCGTTCTTGTGAGGTGCTTTTCTATTTTAAGGGAAAGGGCGTCCATCGCCTCTTTTAATATGCCTGCCGCCTTAAGAAGGTCGAGAGCCTCGTCTATGGTGATGCAGTTGACGATCTCCGATAGCAAAGCGGAACTTGCTCCCGCCTTTATCGCACAGGTCACAAGAACTTCAAGCCTTCCGTCTCCGCTTTGAGAGTGGGTATTTAAAATGCCTGCACCAAGCTTTACAAGCTTGCCTACGTGACCGATAAAAACGATGCCCTTTATGTTAAGCTCGTTGCAAAAGGAAATGGTATCGCCTATATAATCGTTTGAACGGACAACTCTGTCCATGGGTATGTCAAATTCTTCTTTTGCAAAGGTCTCACCGTTGTTTCCCGGGGCTGCCGCAAGATAATCGAAGCGCTTTGCCATATTGCCAACTTCAAGGCGAATGGAGCGTTTTGTTTCGGAGGGACTCATGGGAGCTACCATTTTGCTTTTGCCCACAATGGCTATGCCTCCGCGAACGCCGTCGGTTTTTGCCACAGATTTGCCGTAGGGAGCGGAAATAACTATTTCAAGACCGTTTTTGTAGTCAACCTCTTCGCAGATATATTTGGCGGAGGATAAAATGGCTTCTCTTGCCTTGGTACCTATGGCATAATCTCCCTTTTGAAGGCCTTCTATTTCTCCTACCACGGTACCGATGCCGTTTCCGGCTTTGAGAGTAATGCCTTCGGTCTCCTTACGGGTAACCGTAGAATAGATAAGTATATCCTTGGCGATCTCGGGGTCGTCTCCGCTGTCTTTTTTAACGGCACAGCTTACCTCATATTCACTTATTTTAACATCCTCTATTCTTATGACCACTTCTTTTCCGTCGGGAGCCATAAAGGATATTTTTTTGACCGCGGAACCGCTTAAAAGCATAAGGGTCGCCGCTTTCGTGGCAGCTGCGGCACAGGAGTCGGTGCCGGAGACCTTTCTGATAGTTTTTAAATATTTTTCTTCAGCCATTTTTTATCTCCGATAGTAAAAATAAAATTTAAACAGTGATGAAAAAGCGGTATTCGGCAATTTGCCGAATAGGTGCTTCAAAAACACAATATCTAAAGTATTATACAATATGTAAGTTTTTTTTTCAATCTAATATTTTTACAAATTATATCATAAAATCAAATAGATAGGTGTTATTTTTTACAAAAGGGAATTATAAAACGTTTTGCTATTGTTCTTATATGTTGACAACCATAATGTTTTAAGATATAATCTGTTTAAAGGGGGCGAGAGTCATGCAAAGAAGAAAAAACGGCGGAATACTTACCCATTTCGGTATTGCTTTTCTTTTATTTTCTGTTGTTTTGCTTGTGGTAAACGGTATTGAGATATACATAAATCAGAAAAAATTTCATGAACAGCAATATGAGGAAACGGCAAAAAATCTTTCGGTTTTCCTTGAAAGTCTTATTCTTGCCGATCCCGATGATTTTCTCACCTATCAGAATTATATTATTGAACACAGGGATGAAATTGACATTCCCGTGGATTTTGACAACTATATAGAGGCAAAAAGCAATTTTTACAAGGCTTTCGCAAAGACCTACCCAAACAAATCATACGGTGTCAATATGCAGTTTGACGAAATGACCGAGGAGCTGAAAAAGCTGTATATCATATACAGACATGAATATTTTTTGCAGACCTTCGAAAATGCGAGAACTGCCTTTAACGTTCCCTACACATACTACATAGTGCCCGATAAGGATGATTATGTATATTATGTTATAGATATTGAAAGAACGCCCGGAGATGACGGAAAGAATATGCTGCTGTGCGACTATTATCAAGACGGCGAGGATGTTATGCCCGTTTTCTATGAGACGTGGAACGAGGGAAAAACAATAAACAAGTTCGATACCTTCAATAACGAATACGGCAGAACCAATTCCTATTACACGGTGCTCACCATCGGCGGAGTAAAAAGAGGTGTTATCTGTGTTGATGCCGATGTTACGCAGATGTACAAGGATATAGTTACAAACACGGGTTACAGACTTTTGAAAACAGGTGCCTTTGTAATTATAGTAATGGGAATATTGCTCCTTTTCATAAATCAAAAGTACATTACAAAGCTTACGGCATTGCAGTCGAATATCAAAAAATATGCCGAGGAAAAGGACCCCTCGGTCGTAAGCAAGATAGAAAAGGGCATATCCGGGCATGACGAGATATCCGACCTTTCCATGCAGACGGCGGAAATGATACTTGAGCTTGAAAACTATATGCACAGTCTGCTTTCCGCCACAACGGAGCTGACAAATGTAAAGGCGCTTGCAAACAAGGATGCCCTTACGGGAGTTTCAAACAAAATTGCCTACGATTCCCGTGCACATGCGCTTCAAAAGTCTATTTCCGAGGGAAATGCCGTCTTTGCCATAGTTATGATAGATATGAACTATCTTAAGCAGACCAACGACAACTACGGCCACGATGTGGGTAATGTTGCCCTTAAGACCCTTGCAAGGACCATAACCGAATGTTTCGAAGGCTGCGAGGTCTTCAGAATAGGCGGCGACGAATTTACGGTCATAGCCGATAAGGAGCAGCTTTACGGACTTGACGAATATATCGCTCGTTTCAAAGAAAAAATAAAGGACATGACCATCGATGCGGTGAAAACGCGTATACCGCTTTCCGCTGCCGTCGGCTTGGCGGTGTTTAATTCCGAAAACGATGAAACGGTGGGCGATGTGTTTATAAGAGCCGATAAAAAGATGTACGAAAACAAGAAAGCAATGAAGAGCATGAGAAATGTGTAAAAAATGCACAACGTTCAAAATGTTTATGTTGCATATTTGTCAATTTTTTGTTATAATAGCTACATAAACAGTGATTCGGTCATTGCAAATTGTAGGAAACACTGATTAATTAATCAGCGCTTCCTATATACAATTCACAGAAAGGGGTTTTCAGTATGAGCCATAATATTATTGTAGGACAATCGGGCGGACCTACCTCCGTTATAAATGCAAGTCTTGCCGGAGTTTTTAAAACGGCAAAGGAGCTTGGTGCAGGTAAAATATACGGTATGAGAAACGGTATTGAAGGGCTTCTCAATGAACAGTATATAGATATGACGGAGTATCTCAAAACCGATATGGATGTGGAGATCCTCAAAAGAACTCCCTCGTCTTTTTTGGGCTCTTGCAGATTTAAGCTTCCCTCGGCACAGAAAAGTCCCGAAACATATTCCAAAATAATAGAAATATTAAGAAAGCTTAATATAGAGCATTTCTTCTATATCGGCGGAAACGATTCCATGGACACCATTAAGCAGCTGAGTGCTTATGCCAAGGAAAACAACATTACCGATATTACATTTATGGGTGTGCCCAAAACAATAGATAACGACCTTGCCGTTACCGACCATACTCCCGGCTACGGTTCCGCGGCAAAATATATCGCAGCCACCCTTAAAGAAATAATCAGAGATGCGGTCGTTCAGCCCATCAAGATAGTTACCATTGTGGAAATAATGGGAAGAAATGCCGGCTGGCTCACGGCAGCGGCGGCTCTTGCAAAGGGAGAGGACTGTGAAGGGGTAGATCTTATCTATCTTCCCGAAAGGGTTTTTGATACGGATAAATTTATAGATAAACTCAATGAAATAATGAAAACAAAGCAGCAGATAGTTGTTGCCGTATCCGAGGGCGTAAAGCTTGCCGACGGCAGATATGTTTGCGAGCTTTCCGACTCAAGCAAGGCTGTGGATTCCTTCGGACATAAGCAGTTAAGCGGCACGGCAAGCACTCTTGCAAGCCTTGTAGCCTCAAAGATAGATTGTAAAACAAGACCTATAGAATTTAGCACCATTCAGCGCTGTGCAAACCATATCTCTTCGCTTACGGATATAAACGAAGCGTTTATAATCGGCGGAGTTGCCGTAAAAGCGGCATTCGACGGACAGACGGGCAAGGTGGGAGTATTTAACAGGGTATCCTCAAAGCCCTACATTATGGGAACAAGCATATACGATGTGGATGCTATTGCAAATGTTGAAAAGAAGGTTCCCGATGAGTGGATAATAAATGACGGAACATACGTATCCCAAGAAGCCATTGACTATATGAAGCCCCTTATACAAGGAGAAATGCTTCCTTATATGGTTGACGGACTTCCCAGACATATCAAACTGTAAAAACGGTTGTGGGAGAATATGAAATGAAGCATCTTAGAGTTTTTTTTGCCTTCATCAGAAAATGGAATAGGGCCTTTGGTGCCAATGGTCTGTTTATGGCGGCAAATTCACTTACATTCAGAATGATGCTTTCTGTTTTCCCGACCTTGATAGTTATATTGACCGCACTGACGGGATTAAATCTAAGCTACGGAATTATACTTCGGGGAGCACAAAGCGTGCTCCCCGAATCTGTTATGTCCATTTTTTTGACTTTTCTTCACGATATGGAAGAGTCGGCATCGCCCAATCTTTTTTCTCTTGCGTTGTTGCTTGCCGTTTTCTACTCTTCGGCGGGTTTTTATTCGCTTATTGTGGGAATCAGAAAAGCATTTAATTTTGGCATGAATTTTAAGTGCATCGTGAAAATGCGGCTTTTTTCAGTATTACTTGTGGTCATTTGCGCATGTTTTACGGTGGTATATCTTTATGCCCTGATTTTGAGCGAAAATGTTCTCACCTTTCTTCAAAGCTATTCCATTTTTAAAGACACAAACAAAATAGCAAATTCGACCGCCGTTATAATAGGAATGGGAGCAATAGTGATATTTACCGTCATTTCCTACAGGATCGCCCTTGAACATAAGGTCAGAATGCTTGCCTATATTCCCGGCATCGTATATACACTTGTTTTGAGCTATTTAGCCTGTTTTGTGTTCGGGTTTTATCTCAGACATTTTGCAATGTATTCCATGGTTTACGGAAGTATAAGCACCGTGTTTGTTTTTTGTATATGGCTTAATATAATTGCACTTATAATTCTTCACGGAAGTCAGCTGAACGCATTGCTTTTTTATATGACATTAAACAGAGAAAAAATGAAAATGGAAAAAGAATTATCGGAAATGAACCGGTAGGAGAACGCATTTGCCGATTTTGTTTTTCGATATTAAATGAATGAAATCGTTGCCCGGTTTGATTTTTTGAGATTTGTTTCCTTAAGTCAACCTCACCCCCTGCCCCTCCCCACCTTGAGGAGGGGAGGACGCATGTAGTTTCCTGTTTGTTATTAAGGATATTTTTCGTGATATAAAAGTATATCAATAATGTGAAAATTCTGCGTGACGGCGACTGTTCCCCTCCCCAAGCTGGGGAGGGGAGGACGCATGCACTCTCTCGTTTGTTATTATGTGATTTTTTCGTGATATAAAAGTATATCGGCAACGGAAAAATGCTGCGTAACGGCGATTATTCCCCTCCCCAAGGTGGGGAGGGGTTAGGGGTGAGGTTGTCTTTTTTTATGATTTTTTCAGGTCATACCGCCGTCAACACCTATTATCTGCCCCGTAATATATTTGCTTCCCTCTCCTGCAAGGAAGAGGGCGGTTTCGGCAATGTCATTTACCGAGCCGAATTTTCCCAAGGGGATCTCCTCGCAAAAGCTTTTCTTTTCTTCCTCGCTCATAAAGCTGTTCATGCTTGTGTCTATGGCGCCGCAAGCTATTGCGTTTACCCTTATGTTACAGGGAGCGACCTCTTTTGCAAGAGCTTTTGTAAATGAGTTTACGGCACCTTTTGTGGCGGAATAGACTGCTTCGCATGAGGCGCCCACACTTCCCCACATGGAGGAAATGTTTATTATACAGCCCGATTGACGGGGGATCATATATTGAAGGGCACAGTGAGTGCAGTTGAAAACGGAATTGAGATTGCTGTCTGTAAGACTAATCCACTGTTTTGGCTGCATGGTGTTAAAAAGACCGACATATGAAACACCCGCATTATTTACAAGCACGTCAATGGAGTCGAAATTGTTTATTATTTTTTGCATGGTTTTTTGAGCTACGGTATAATCGGACATATCGCCCAAAATCGCCATGACATTGTTACTGTAGGCGGAAAGAGCTTTTTCCGTAGCTATAAGCTCGTCTTTATGGGAAGAGCAGTTTATTATAACGTTGTATCCCTCCGCACCGAAATAAGAGGCGATGGCTTTTCCTATGCCTCTTGAGGAGCCTGTGACAAATACGGTTTTCATTTTTTTGGCCTCCATAGCTTTTTATAGAAAAACGCAAGCAGCGCAGAAATTAAAAATACCGAAAGCGTAAATACGAAAATGGCATATCTTGAATCGATATTTATTAAATAAAACTCACCTTTAAGGTGAAAGAATATTTTCTGAAGGGCATCCCATACACCCGCATGTATAAGAAAAATATAAAAAGTAAGTCCCGACAGGCGGGAAAAGCTTTTTTTCACGTTAAGGCTGCAAAAGCCGTAAAACATAAGCACGGATGCAATAAAAATAAAGGGAGAGCAGGGGGATACTATTTTAATTTTAAAGTCATAATCGGTATAGCCTTTAAGCAGAGAATTATATTCAAATGCGGCAGCCCCAAGCTCAAACAAAAGGGCGAGGGCTGTAAGAAGCAGCCCTTTAAGGTTGCTTTTTTTTGCATTCTTTTTAAGGCAATAGCCAAGCATAAAATAGCCCACATACTCAAATACCTGACCGAGATTCCAGTTTACTCCCACATAGCCTTGAAAGTACATACTTAAAAGGGCGATAAGGGTGTAAAAGACGGAAACATATACAAATGTGCTCTCTTTAATGCTGTCTTTAAAACGGATAATAATGGGAGTTACGGCATAAAGCCCCGTTAGCATGTACACATACCACATATGATACATGGGAGCTCCCCTTAAAATGTCTTCAATAAGAGGTAAAACGGCGGTATCCTTTCCAAAAAGCGCAAAAGGCAGGCGGTAGAGTATATATATCACCGTAAAAACAATAATGTGTATCCCTATTTTATTGAAAGCTTTTTTGTAAAAATATTTATAATCCGCGTTTTTGGGGTTATCAAGTAAAAACGCCCCCGAGAGCATTACAAACCCGGGGACGGCAAATCTCGGTACACTGTTGCAAATGCACGCAAATATGGGGTGATTCAGTTCTTTGGTGTAACCGCTTATAAAAATGGCGCTTACGTGTATGAGAACTATTCCCAGGGTGCATATTATTCTGTACAGGTCTAAGTTGTTTTCTCTTTGTGTCATCTGTTGTCCACTTTTTCCGGATACATATCGTGTTGAGCAAGTCTGTTAAAAGCCATTTCTTCCCACTTTGTTCCCTTTCTGCCGTAGTTGCAGTAGGGGTCGATGGAAATGCCTCCTCTTGGGGTAAACTTTCCCCATACCTCTATATATTTGGGGTCCATAAGCTTTATAAGGTCTTTCATAATGATGTTTACACAGTCTTCATGAAAGTCTCCGTGGTTTCTGAAGCCGAATAAATAGAGCTTAAGGGATTTGCTTTCCACCATTTTTTTATCCGGTATGTAGCTGATGTATATAGTGGCAAAATCGGGCTGACCTGTTATGGGGCAAAGGCTTGTAAACTCCGGACAGTTGAATTTTACGAAATAGTCATTGTCCGGGTGCTTGTTTTCGAAGTATTCAAGAACTTCAAAACAGTAATCCGAGGGATATTTCGTTTTGCCGCCTCCTAAAAGTGTCAGCTCGTCTTTTCTTTGTGTCATATCTTTTCCTTTACAATAAAATATCCAAAACGGTTGCGTCAAGCACCTGGCTGTACACCTTGGCAATGGAGGTCACAAGCTCGTGTTCAAGGGCGAAAAGTCTGTTTACGTCCGAATCGAGAACAAGCTTGTAATACTCCTGAGACAGGCTTTTTTCCATGTCGAAGTCTTCATGCCCGTCTTTTAGCCTAAGTCGGTACTCGTAGTCCTTTTGTTTGAAGGCTTTTATTCTTTCGAAAAGTTCGGGGTTTCCTTCAATTTTTTTCTTGATGGCGGTATATTCGGCATAAATGGCATCATCGCTTTTAATGAGTTCACTTGCTTTTTTCATCAACTCTACGGCTTCCGCCATGCCTACTGAATTTTCGCTCATATGATCACAGCCTTTATTCTATGTCGATTACTATAGGTAATATCATAGGACTTCTTTTTGTTTTCTGCCAAAGGAAATTTTTCAAGGTGTCTTTTATGAGAGTTTTTATATAGCTCCACTCATTCATAAAGTTTCTTTCACAGCTTGAAAGAGCTTCGTTTACAACGCTTTTGGCTTCGTTTACCAAGTCCTCTGCCTCTCTTACATACACAAAGCCCCTTGATACTATATCGGGACCCGAAAGTATTTCGCCCGTATATTTGTTTATTGCCACAACAACTATCATAAGGCCGTCTTGTGAGAGGTGGCGTCTGTCTCTTAAAACAATGTTACCCACATCGCCAACGCCCAAGCCGTCTACAAATACCTGTCCGCTTTGAACGGCGGAGGAGGTAAGGTATGCCATGTTCTTTCCGAGTTCAAGGCAGTCGCCGTTGTCCATTACAAAAACATCGTTTTTGTTCATACCAAGCTCAACGGCAAGGTTTTTATGGAACTTGAGCATCTTGTACTCACCGTGTACGGGTACGAAAAATTTGGGCTTTACAAGGGTATGCATAAGCTTTATCTCTTCTTGTCTTGCATGTCCCGAAACATGAACATCCATAAGACCCTCGTAAATGACTTCCGCACCTTTTTTCATAAGGTCGTTTATGACCTTGTAAACGCTCTTTTCGTTGCCGGGAATGGGAGAGGCGCTTATAACCACCTTATCCGAGGGTTTAAGCTCTATGCTCCTGTGGTCTCCCGAGGCAATTCTTGAAAGGGCGGACATGGTCTCGCCCTGAGAACCCGTCATGACCAAGGTCAGCTGCTCGTCGGTGTAGTTTTTGATATCGTTTACATCAATGAGAGTGTTTGCGGGTATTTCCAAATATCCCAGCTCTTTTGCCGTTGTTACCACATTTGTCATACTTCTTCCCATTACGCAAACCTTTCTTTTGTTTGCAACGGAAGAGTTTATGATCTGTTGTATTCTGTCGATATTCGAGGAGAAGGTGGCGATCATTATTCTTTGCCCTTTGGCATCGTTAAATATCATTTCGAATATCTTGCCTACCGAACGCTCGCTCATGGTAAAGCCGGGTCTTTCCACATTGGTGCTCTCGCACATAAACAAAAGCACACCCTCTTTGCCGAGTTCGGCAAATCTTTGCAGATCTATAACATCGCCCTGTATGGGTGTGTAATCGATCTTAAAGTCTCCGGAGTGTACAACCGTACCTACCGGGGTAAATATTGCCATAGCCACCGAATCGGCTATGGAGTGGTTCGAGCGGATGAACTCAACTTTAAAGTTCTTTCCGAGTTTTATGGTCTCGCCTGCGTTTACGTTGTGTCTTTCCACCGAATCAAGCAGGTTATGCTCTTTTAGCTTTGTTTCTATCAAGCCTATGGTAAGCTTCGTTCCGTAAACGGGCACCTTCAGATCTCTGAGCAGATATGGAAGGGAACCTATGTGATCTTCGTGTCCGTGGGTGATCACGATACCCTTTACCTTGTTTTTATTCTGTATCAGATAGGTAAAATCGGGTATAACAAGGTCAATACCCGGCATATCTTCCTGAGGAAATGCCACACCGCAATCAAGCACGATAATTTCGTCCCCATACTCGAAAACGGTGATATTTTTTCCTATCTCATGCAATCCGCCTAAAGGTATGACTTTAAGCTTATTGCTTCCTTGAAAGGCTCTGTCGTATGATCTGCCTTTTCTTGTTGCCAAACAAAAGCACCTCCATTAGAATTTCATCTCGTAATCGG
>DFJD01000110.1:31302-33710 GCA_002372875.1 Clostridiales bacterium UBA3680
AGTGAATTAATCAGTGCTTCCTTTAAAATTTCATCTCGTAGTCGGCATCTTCATTTTGAAGAAGCAATACTATTTTATTGTATTCCTCGTCGTCTTCCACGGGAACATAAATAAAGTCGTTTTTATCGTCTGCCTGCTCTTTAAAAAGATAGGCTGTAGGCTCGTCAAGCTCGTACTCATCGGATCTTACAAGTAAGATATAGGAGGTTTTGTTGTACTCGATGGCATCCATTACCACATATTCCGTTTTTGTGCCGTCATCCTCGTACATTTCTATCCTGTCGTGTACCTCTTCCTGACCTCCGAAAAGATCGAGATCGTCTATGTTTAATTTGTCATCGTTATTGTTCATTTTTTTCTTCCTCAAGTAATTTTTTTATGTCGGGCTTTGAATCAAGAAAACCCTGTAATATGAAAACCGCAGCCTGCTTGTCTATGACCTTTTTTCTCTTGGCTCGTGAAATGTCGGCGCTAAGCAATACTCTTTCCGCACCTACGGTAGACAGACGTTCATCCCAGAGTATTACAGGCAGTTTTACTTCCTTTAGGAGCCTTTTTTTGAAAAGAAGGGTTTTTTCGACCCTTTCTCCCGCTGTGTTGTTCATGTTTTTAGGCAGACCCAGCAGAATATATTCGGCGGAGTATTCTTTGCACAGTTCCTTTATACGTGCTATCGTCTTTTTTAAATTGTTTTCGTCCTCACGACGGATGATCTCAAGCCCCTGTGCAGTCCAGCCGAAGGGGTCGCTTACCGCAACACCCACTGTTTTTGAGCCGAAATCAAGACCTATTATACGCATTTAAACTCCTTAGTGTTTGTGATAATACGACCATAAAAAAACCCGAAGACAGAGTGTTTATTATGGTCCTCGGGCGTTATTTTATAAGTTATTGTTAATATAAAATTTAACAATTTCCTCAAGAAGAACATCCTGCTCAAGCTTTGCCATTTTTTTTCGAGCATCCTTAAAGCTTGTGATATAGGTAGGATCTCCTGAAATTATATATCCCACGATCTGATTTACGGGATTGTAACCCTTTTCGTTGAGTGCTTCGTAAACCTCAAGTATAGTGCGATTGACCGGGTTTCTTTCCTCTTTGTCACTTCCGATGGAAACATCTTTTAAGGCTTTTTGAATGTCCCCTATATTTTGAGTTTTAGATAAATCTTCCTTACCCTTAAACATAAATTCACTTCCGTTCGATTATTTTTCCGATGTACTCATCTAACTTATTATATTATAAATTCAATAAAAATGCAATATATTATTTTAGTGATATGTAAAAGTGATATGAAAAAGGGAATTATTTATTATTCTTCGGTAATATCCGACTTGAAATATTTTTCCGAAAGGGATTTAAGTTCTCCGCTTTCTTTCATTTCTTTTATTGCGTTTGAAACGGCTTCGGTAAACTCGGGGTTCCCCTTTCTTGTGGGTATTGCCACCTTTGTGGCATCGTCGTATGTAGCCGCAATCTTAACGGGGGCATCGGGATGTTCCGATAAATAGTCAAGATATGATACCTCGGCATTGAGCGTGGCATCCGCTCTTTTGTCTATAACGTTTTGCAGCGTATCGTTAAGAGTGGAAACGCCCGTTGTTTTTGCTCCAAACTGTTCGGCAAGTTCCATATATGTGCTTCCTATGCTGTTTACTGTGTTTTTATCTTTCAGGTCGTCAAAGCTTTTAATATCTTCGTTATCGTTTCTTACTATCAAAACCGTATGGTTATAGGCATAGGGCTCGGAAAAATCGTATTTTTGGCTTCTTTCTTCCGTTATATCCACGCCGTTTACCACCATGTCATATCTTTCGGAGTCAAGTCCTGCAAAAAGGCTCTCCCAAGGCGCTTCCACCACATTTACCTTCACGCCCAGTTTTTCGCCTATTTTTTGAGCCACTTCCGTATCAAAGCCCACAAGTTCATTTGTGGCTGTGTCGTGGTAGGACCAGGGAGCCCAGTCGCCCTCAAGACCTACGGTCATTTCACCTTTTTGCTGTATTCTTTCAAGAAGATTCCCTTCCTGCTCCACTCTCGCCTGCTCGGCGGGAGAGGAACAAGCGGTAAGGCATACCGCCGTAAGCATTGCTGCGGTTTTTAATAAATTTGCTAATTTCATTCTTTTACTTCCTTTCTTGAGGAACCACTGATTAATTAATCATTCGCATATTTGGCTAATGTTCCCGCATACTGTGTCAAAGCTCATGTTTGTAACTTTGCACGCAAAGTTACAAATCCCGTAGGGACGGACTATTTTGCATAGCAAAATAGCCGCTACGTAGCTTCTGGCTATGCCATCGGGTCTTTTCCTTGTCTGCGAAAACATTATCTCAAATCTGCTTCAAGTGAATTAATCAGCGCTTCCTTAATATTTTATCAAGTATTACAGAAGAAATAGCACCAAT
>DFJD01000121.1:0-5969 GCA_002372875.1 Clostridiales bacterium UBA3680
TAAGCACCCCGCTTTAGAAGCGGGGGACTTCCTTAGTTTGTTAAATAACCACAGAAAAAAGTAAATGCAATTAGGGGGGGATACAATGAATAGAATTAAAACAGTAATTGCAATGTTCGTTTCGGCAATGGCGGTTATGCTGATGAGTACGATGGTGTTTGCTTATGCCGGCAGTGGCAGTGAAAATGACCCATATATCATTACCGATTACAAGGAATTTGCCGACTTGTCAGAAGCTAATATATCGACAAGCACGATACCTAAAGAAAAGTGGTATAAGCTCGGGTGTGATATATATGCAAATGACGATTCCAATAAGGGGTATGTCATAATGATAGGCAACGAAACAGATTTCGAGTCGTATATACATCTTGATCTTGCAGGGTACAAGATGAGCAGAAATGCACTTACCACAAACCCGGGTATGTTTAGGTTGAATGCTGGGAAATTGTATATAGATGATAGTGTAGGGACAGGCTGTATAGAGGGGAATCTCCGGTTAACCGAAAACCCATCATCACTTGATACAGGTGCAATCTTTTCCTTTATGAGCAATTCCTATTTCTATGCCAAAACAGAACTAATCGTAAACGGAGGCACATTTATAACTCCGAATGACAAATATCCGTGTGTGCGTGCTTATTCATCAAACGGAACCATAAGGATAAACGAGGGTACATTTGTAAACGGAGCTGTGGAAACGGGTGTAAACGCGAAATATAACGGAACAACAAAGACTTATATAAAAGGCGGTACGTTTTCAAGCCTGGTACTTTCCGACCTGGGAGAAACTATTATATATGATTGTGTGACGGAAAAGATATGGACATCCAATTCAAAGCTGAAAAATTTAATAGCTTCAAACTCGACCGTGACATGTGATGGTACAGTTGTAACGAACCTTGATATACAGGGAAAAGAAGGAAATATAGTTATAACAAGCCCCGATAAACATTATATTACATATGTTGGAAACGGTGCAAGCGGAGAAATGGCAAATGAGAGAGCGTACACGGGTGATACCTATACATTCCCCGAATGTGGATTTACCGCACCTGAAGGGCATTATTTTACTAAATGGATGTGCGACGGAAATTATTATTCGGTAGGAGATTCGCTTACCGTTTCGGATAATATTATAGTCATAGCACAATGGGAGCCGAGAAAGTATATTGTATCCTTCAACACAGGCGGATATTATACGGAATCCGACCAACTCGTAAAATACGGCGAAAATGCTGCAAAACCCACTGTTACTTGCGGTTATAACGGCAAGTATGTAAAGTATTGGGAAACCTCACTTGGAGAAAAGTTTGACTTCGGTACGAAAATAACTCAAAATACAATTTTATATGCTTATTGGACAGATATAAATAATAAAATCACAAATCTGACCAACGGAGATACATACACCGTGTATTACGGGGATGACGTAAAATTACTTGAAACCATATCCCGCGGTGATACTGCGGTTTGGTCCGTTACTGTTAATGGAAAAACAATACTCCCGGAAACGATTACATCAACTACAAATT
Source organism: Clostridiales bacterium UBA3680 (assembly GCA_002372875.1). Classification (GTDB taxonomy): domain Bacteria; phylum Bacillota; class Clostridia; order Lachnospirales; family CAG-274; genus UBA3680. The sequence continues at coordinate 1,536 of DFJD01000121.1, forward strand.
CTCTTTGTACCATCCCTGCTAAGGCAGCAGCATTCGCAGGCAAGGATGTAACAGTAGTATTTACAATAACAAGAACTACTACGGGCGGAAGAGAGTTCACAACTACTAAACGAATATATCTGAACTATGTTTTCAAGCAGGGAGATATTAACGGCAACGGCGATATTGACAGCACCGATGCCACACTTTATTTAAAGCATTTAAGCGGCAATACAGCATATCAATTTGATGACGAACAATTTAAACGTGCCGATGTAAATTATGACGGCAAGTATAATATGCTTGATGTTATAGAAATACTTAACAGCTGATACTTTAGGGCAAGGCAAATAAACGCCTTGCCCCTTTTCAATGCCTACCTTTCGCCATAAAGAAAACCATAAAACAAATACACTTTATTTCTGATAAAAAATTATAAGATATAATTAATTTATAAAAAATGTTGACAAAAACAAAATTTTATGCTATAGTATCTTTTGTTTTAGGGGTGTGGTCAAATGGTATGACAGAGGTCTCCAAAACCTTTAGCGAGGGTTCGATTCCTTCCACCCCTGTTTGATGCTAATGCATCCTGTTAAGAAAGTTCAAAAGGCAGAAGGGAGTAATTATAATGGCATTAAAGAGCAATTTATATGTTCAATTTGGTGGCAAAGACTTCGATACACAGAAGATCATGGATGATGCCAAGGAACTTTGGAAAGCTCAGGGGAAAAGAGTAAAGGATCTTAATACTGTTGATCTTTATTTAAAGCCCGAGGAAAACAAGTGTTATTATGTTTTTAACGGAGAAAGCTCTGAAGATAACTACTTTGAAGTTTGATTTCGGTTAGACGAAATTTTTACTCACGGCAACCCTTTGTTGCCGTGAGTTTTTTTATATAAGTATTTTAGGAGGATAATTTTGAGATATATAAATGAATTACGGGATTCGGAAAATGTTGTGGAATTTTATTTTTGTAAGAAAAGACAATCTCTTACATCCAAAAACGGAAAAAATTATCTTTCCCTTACATTATTGGATAAAACCGGCTCGATCAACGGTAAGGTTTGGGAGCTTAACAACAAAATACAAAGCTTTGAAGAAGGAGATTTTATAAAGGTCGCCGGCACCGTCATCACCTTTAACGGAGATCTTCAACTGAATATAAAGCAAATCAGAAAAGCTCAGGAAGGAGAGTATGACGAATCGGAGTACATACCCTCTACAAAAAAGAATATTTCCGAGCTTTATGAAAAGGTTGTAAAGTATGTTAATTCGGTGGAAAATGAATATATAAAACAACTGCTTACAAATGTGTTTATAGAAAACAAGAAAATTGCCGATAAATTCAAAAAGCATACTGCCGCAAAATCCATGCATCACGACTATCTTGGCGGACTGATAGAGCATACGGTTTCTGTGACGGAGGTAGCGGATTTTCTTGCAACACACTACGAAGGGGTCAACAGAGATATTGTAATTTCATGTGCCCTTTTACATGATATATGCAAAATATTTGAACTTTCCGACTTTCCGTCTGTGGATTATACAGACGCCGGAGAACTTATAGGGCATATTGTTATGGGTGCTGAGTTTATCGCTGCCGAAGCCGATAAAATAAACGGCTTTCCAAGAGAACTGAAACTTCTTATGCAACACTGCATACTTGCCCATCACGGTGAATATGAATTTGGCTCTCCGAAGCTGCCCCGTACTATTGAGTCATTCATTCTTCACTGTGCCGATGATATCGACGCAAAGGTGAAAATGTTCACAGATAGCCTTGAAGCCTTACCCCCTTCCGTGAAATGGACAGATTACAATAAAATACTTCAAAGAAAGATAAGAAAAACGGAGTTCTGATATGCTATTAAAGAAAAACCAAGAACTTACGGTCGATATAACCTCTTTGGGCATAAACGGCGAAGGGATAGCCAAAATTGACGGCTATCCCATTTTTATAAAAGGTGTACTTCCCGGAGAAAAAGTTAATATTGCCATAACGAAGGTAACAAAGAATTTTTCCTATGCAAGAGTTTTAAATATTCTGAGTTTTTCTTCCGACAGAGAAGACCCCCTATGTCCTGTTGCCGGTAAATGCGGCGGTTGTACCTTACAACATTTAAAATACGATGCTCAGCTTATATTTAAAAGGGATAAAGTAAAAAACAACATTGAAAGGATAGGCGGATTTAAAAATATAGAAATCGAACCTACCATAGGAGCCTCTTCCCCTTATAAATACAGAAATAAGGCTCAATATCCCGTAAGCGAAAAAAACGGAGAGATGATAACGGGTTTTTATGCGGAAAACAGTCATCGAATCGTACCTTGTGAAAACTGCGTAATAGGACCCGAAATAAACAGCAAAATTATAAATATCTTGAAGAAGGAAAATATTCCTCCTTATAGCGAGGAAAAACACAGCGGTCTTTTAAGGCACATTGTAATAAGACATGGTTTTAAAACCGATGATATTATGGTTATTCTTGTTATAAATGCCAATAGTCTGATGCTTTCGGAGGAATGTATTACAGAGCTGAAAAAAATCGGCGTTACGAGTATTTTTGTTTGCAGCAACACAAAAAGAACGAATGTGATACTTTCAAATGATATAAAATGTATATACGGGGAAGATCACATAACCGAAAAAATTGAGGATCTAAACTTTAAAATATCCCCTCTTTCTTTTTTTCAGGTCAACACTTTTCAAACAGAAGTACTCTATTCCACCGCTCTCGGTCTTGCAGATGTCACACCAAACAAAACCGTGATAGATGCTTACTGCGGAACAGGCACAATTTCACTTTTTATTGCAAAAAAAGCAAAAAAAGTCTACGGAGTTGAAATTGTGGCGGAGGCTATCGACTGTGCAAAAGAAAATGCAAAAATAAACAATATTAACAATGCCGAATTTTTCGTTGGAAAAAGTGAAGAGATCGTTCCGTTTCTTTGCAATGAGAAAGGAATATCACCCGATATTGTTTTTGTAGATCCTCCGAGAAAAGGATGTGATGCATCCCTTCTTGAAATGCTCAAGAAAGTCCTTCCGGATAAAATAGTATATATTTCCTGTGACAGTGCCACTCTTGCAAGGGATCTGAAAATATTGTGCCAAGATAATGATTACAAAATAGAGAAGGTTCAGCCTGTGGATATGTTCCCCCATACCGCACACATTGAAACCGTTTGTCTGCTTTCTCGGAAAAGTTGAGATTTCCGAGAAAAATTAAGGAAACACTGATTTAGTATTCAAATCCACATAAAATTCTGTTTTTTATTTCAAATACACTCATAATTTGATATTATAGCACTATCATGATGTGGAGGTGCCGGCACGAAAAATAATCAAATTACATTATCCGATATAGAGTATTCAAACAGAAAACGTACAACGAAAAAGGAAAAATTTCTTGAACAGATGGAAGATATTATTCCTTGGTCAAAGTGGGTTGAAATTATTCGTCCATCTACTATAACAGCAAACAAAGGAGTTGTACTCACTATTTTCAGCTAATTTTTACAAAAAAGAATAAAATTTTGCATAAGTTAATCAATGCAAAATTTATAGTGACTTAATCATCGTTTCCTTAGAAATTTTTGGGGTTGGTGAAGCAAATGAAGAATAAAAAATTTTTTGTTTTATTAATTACAATTTTTTTAATAGTATTATTTTATGTATATAATGTGTTTGCTATCAAAAAAATATCCGAAGGATATTTATCTTATAGGTACTCCGATTTGTACAGAGAAATAAAGTATAATAGAATAAAAGTATTTGATGAGTCTATAGTTGCTATTTATGATTATGATGATTATGAAATATGGGTGCCTTTAGAGTATCCTCATACATTAATATCCTTTTTGCAAGCTGAGTATAAAGTTAAAAGGGATGACCATTTCCCTGTTGAATATATACAAGGTAATACATCATTGAGTAGTAACAATTTTACAAATTTTGATTCTGTTACAAACATACAAGAAACATATGCATGTAATATAGTAACAAATAAATTAAAGCGTGAAATACAATTGAATGACGATTTTTTTATATTTGAAGTTGATTCATTTGCTCGTTACAAAGATTATTTAATTAATAATTATAGCGAAGATAAAATTTTTAACAATTTTATTGAATATTCAGCTTATGGTATTTTTATTATATATGATGGGGATATAAAAGATATTAACAAAACAATATTAAATTACAAACATGAATTTAATAGATTAAAACTAAAACCAATAGTCATAATAGTAAAAAAAGGAGATGAATTCTTTTATTATAAACAAACAATTGACGATTGGGGACTCCAATAAAAGTAAGCGATAAATAATCCCTCGTATATCATTTCGACCACTTCTCCGGTACAATTATTAAAAATAATTGTACCGCATACTGTGTAAAAGCCCATGTTTGTAACTTTGCTTACAAAGTTACAAATCCCGTAGGGACG
>DFJD01000121.1:6017-6891 GCA_002372875.1 Clostridiales bacterium UBA3680
TCCCGTAGGGACGGACTATTTTGCAGTACATAATAAAAAAAGGCTGTAAAAAACAGCAAAAAAAAAACAGAGTTCCGCCTCTTAAGAGGCCGGGACTCTGTTTTTTTGTTGTGATTTGTCACGATTTGTACTTTTTTACAGCCCTTTTTTAAACGAGCAGATCGCTGTTTTTATATTGTCTTACAAGTAAATCGTGAGAATATTCTTCAGACTCAATTGTTGCCTTAAGCTGGTCTACCGTAAGTTGTTGAGCATCAACAGCAACTTGTGTGGTTTTGCCGAGCTTATACTGTGTTTGGATAATTTCCAGGTTTTGCTGCTCCAATGAAAGCTTGTTTATATTGTCTGTGTGTGTTGTTTCCGCATTTGAAATATTTTCACAAAGAGCTTTCACAGCCGTTGATACGCTCGTTTTTGCATTGTCTGCATCTCTTGTTGCCTGAGTATAGGCATACTCATAGGATTCTTTCTTTCCTACAGAATTAAGGGATGAAAACCTGTCATATGCCTTTTTCTTTGTTTGCGCATTATCGATAGCCGTTTTAACAGTGGTGTTTGTGTCTATTGCGTAATTTATGGCAGACGTTATATTTATAACTCCAAGTTCCTCATATTCGGGCTTATCTACAACAATTTTATATTCACTTGTTATATTTGTACCCATAAGCTGATTTAATGATGCATAGACACTTGAAAGCGTTGTTTCAAGATTTCTTTTGCTTACTTGTGAAGTCTTGTATTCCTTCAACTGCTTATCATACGCATTTTGACTTATTTTGCCGAGTTTCAGCTGAACCTCGGCAATTTTAAGCTGTTTTTCACGGAGTGCAAGAGATTTATCATAAAGCTCTATATTTCTTTTGCAATCAAGCAC
>DFJD01000121.1:6976-22251 GCA_002372875.1 Clostridiales bacterium UBA3680
TTATACTCTATTGTATCTTTTGTCTTCTTTACGGAAGAATCATAAGATCTAATTGCAAGATTCAAAGAATTTATCTGATTGGCAAGAGAATCATTTTCCGCCCACTCGGTAGCATACTTAAAATCTCTTGTGGCATCATCCAAATTAAGCTTTGCAACCTCTGCATTTTCCTTTGATGCCTTGATGGAAGAACTGTATGAAATGGCCTTTTCAACCGCCTCGTCTACCGTAAGGATATTATCTTCTTTTTCGCCTGTTCCTACATTTTCAGTAGTAACATTGGCACTTGCAGTCATCTGTCTTTGGCGATGAGTATTTGAATACACTGTTTGAGCTGAAACGCTTGTATTGATCATGGTTGTGATCAACAATGCTAATGCAACTTTTCTTTTCATAGCTCTTCCTCCTTTTGGGTTACTTCCGTTTGTTCAAGGTGGGTCTGTTTTCTGTATAAACGGTCTTTTCGACCTGTAAGCCTGTTGTGTATACTCGTGCCGATATTTGAAATGATGCAATAAAGCACGGGTATAAATACGAGTGTAAGCATGGTAGATGCCGTAAGTCCAAATATAACGGCAATTCCGAGAGGCTGCATACTTTCCATACCCGAACCTAAAGCCATAGCCATAGGCATCATACCGAAAATAGTGGTCAAGGTGGTCATAAGTATAGGTCTGAGTCTTGCAGGGCCTGCTATTTTCATTGCTTCATCAGCTGTTATATCATTTTTCTCTCTTTGCTGATTTGCATAGTCTATAAGAACGATACCGTTGTTAACAACCATACCTACAAGCAGGATAAAGCCCATGTAAACCGCCGAGGATATGTTCTTACCCGTAACAAAAAGTCCGAATATAGCGCCTGTAATAGATATAGGCATTGAGAACATTAGTATAAAGGGGTATACAAATGACTCAAACTGAGAAGCCATTATCATATATACAAGTATAACCGCAACAATTATGGCTGTAAACAGCTGTGAGAAAGTTTTTCCCATCATTTCGATAACGCCGCCATACTCATAATCGTAACCTTCGGGCCAATTGTAAGAACTGAGTATCTTATCAGCCTTAACTTTCTGAGCTCCACTGTCAATACCCTCAAACTCGCCTGTTATTTCAAGATATCTTCTTGAATTTCTTCTTCTTATCTGTGAAGGAGATTGAGACATCTCTATATCGGCAACCTCGGAAAGAGGTATTACCGCACCTGTAGGAGTTGTAATAGTCATTGAACGAATATCCTTTATGTACTTTACGGTCTCCTCGGGATATTCAAGTCGTATATCAATTTCCGTACCGTTGTGCTTATATTCGGATGCCTTTGTACCGTTTGATGCCATATAGACGGTGTTTGCTATTGCTGTAGTAGAAATACCGTATTTTGCTGCTTTTGCTCTGTCGACTTTTATGCTGGCTTCGGGAATGGTTGCTTCAAGTGAGCTTTCCATATTGGTAGCACCCGCATTAATAAACTCGACTTCAAGGTCATCGTATATTTTACGCAGCCGGTCCATATCCGAGCCGTATACATAAATATCAATACCCGAATTACCCATTGAACCTGCGGCTACGGCACTTGTGCCTACCGTAATCTCGGCACCTGCAATGTTTTTAACTTTATCCTCTATATATGCCTTTATTTCATCGGCACTTCTATTTCTGTCTTCTTTGTCGACAAGGTTATATGTAACTGTGTTTGATGATGAACGAATACCGTTTCCGCTTGTTGCCGAAGCAATCATCGACTTTTGCTCGGGAATTTCACCTACAGTATCAATGATCTTAAGAAGCATCTTGTCGCACTCTTCTATCTTTGAACCCGTGGGAAGCTCTGCTGTAACAGTTACAACACCCTCATCACCTCTGTCCATAAGGTTTGTACCTACGGAATTTGATACAAGAAGGGATAATACAAACACAACAAAAGCAAGTAAAACGGAAATCACCTTGTGCTTTAATGCAGAGTGAAGAATTTTTCCGTAGAAGGCATCAACACCGTCAAGGAACTTTCCGATCAAATCTCCAAGCTTTTTAAGCGGCCTGAATGCTCCTCTGTTCTTATTTGCCTCGTTCATGGTCATAACGAAGCAAGATGCCATAGGAACGAATGTAAGAGAAACGATAAGGGAAGCCATTAGTGCAAACACGATAGTAAGTGCAATATTGGAAAGCATCTGTCCCATCATACTTCTTATAAAAAGCATGGGCGCAAAAACGGCTACCGAAGTAAGGGTAGACGCCATAACCGCCATTGTTACCTCACCTGTACCGTTAAGTGATGCTTCCTTGGGGCCTTCTCCCCTTTGAGAATGCTGGAATATGTTTTCAAGTACAACGACTGAGTTATCGACCAACATACCGATAGCGATAACAACACCACCCATTGAAACCATGTTCATTGTCATACCCGCACAATACATAAGTGCAAAGGTTGCAAACATAGATGTGGGAATAGATACACCGATAATAAGTGAAGTCTTCCAATCTCTAAGGAAGAACAAAAGCACAAGCACGGCTATAAGAGCACTTTGCCATGCGGTATCTATAATGTTCTTAATGGAAAGTTTGATATAATCGGAGGTCGTTGTCATTATCTGGAACTGAAGGTCCGGATATTTTTCATTTATTTTGCTTATGGTGGAAACGATCCTGTCGGTAACGGTAACTATATTACCGTCGGAGCTTTTTGAGAGTGCATACTGAACACCCGGCTTACCGTTTATGTAAGTTACCGAGCTTTCGTCAGCTTTACTTTCTTGAACATCGGCAATATCCTTAAGTAGAACCGCGTTACCGCCATTTGTGGAGATGATAAGGTTCTTCATGTCCTCAATGGATTCAAATTCACCCTGAGTTCTTATTTGAAGGTTATAGTTACCCTCATCAACACTACCGGCGGGTGTATTTGCATTTTCTGCTTTCATAGCAGCAGATACCGCAGACATTGACACTCCGTATTTTTCCATCTTGTCTTTATCAAGAAGAACTTTTATAATGTCTTCTCTACCACCGTCTAATGATACGGAAGAGACACCGTCTATACGTTCAAATTCATCGGATATGTTTTCATCAAGAAGATTATAAAGTGTATCTACATCGTATTTATCACTTGTTACACCCACGGATATGGTGGTTGCGTTCATCTCCATTTTAAGGAGCATGGGGTCGTCCGCATCGTCGGGAAGGGTCGGCTTTACTCTGTCGACCTTTTCTCTCATATCGTTTACGGCATTGTCAATATCGGTTCCGTCAACAAATACAACACCTACCATTGACGAGTTTGCCGAAGACCATGAGATAACATAATCTACACCCGAAAGCGTGGAAACCGATTCTTCTATGGGTTTTGTTATAAGATCTTCTATTTCTTCGGGAGCCGCACCTACGTAAGTGGTTTGAACGATAGCTGCGGGAAGATCCATGTTGGGATAGTATGCAAGTTCAAGAGATGAGTAGGCAACAACACCTGCAAGCATTATCGCAAGAACAAGCATTAAGGTTGTTATTCTTTTTTTTACAAAGAAGGCTGTCATTTAGAATCCCCCTTTTTGGAGTTTTCTTCTGTGACTACTTCGGTTGAGACCTCTGTATTTGAAGAGTTTTCTTCATCGCCCGCGACAATATTTACCTTATCACCGTCCTTAAGGTAGGTCTGGCCTGTGGTTACAACATCGTCCTTTACAGATATGCCTTTCTTTATTTCTATATAGTCTCCGTTATCTATACCTATTTGAACATTCTTTTTAACTGCCTTATCACCGTCAATTATAAACACATAATATTCATCATCTTTATGTATAACGGAATTTCTGGGAACAGAAAGAGCATTGGCGCTTTCTTCTTTAGCAAAAGAAATATTTGCAAACTTTCCGCTTACAAGTTTTCCGTCGGGATTGGGAACTCTTACTTTTACTTTGTATGTACCATCGGAGTTAGCTTCGGGAGAAAGTTCGGATACAGCTCCTTCAAACTTTTCATCGGAAATGGAAGGTATAGTTATGTCGACCTTGCTTCCGAGTCCGAGGATAGAGGATATATTCTCCGAGATATTTACTTCAATATCCATAGAAGATGTATCCGCAATTTTATAGGCTGTTTGTCCTGCTGAATAAAAGCCTCCGACAGTAACATTCTTTTCAAGCACAACACCCGAAATGGGAGATGATACACTGGCATCATCAAGCTTTGACTGCGCTTGATCTATAGCCGCAAGAACACTTGACTTAGATGCTTGGGCAGTATTGAGTGAGTCGGATGCCCTTCTCGAATTTTCACTTGCGGTAGTGTTTTTAAGTCTGTCATAATCATCATTTGCTTTTTCGAGAGCTGTCTGTGCGGACTGAACGGCTCTTTGTGCGGTTGTCAGGCTGTTTGATGCCGTTTCCTTTGCATTAACGGCACTCTGATAAGAAGCATTTGCCGAATCATAGCCTGCCTGTGCACTGTTATAAGCATTTAAAGCTGTATTGTATGAGTTTTGCATCTGTTCGAGAGCATCCTCGGAATTATTAAGAGCCTCCATGCTTATTCCGCCTACTTCATAAAGCTGGCGATTATCGGAATAAGTCTGCTGTGCATTATTTAAAGCAATCTGCGCATTGTTAAGAGCTATCTGTGCATTGTCGATAGCTGTTTGAGCGTTCTTTACTCCTATTTCTGCCTGCTTTATCTGTATATCGGCATTATCAACACCTTTTTGAGCTGTTTGAGCTGCAGTTTTAGCGTTTTCAAGACTTGTTTGACAATTTGTGATATTGTTTTTCGCACTTGATAACTGAGATTCCATAGATGAGCCGTTAGCAAGATCGACACCTGTCTGTGCACTTCTGATGTTTGCATTAACCGTATCAAGAGAAGCCTTTGCCGAATTTATGGAAAGCTGCACATCCTCGGTGTCCATATCGAACAATTTTGCATCCTTTGCAACATACTCGCCTACTTCATAATAAGCATGTTCAACATTTGCCGAAAGAGTACCGACCACATTTACAGTATCCTTAGGCTTAAGGGTACCGTTATATTTATACTCATCCTTCATGGTTCTTATTTCGGGTTTTGAAACTTCAACATTTGTTATTGTTTCCGTTTGAGCGGTTTGCTCCGAGCTTTCTTTATTTTTCTGCGCACAACCCGCAACAAGGAGCATAGCAAGCATCAATGCTGTTATTTTGACATATTTCTTCATTTTTCTTTCTCCTGTTATAATATATTTATATTTTTAAAGCAGAAGTATGATACTTCATGCCGATAATTCTATGGAATTCAAAAAACTGATATGATTTCAAAAATATTCATTTGTGCATAATGGATAAATTTATAGCATATTTATCAGTTATTTTGTTCAGCTTTTCGCATTTTTTCAACAAGCACGCTTTTATTTTCCTCAACCCAACCGCAAAGTTTTTTTACGATCCTCGAAAAGCTTTCGGCATCTTCGGGCCCCAATGCTTCATACATTTCGTTCATGTGACCAAACATAATCTTATTAATTGTTTCATATTTCTTTTTCCCGTTTTCGGTAAGCTTTACTATAATCTTTCTTCTGTCAAAAGGATCTATCCTTCTTTCCAAAAGACCTTTTTTTTCAAGCCCACTTAGTATCTTTGCCACTCTTGCAGTGGATACATCGAGAAAAGCGGCTATTTCTCCCGAACTTTCACCTTCTTCAAATCTGCTTATAAAGTCAAGTGTTTTAATTTCTGTAAATCCGAGTTGCCATTGCTTGTCTTTATGAGCTTCATATTCAAAAAATTTCAGTTTTTTAATACTCTCAATGGTTTCTAAAATAACCTCTTCTTTAGGCATAATTTCTTACCCTCGTTTTTGTCTATAAAAATAACACCGTTATTATCTAACAGTGTTAATGATTTTATACCTTAAATATTAATTTGTCAATATATAATGCGTTCAAAAATCACATTTTAATAAATTTTCACAATTTCAGAGTATCTTGGAAAGACTATAATCTCGCTTTACTTAAAGGAAATTCACTTTACCGGTAGTAATATCATATATGGCTCCCATTACTTTTAAGCCGTATTCTTTTTCATCCTTACGGATAATAAGACTTTCTTCTATGATCTTGCAACTGTTTTTTACATTTAATTCGCATGCTTTGTAGGGATCTTTTTCGGTGCCTACCGCTTGTTTTATAGAGTCGGCAATGTATTTTATATATGTACCCGAGTGTCCGCTCAAAACAGCATCCACGGCTCCGCAGCCTGTGTGACCCAACACAAGCACAAGACCCGTTCCCAAATGTTCTTCGGCGTATTCTATAGAGCCTAACTGATGAGCATCTATAACATTTCCTGCAACTCGTATAACAAAAATATCTCCTATTCCCGCTGAAAATATTGCTTCGGGAATCACTCTTGAATCGGAACAGGTTATTACTATAGCATAGGGTCTTTGCCCTTCTATTGCGGATCGAGCAATAATACTTTCTTCAGCCTGTATTTTACTACCCCTGTTTTTTAAATATTTTTTATTACCTTCAATGAGCCTTTTAAGTGCCTCTTCTGCTGTTGTATTGTATATTATTTTTTCCATCTGTTACTCCTTTTTGAAGTTTTTAGGAATAAAAAAAGCTCCTTTGGGAGCTTTTTTATCAATCCATAGCTATAATTGTTTTTCTGTCGTATGTACCACAATTCTTACATACTCTGTGAGGCATCATAAGCTCTCCGCATCTACCACACTTAACAAGTGTAGGAACAGCAACTTTCCAGCTTGATGCTCTGCCTGCATCTCTTTTTGCCTTAGATCTTCTTCCCTTAGGACAAATTGACATCACTTACACCTCCCTGTTCTCTCCAAATAGTGATAATAAGCCTTCAAAATCAGGATTTATATATCCTCTGTCACAGCCGCATTCGCCGTCATTTAAATTATGACCGCACTTTGGGCAAAGTCCCTTACAGTCCTCGGAACATACCGCCTGCATAGGCATATTCAAAAGAATGTCGGCTATAACAGCTTGCCTGAGATCTATAGTTTCTTCCGTCATTGGTCTGTTTTCGGATTCGGGATCGTTTTGTCGAGAATATACCTCGTCAAATGGTATATCCATTTTGATCTCCATATCCTTTAAGCACAGATCGCAATTTACGGTCAAAACTGCTTTAATATCACCCTTGACAATAAAATTGTTGTCTCTTTTGAAAACTTCACCTTTAAAATCGACATCGGCAGCAACCAACTTACCGTCGCGAGGTACCGATATCTTTTCGGAAAAAGAAAAGGGAACTGTATCAAGAGTAATATTTTTAACATCTATAAGCATACAAACACTCCGGTTCCGTAAGATAAGACATAAACATTGAGCCTTAAAAATATCTCAAGGCGTCAACGCTAAACATTTTAACATCATGGAAAGTATTTGTCAAGAAAAAATAACAAAATTGTTAACTTTTTTTACAGTAAAGCACCGATTTAACAATCAGCGCTTTACTTAGTGTATTATTGAATATTTCCCGCTTCAATAAATCTTTTGTTAAAGTCATTCTTTATGTTTTCAAGTCTTTGCTTGTCAACTTCTCTTTGCTTTCTTGCTTCAAGCTCTATTCTCTTAGTTTCGTCTATACCGTTTACTATTGTCTGCCATGTTTTTTCAAGTGTGTTTACTTGTATAGAACTTCCCGATGCCATTTTTGCAATCAATTTTGATTGCTGAACGGTGTTATCGGCATTTTTAAGCAAAAGTTCGTTTGTTTTGGCATCAAGAGCCGCCATTGAATCAGCCTGTATTCTCTGACGCTTTAATAAAATCGCCTGTGCAAGAGCCTGCTTAAATACCGGTAAGGTTATGATAAAGGCGGAATTTATTTTTCTTATAAGGTTATAATTGCTAAATTCCATGGTCTTAAGCATCGGAACAGACTGCAAAGCCACATTTTCGGCTGTTCTCAAATCTTGAACTCTTTGCTCCATCATAAGAAGGGATTGATTAAGGCTTTGAAGTTCGAAGCGAATTTCATTATTTCCCGTTTCCGCAAGTTCCTTTTCTCTTGCGTTAATATACTCCTGCATCTCATTACAAGCCTGTTCACCTGCAAGAATGTACTTTACAAGTTCATGATAGTAGTTTACATTAGCCTCAAACATTGTATTCAATTTAATGTTTGACCTTCTGATCTCATCATCATATTTTTTAAGCTGAATGTATATTTTATCTATCTCACTTCCCATGGTGGTATATTTTTCAAGAAGCTTATCTATCTCTTCTCTGACTTTTCCGAAAAGCTTTCCGAAAAGGGAAGGATTCTCCTTAAGCTCTTCAACATCAAACTTGCTCATAATATTTGCAAGAGCTGTCATAAGCTTATTGGTCTCGTTTATTTCATTCATATTTAAGCTGTTTAATACCGTGTCTGAAGCCTTCGATATTTCTTCGGCAGCTTCTGCCCCGAAGGTAACAATACTGTTCATATTGTGTACCTCTATTGTTGATACAAGCTTATCGACCTCTTCGGAATTTACAAGCTTTTGTGTAAGCTGTTCTCTGTCTACGGTTATGTTGTATTCCGCAGGAACTATTTCCTGCATCGGCTGCTGTACGGCAGTCTGTACCTCCACATTTGCATTCGAATCTTGTGCGTTGGCATTGAATTTTGTAAAGTCAAGTCCCATTCTATTTTCCTCCTTTTTTAAATACCCTGTCTTTTAATATTTCAAATTTACTGCGAGGTGCAAGTGTCGCAATATCGGGTACTTTTAAATTATACATATAATCACCTATTTTATATTCGGTGAGTATATTATCGGTGTAGTATCTTTCTACGCAACTATAGCCTGTAGGTACAAAAATAAGCACATCAAAGCCTATAATATTAAGATAAGCTATTATTACCGCATCTTCAAAGGTTATTTCTTCCTTATCGGCATATATATATATAAGCTTGGGAGCATCTTTTGTAAAATCAAAGCTCTGTATTTTTCTGACTATTTCTTCGGGGAGATTCATAAGCACCGACAGTATGGCTCCGTCCGTATCCTCGGCATATACGGGTGCAATAATTTTGCTTTGAATCAAAAGCTCAGCTTTATCGAGCATATACTCAAGTATTTCCCCTCTTAAATAACCATATTTAAAAAAGCTCTTTCCTTTAAGTGCTGCTTTATCAATTTTTCCTTTGTTTACAAGTTCTCTGCATATATTATCACAAGAGTAATGATCCTCTCCGACACTCATAGGCGGAAATCTCATAAGAAGAACTTCTTTGCTCCACAGGGAATGGATATACTCCCAATATGAAGATATATCGGATCTTGGCACTCCGGATATTTTCATAAATATGACGGGTAAATTAACAGCATCTCCTTTTACCGAAAATTCCGGACGATATTTGAAAGGTTCTTTCCAATAAATTTCCGTTTCTTCAAAGGTATTCTTTAGAGTAATGGCATTAGCCTTTGAATACTGCATATCCTTATAAAGACCCGTACCGTCGTAAAGTATTCCCTCAATTTCCTTTTCGGAAGAATAAGCCAAGGTATCTATACTGTAGGATGCTCTGTCAGTAGGGTATTCTTTTAAATCAAGGATGTCAATATATTCTTTTACAAGTATATCTTTTTCGGAAAGATACGCCGTGGTTTTCTTATCGGGCACAAGTATAAGAACATCCGTAGGTAAAAGCGAAAGAAAGAGCAGAAATGCTTTTTCTTCTGTTGAAGAACAATCGCCCATTTTTATAAATAAGCCCGTATTTCTGATATTTTCGCTTATAAAAAGTTCCGACATGATATTCTTTAACCATGTAATGATGCAAAGTGCGGTATAAACAATACTTTCTTCATCTCCGCCCTGATTTTGCATTATTTTTTTGAATGCATCTATCATTATCCATTGCAGTTCAATGTTAAGACCGTATTGTATGTTTTCCGCAAGAGATGCTATCAGCTCATCTCCGTGTGCTTCCTTGTTAAAGGAAATGTTTTCTATGTCTCGCTTATTGGGGAGAACAAGTTCTTTTGTTATACATACTCCCCTGTCATTCTGCTTTGCAATATTATAGAGGTCATAAAGCTCCGTTATGTAGTCTGTTCTGTTCCATACTCCGACAAGTTTAACAAAAGCATTATAATAAGTAACTATATCTTCTCCTCTTGAGAGCGGATCGATTTTTATACCCGTAAGCTTGTCCGAATTTGGGAAGGTGTTGGTGCTTGGTTTATATCTTATTAACTTTCCGCTTTCATAGGCTTCCTTTAAAGCATTTGCTCTCTTTTCCAAATATGAAATATCAAAGCCTGTCGATACGGGTGTTCCGCCGGGTACTGTAAGTATTTCCGAAATTTCGGAAAGAAGAGCTTCTATTTCCCCTTTGTATATCAAAATGACATCACAACCGATATCGGAAACGGCGTTTAAAAGCATAAGCTCACAAACTCCATCCTCAAGCTCACAAAACAGCTTGGGAGGATTTTCTCCGCCCAATTGCGTAAGAAGAGGATACATATTGTATTTTAAGCAAACCAAAAGCTTGATAAAAACAGCCTTTTCATCCTGATCAGTATATTTTTTATAGAGATTTATCGTGTTGTAAAGTGAATAGGAGAGCAATTTAACTGTATTTTTATTAAGCTGTGGAAGCCATTTTTTTAATGCTTCCTCATAAAAATCCACAGTTCTTTCATATTTATGCCCTACCGTATATTCATACTCCGAAACTCTGCTGTTTTCGACCGTTTCAAACTCTTTTACTACAAAAGCCTCTTCATAGTATTTTAAAAGAAAGCTTTCAAGTGCAGCATTTACGCTTTTTACGGTGTAAAAATACACATTTTTCTTAACTCTCTTGCTTAAAGGCTTAAAATAATCATCCATAGATACAGCCTTAACGTGCTCATAAAGTTCTATTTTTTCGCGTTGTGCAGCTGATGGCTTCTTTTGAAAAGACTGATAGGCTTGAGTTGAGAAAACCGTGTCTCTCCCTTTTTGGTCTTGCCTTAACTCCGGTGTAAAATGTACATTGTCGCCGTCAATAACCTCTTCTTGTGCCCGTTTTTCTCTTATGGATCTATACAACTTTTCTTTACGTGTAACCTCGGCATCAAGTCTTATAAGGTATTCATCTTTTACTCTGTATGCATGTACAATAGTTATAATATACAACGGAAAAGAAAGCGCCGGTATAAGCATAAACATACTGTAAAAAAAGCCGTACATTATCCATTTGAACCTGTTTGCCTTTACTCCGATGTAAAGAAAGGCAGGCCCGCCCAAAAAAAGCCACGGAGCAATAAGCCATTTGGAATTTCGTTTTTCCCAACCATTTCCCCTGAGAGTTAAAGATTTTTTATCCATATATTTCACTCCGTAATATCAAAATACATCAGTCTTTCCTGAAAAATACTTTGAGAAGGTTATATAATCAACTCTTGATATTGTTCCGTCTCCCGATACTTCGGTATTTTCCTCGTCTATTGCGGAAGGAGAGCCCGAAAAATACTTTGATACCGCTATGTAATCAGCTCTGTTTACAGTTCCGTCCCAATCCACATCTCCTTTAAGGGGTAGTGCTATCTCATATTTCAGATCATTACCAACGGCGTATTCTTTGGCAAATGAACCTTCTTTTACGATCAAAACCGCCGCTTCCGATTCGGCAAAAGCCGCCTCCGCTATGGAAGATATGTTTGAATGCAATCTTATTTGTGTAGTGTTAGGACAAAAAGCAAATGCAAGCTGACCTATTCCCTCAACACTAGGCGGAAGAGAAATTTCAGTAAGTCCGTCACAGCCGTTGAATGCAGATGCTCCTATAGTTTTAACACCGTTGGGAATTTTTATCGTTTTTAAATTATCACATTCACAAAACGCAGTGTTTCTTATATGTTCAACTCCGTAGGGAACAGTATAGCTTTCATTTTCGGAGCCGCAGGGATATACAACAAGTCTTTTACCCGTTCTTGTAAATATTACACCCTCTACCGCCATATATACGGTGTTTCCCTCCTGAACAGAGAAGTGACTTATTTTTGAGCAAGCGGAAAAAGCGCCGGATGATATTTCGGTAACAGTTGAAGGAATCCAAAAATCCTCACTTTGGTAAGCTCCGGGGCACTCGATCAATTTAGTTCCGTCAGCGGAAAACAAAATTCCGTCAACGGACTTAAGGTATTCACCGCCCTCAACAACGGTGATGGTTTTTAATGACGGACAGTCGAAAAACATATCGGAGCTGTATTTAGACAGGCTTTTGGGAAGATAAACTCCTCTTAGCATATTGCATTTTGAAAAAGCACTGCTCGATATTTCCTCAAGACCCTCTTCAAAATATACACTCAGTAAGCCCGAACAGCCGTAAAACGCCGCAAAATCTATTTTCTTTACCGTTGCGGGTATATCCGCCGACTCTAATGCCGTGCATCCGTAGAAGGCATACATACCGATGTGAGTAAGACCGTTGGGAAGATTGATATACTTTAAAACGGTATTATCGGCAAAAGCTTCATCTCCTATTTCCGTGACCGCAACGGAATTTATTTGTTGGGGTATGTCGGCGCGCGTAACGGTGGGATCCGCTTTTGTTATTTTTCCTTTTCCGTCAAAGTAAATGTTTCCTCCTTGCACAGGATATGCAATTTCTTCGTAAAGGCGAACAGTATTTACTTCTCTTTCAGGTAAAGAAATCGTTTGCACAAATGCAAAGGTATTTGTAGTGTAAAGCATGGCAATAACGATGCCCGCTATTATTGTTTTCAGCTTCATTATGTTATCCTTCCCTTAGATATTCAAGCACCTTGTGTGTAGAATCACAATCGGCTACAGCACGATGGTGTGAATTTTCTATTCCGTAGTATCTGCAAAGATATTCAAGTGTGTGCTTTTTTAAACCCTTATTCAACCTTCTTGAAAGTCTTAGGGTATCAACAAAGTCATTATTCAGTATTCTTCCGTCACATGCATAAAAATTATCGTAAAGACAATTTATGTCGAAATGCACATTGTGTCCTACTAATATTTCTCCTTGAAGATAATCCCACAATTGATCGGATATTTCACTAAAATGGGGTTTATCCCTGAGCATTTCGGCTGTAATGCCTGTCAAAACAGTTATCTGATGCGGTATAAAAAAGCTGCCATCAGGTCTTACAAGGGTCTCAAAGCGAGATTCCTCTTTTCTGTTTCTGTACTTGATACAACCAATTTCGGTAATGGAATTTCTGCCTGCAAAACCTGTAGTTTCAAGATCTATAACAGTGTAATCATCGGGAAATTCCAAAAGAGAGTTCCCTTTTTGTCTTTCAAGCTTTTTTTCTTTTATGATCGGGGCTTTTTTATTTTCTTTTATTTGAGTATTTCGTTGTTTAAAATCCGATGGCTTATTCAAATAATTCAAAAAATCCATTTCATTTCCTTTAAAATATAATCGACATATATTTTAACTATATCAATATCTGTATATGTATAAAGCATTCTGCTTCCCACAACATCTTCTATTTCATTAAATATTATTTTACCTCTGTGGAAAATAAAGTCAATACCGACGTAATCAAATTTCAGAAGAGAGCTTATTCTTTTTGTAAGCTCTTCCTCAGATTTTGAGAGTTTATAGACCGAAGCACTTCCTCCAAGACAGAAATTGGAACGAAAATCCGTCGTGCTTTTTCTTAACATAGCGCCGACTATTTTATCACCTATAACATAAACACGCAGGTCTTTTCCCGGTGTATCGACAAACTGCTGTATTATCCCCCTGCCCTCAAGCCTATGTAAGTATCTTTCTGCTTCATCTCTGTTATCGGCTTTAAATACTTCCGTACCGCCGTGTCCGTTTCTTGATTTTACAACAACGGGATATTGCGTTATTTCTTCGGTTTTTTTATAAAGAGTGGGGTATGTTATCCCGTTTTCTTTCATAAGAAGATAGGTCTTCAACTTGTCGTTGCATATTTCGGAAACAAGAGAGTTATTAAATACACGTACTCCTTTGTTTTCAAGGCTTTTTGATACATTTGGAGCTATTGCCCTCATTATGGCAAAATCAGGTGTATGCTTGTATCTTAGTTCGTCAAGCATAACAAGTTCAAGCTGAACGCCCTTTTCTTTCATGTATTGGATGTGTCGATTTATATAATCTTTTTTTCCTTCCGTATCTTCATAGATAATATATCCCAGCATCAGATTATTTTTGCAATTTCCTCTCCCACATTAACTCCGGTGCAGTCATAAATGCTTTTAAAATGTGCATTTGAATTGACCTCACAAATCACCGGTCCGTTATTTGTTCGTAAAATATCTATACCGCCAAAAGTCAGGTCAAAAGCCGATGCACATTCTAATGCCAATGCCTTCTCTTGTTGAGTCGGTTCATAATCAAAAGCAGTGCCTCCCAAGGTTATATTAGCCCTAAAATCATCTTTGCTTTTTCTCAGCATGGAAGCCACACACTTTTTACCTACAACATTTATTCTGATATCCTCACCCATACATTCTTTTATAAATTTCTGAAATATAAGAGGCTTATTTGTATTTTCAATAATATTCTTTGCGGAGTGAAGATTTTCCGCAAGGTATACGCCTTTCCCGAATGATCCTTTACATTCTTTTATGATGAACGGAAATCCGAGTTTTTTTGCCACAGGTTCAATAAATGCTTCGATATTTTTATATCCTATATTTTCATATGTCATAGGACAAAACACGGTTTCGGGTGTAGGTATGTTGTTTTTCTTCAGAAGAGTGTACGTTAATGCCTTATCGTCACTCATTTCAATAGAAAAAGAAGAGTTATACACTTTTAACCCTATTTTTTCAAGAAACCTCGCAAGCAAAATATCTTTATCCCAGAAAATGACTCTGTCGGGTAAATCTCCAACATCGTTTATAAAGGTATCACCGTTATAAATCAGCTGAGCATTTGTTTTTATCTCAACTGTGTACCCTCGTTCATACAAGGCATCTGTCAGCATTTTATATATTTCGTTGAATTTTTCGGTTTTAAGGAATTCATTTATAACAAGCCAGACTCGCAATTCATATTCTCCCTTAATTTAAGGAACCACTGATTAATTAATCATTCGCATATTTGGCTAATGTTCCCGCATACTGTGTCAAAGCTCATGTTTGTAACTTTGCACGCAAAGTTACAAATCCCGTAGGGACGGACTATTTTGCATAGCAAAATAGCCGCTACGTAGCTTCTGGCTATGCCATCGGGTCTTTTCCTTGTCTGCGAAAACATTATCTCAAATCTGCTTCAAGTGAATTAATCAGCGCTTCCTTAATATTTTATCAAGTATTACAGAAGAAATAGCACCAAT
>DFJD01000018.1:0-3415 GCA_002372875.1 Clostridiales bacterium UBA3680
AATTCCAAATTCAGTGGGAGCTTGGACTTCCACTGAATTTTAAGTAAGCACCCCCGCTTTAGAAGCGGGGGACTTCCTTAGTTTGTTAAATTTTTCAATTTCTTCTTTTATTCTTTCTTGCAGATTTTCGCTGCCTTCGATCAGAACATATCTGTTGTGATCTTCGTATATATTGCGGATAGTAATACTTTATTTGTCTGATGGCGCCTTTTCGGTATTGTATTCGTATTCATCGGAAAATCGCTCGTATTTCATTATTATTCCCCCTTTCTTTTATTCTACCCTATGATTTCGTACTTTTCAACACTGTTTTGCTTCGACCGAAAAAATACTGCAAACTGTTGAGTAAAACTCAATGACATTTTCCGTATTGTATGATATAATCGTGTTATAACAGTAAAGAAAGAAAAGAAAGGAAGTAATCTATGAAAAATCCCAACAGCCTATATGAGATTTTCAAACGCGAAATGCACAGAATGGAAACCTCCTCGCAATATAAGGATATGGATGTTCGTATGTCTTATGAGGAAGAAAATCAACCGTTATTCTGATAAAATGATGATAAAGGTATGAAAGGATCTAAAACATGAAAAAAATAAAAAAGGTGTTAAGTGTTGCTTTGTCAATATTTATGCTTATATCGGTCTTGCCGATAAACGCTTTTGCAGCTGCGGAAAATGAGCTTATAGATCATCTTGATTTTGGATTTAAACCGCCTATATGCTCAAAACAATACGACCCGACAGACAAAGAGCTCGTAGAGCTGTATTGCGAGGATGATGAGGGTATGCCCAAAGCCGAGATCGTCGGCGAGCCGAAATGGGTAACAAGCTATGAAACGGCAGAACCCTTTACGGTCGTTCCTTTTGAAGGGAATTTCATCGGAGGAGAAAAATATACTTTATTTATGCAAGTAAAAACCGAAGACGGATATAAATTCGGTGATGAAGTGAAAGTGGAATTCTGTGAACATGAATACTATGACAGCTATTTTTGCACACCGATACTCACAGAGCCAAATCGAGTGGTGATCGCATTTGAATTTGAGGCGTTTCACGATTGGGACGAGGAAAGGACGGAAACCACACCGGCAACTTGTTTAAAAGAAGGAAGCGAAACAAAGTATTGCCGTGCCGACTCCACTCATGTTGTGACCAAAGTGTTGGAAAAGGATCCAAATGCCCATTCATGGGGCGAATGGGAGATCGTCACTCCCGCAACTCCGCAGCTTGAGGGTGAAAAAATGCATAAGTGTAAACTTTGCGGCACAACCGAAACTGAGACCATACCCATGTATGTAATGCCGTATACAAAGGTTTACGAACCCGAAACATCATGGGTAATGTCGGCTACCATAGGCTGGAATGCCGACCAAAGTGCCGCCGAAACGGCAAGTGCCGATATCCGTCCCGCCGTCTGCTTTTTATGGCCCGACAAGAATTTGAATGTGTATGATAAAAACGGCGAACTGCTTAGCGATGATTTTGATTCTTTTGTCAAAAATATGACAAAAGGTATGATACCCGCATTTTACATAAACGATAATGAAACGGCGACCGCCCTTAAGACATATATTCAACAAACGGGTCTTGGCGATTGCTTTGTTGTGTCGGGGGAAGAGAACAAAGCGCTTGTAAAAGATATTGCCGATCTGCTCCATGTGCGCGGTATGCTTGATTATTCCGACAAAACGGAGCTTTCAAGATCGGATATTACCGATATGATCAAATCTGTAAACGGCTCTCACGGCAAAACCGTTATCATATCGGAACAGAGCGCAACCAAAGAAAATATCAGGCTCATGCAGTCTCTTGCGGCGACCGTTTGGGTGAGAACATCCGATAATACCCAAAGCATTATGCAAGCATATACCCGAGGCGCAAACGGCGTTGTTACCGATGATTATGAAAAAGCGATGCAATGCATGGAGTTTTTTAATGACGAGGCTGTTACACTTTTGCGTATACCATTTGTTATAGGCCACAGAGGTGACCCTTCCGTGTGTGTTGAAAACACCTTGGATTCGGCAAAAACCGCATTTGCCGAGGGTGCCGATTCGGTTGAGAACGATATTCAGTTATCAGAAGACGGAGAAGTATTTATTTGGCATGATGACACGGTAAGCAGATTACTTAATATGGGTGATGAATATGCGGAAAACCTTACCCTCGATGAGCTTCGTTCCCGTCCCTTTGACTGGGAGAGCATAATCGATGACAACGAAGTTTCCGCAAGTATGTCAAGAGACGGTAAACTTATGGGTCAAGATGAGGGCAAGGAATATTTTGTTCCCACATTTGAAGAGTATCTTGAGGCATTTAAAGGAACGGGACTTATTCACGATACGGAGATAAAAAGCTATAACCCCGACATCATTCCCTTTTTCAAAAAGGTCGTGGATGATCACGATGCATGGGATCAGGTCTTTTTTGTAACATTTAATGAGGACATACTCAACGCCATTTACAACTATTTTCCCGAAATATCCATAGGTGCGCTTAATTTCCCTATAGAAGGACGTATATTGAGCTATTTCCCCGAATTTTCGAATTATGCGCTCATCGAGAACACCGACGGCCCCGAAGAAGCGTTAAAAACACTCTACGGCGATTTAGACAGGTGGAATGCAACATATAATCCTTCAAACTATAATTACGGAAATAAAACCGTTGAAGCAGGCAGACACAGAGGCCTTACCGTGTGGCCGTGGACATACTTCGAAGAATCCGATATAGCCGCAGACTATCTTAAAGGCGTTACGGGACTAACTACCGATGCAGCATGGAAGTTTTCCGACCTTGTGACCGATATATCATCAGAAAATGTTACTGCCGATGATGTGATGAATATTTCAAAACCGACGGCAAAAAAACAATCCGGTGAGTCTTTCACACTTGATGATGCCGAAGCGGTCAAAATAGAAGATATTGACGCCGACAATTCTCTTATGATATGGAGATATAAGGCAGACCTTTTATTAAACGGCAGCAGTTTCGGTAACTATTATCTGTATTCCGAGCCATTTGTATTTACAAAGGGCGTAAACGAAAATGACCTTTTGTTTGGAGATGCCGATTACAATAAAAACATAACGGCAAATGATGCAGCGTATATCATGCAAAAAACATTGGTAAACACCTTTGAAATGCCTATACAAAGCAAAACAGACAATTGGTTTAAATATGTCGATGTGGACGCGGATACAAACATAACGGCAAAAGATGCGGCATTGGTTTTCCAAAAAACATTGCAAAGCTCGATTGAATTTCTTGCCGAAAAAAACAAATAATCACGACAGTAGGTATATAAACTACAGCTCCGAGGAAACTCGGAGTTTTTTTTGTTATATTAAGGAACCACTGATTAATTAATCATTCGCATATTTGGCTAATGTTCCCGCATACTGTGTCAAAGC